>NZ_CP016808.1:3290000-3577500 GCF_002741035.1 Paenibacillus sp. BIHB 4019 | reverse complement strand
GGTGTTATGATTCTCGGTACAGCCGGAATCGTGCTTTGGGGACAAGCTGGTAAAATCGTTGCCGCCATTTTTATGGTTATTGGGATGATTTCCTTGCTCGTCAGCGTTGCCGTTTATTTCTGGGCAGGCATGATGTCAACCAGTGCAACGATGCTAACGTGTCCCGAATGTAATCGCCCGACGAAAATGCTCGGCAAAACGGATCGCTGCATGTTCTGCAAGACGATTTTGACACTCGATCCGGCGCAAGCCACGCATGCTCCTTCCGAATAGTACGCTGCTCTTAAAAATAAGTTACATAAGCTTAAAAGGGCGTTGCCGCCAAAAAGGGGCAGCGTCCTTTTTGCACTAAAATAGCAGCTGCTCTAGAAGAAGAAATCTGTAAATTTATATCTAGGAATAGAAGAAGGCCATCGCGTGATCAGCGATAGCCTTCTTTTTAATAAAATTGTAGAATTATCATTGCAGTTTACGTTTTTTTATTCAATGCGGTATCAATCGTTTTCCAGATCGCGTTCGTTTGAAAGGTACGCTGCCAGGTTGCTACTCCAGCTAACCCGTACTTTTTAACCAACGCAACTCTAGCTTTGATCGACAGCTCGTCCTCAATCCAGATGCGTTTCAGTGCTTCCTCTTCCTTATACTCCACATAATGCTGCCCAGCATCCCTATCGAGCACAGGCTTCAGCTTGTATTGCGTAATGATTTCTTTCACTTTATCCATGCCAAGCGCTTTAGAGCTAACCTTGGTTTCGCCATTCTCTTCGGTCTCCGTCCAAATTCGGGTATATAGCGGCATGCTCAATATAAGCTTGCTCGCAGGAACAGCATCTTCGTCCAATATTCTCTTTAAAGCTTGCTCCGTCCAAGGCAGCGAAGCAACCGAACCCGCAACCGGGCTTGTCGCCCAATGCTCGTCATAAGCCATAACCATCATATAGTCTACAACTTTGCCAAGCGCTTTACGATCGAGAAAAACAGACCACATCTCGCTGTTCGACTTAGGCGTCACATCTATAGATACGACTAGACCCGCTTCATGAAGCAGCGGCGTCAGCTCGCGGACGAACTGGACCAGGTTTTCCTTATCTTTCGTATAAACATTTTCAAAGTCTACATTAATGCCCTGCAAATGATAAAGCTCGGCAAATGCAAGCAGCTGCTGGATCATATGAAAACGCGTCTCTACAGTCGCAAGCGCCGCGCTCGTCCGATCAGGCTCAAACCCATTGCTGAAAAGCGCCCATACTTGCATCTTCTGCTCTTTGGCCCATTTTACATACACGGGATCAGCTTTGCCTTTAATTGTGCCATCCTCATCCTGAAGCTCAAACCAGGTAGGACTGACGACATTGACGCCTTGCATTTCCGGAATGGTAGCTGGATCTGGCTTGCGTTGATATACAGCTTCCCATGTAAGATTGATTTTGCTGCCTGTAACTTTCCAAGCAACAAAATCCGTTTCATTATCGCTAGGCGCAATTTGCTCCATGCTGGCAAGAGCCGTATTATCCTTAGCCATATACCCAGGATGCCCATCCGGTCCCTGCACGAGCAGCCAGCCATCGCTTTCCCCCCAAACTCTGAGCTTGCCCGCTAGTGGAACCTTCTCCACAATCGGCGCCCGAATCGTAGGCTCTGTCCGTATGGCCGCTCCTTTTTCCCGCTTCGCTTCTGCCAGTTGAATAGCCTCACCCGACTGAAGCAAGGTGACAACGCCTGAATCTGCAGCATACTCCGTCTGCAGGCCATAAAGCTCCTCAATCGGCGTTATTGGAATATAAACGACATCATCCTGCACCTCAGCTGTAATCGTCAAGTCAAACGGCTTGCGGTTCACGGTCGCTGTCAGTGAATTTGTCTGCAAACGCAGCACCTTATTCGCTGTTGTCAAAATAATCGATCCGCTATCCGCTTCATAGCGTATAGGCTGGTCTGCTCCAAGCACCTGCTGAAGCACAGGAAGCGGCAGCTTCACCTCGTTATTTTCAATAATGGCACCTTGCTTCATTACTTCGCCATGAACAACGATTGGATTTTTCACCCCATAATCGGGAATCGTCTGTTTAAAATTAGGAATGTAGCGGTCGTATACAAACCAACCCCCGCCTGCTGCCAATATAATGATTAAAAAGAGAAGCATATTCCGAGCCCCACTGCTCTTGCGGCGACGAGGAGTTCGGCGAAGCATAGTTTCCAAGCGTATCTCGCTCCTTTATAAAAGACGAAAGCGTGCATATCCGCGGTTGAACGCTTCCCTGCACGCCATCATTTTGTTAGGTTTCATTCATTCTTGAATGTTCGTTGTTATTTCTTAGCTGCCGCACAGGTAGAGCAGGAACCGTAAATTTCCATTCGATGCCCTTGCACGATAAAACCGGTCTCCTGCGATGCGACACGCTCCACCTCAAGCAACGGCGGGTATTCAAAATCAACAATTTGGCCACAGTCATTGCAAATGGCATGATAGTGCTCCGATGTATCCGCATCAAAGCGGCTGGAGTCATCCCCATAGGTCAATTCCTTAACAAGCCCCGCTTCTACAAATAACCGTAGGTTATTATATATGGTCGCCACGCTCATGCTTGGAAAATTAGGCGACAGTGATTTATAAATTTCATCGGCTGTCGGATGAGTCATCGATTCCATTAAAAAGCTTAAAATGGCATGACGCTGCGGGGTCATACGGACACCATTCATTTTTAATTGCTGCAATGCTGCATTAACGGCTCCCATTCCCCTCACGCCTTTCGTTAGTAGTTAAAGCTATTGTACGTGTTTTCAAAATGATTTGTCAATGAATGCGGTTATTGCTCCGCACCGGCATACTGTATGGCAATACTGTTATTAGCATTAATTTGCAAACGGTATTTCCCGTCTCCAACCGTACCCCGCACTGTTTTTTTGCTCACTTCGAGCGGCAAATTCGTCGTAATCGCGCCAAAAGTGACTGATCCATACACCGTGTAACTGCCATACTGCGGGACAGTCAGCTTAATTTCCCCTACGGAGCTATCAACATCCCAGTCACCGCCGACTACCGAGCTCGCCAGCTCGATGCCGCCATTTAAGGTTGCAGCCTTAACGGAGCCGCTCGCTTCATTAATGTTGATTTTCCCATTTTTCGTATCGGCTTCTATATCTCCGGAAATGCTCGTCATCTTCAAAGCCCCATTGGTCGCTTCTGCAAAAACATTACCTGTAATAGATGCTGCGGTAACAGCCCCATTTAATAAGGTTATACTCGCATCACCCGTTATATGACGAAGCGTAATCGTTCCATTATTTGCTTTTGCTTGAATGCTGCCATTTATTCCTTCTGCTAAAATTTCGCCTGTATCGCTGGAGAGCTCCACACCTCCGGGAGCATCGAGGTTTTTAATTTTAATCGGCCCATTATCGGTATGCACAAGTATAGAAAGCTGTCTCATCGGCAGTTCATCCTTCTGCTCCTCCACTTGTTGTGGCGACTGCTGGGGAGTAGATGTTGTTGTCGCGATTGAAGCAGAGGCTTGTTCCACATTATTAGACGAATTAGACGAGCTTGGATTTGGCGTATTGTTCTCCTGCGCAGTTGGATCATCCGACTCAAGATCAAGGTCAGGCTCGGCAATTTCCTCTACCTGAACATTCGGCAATCGCGGCACAGTTACGGTAATATTGATACGCGGTTTGCGCGTTCCATTGTCCCCGTAGCTGCTGCTTTTGGCCTGCAAGGTAATTTTCTCACCGCTTGATGACGCCTCAATCTTCGCTTTTTCGGCCATTTTATCAGCCTCAGCTTGATTATCGATATCAACCCATACCTCGGTATCTACACTGATATAATCATTATTCCCGCTTTGCAGCGTCACTTTGCCATTCACATTGTAAATCTGAATAGCTGTCGTCTTTTCTTCCATGGGAACAACCAGCACTTCTTTCTGATAATGAAAGCCTTTTTCCTCGCCGTAATCCTGTGCGCCATTCAAATCGACATATTGATCAATCCAGCGAAAAGGCAAATCTGCATATTGCGTTACCAAGAAACCAAAGCCTGCGATGACAACCGCTGCCATGCTTCCGATCAAATCAAGCCGTAATTGCTTACGCGTCCGCCGCTGCAATAGACTGTAGGCAACGAGCTCTCCTCCCAAACATATAAACAGCGCAGGCCACCAATAACGCATGAGCGCAAAAACATTGCTGCTGTGTATTTCATCCCACAACAGCAATCCGCCAGCAGCTGCAATAAATAATGCAGCGGTGAAGCTTCCTAGCCGAAACACCGCTGCCAGCCGCTGACGCAAAACTAAGCCTACCGCAAGCAGACCTAGAACAGGGCCTACCGCATAATTCGCCGCATCGTCAAACCAAGTGAACAGCGTAGTCGGCTGCCTAAGCATCAGCAGCAGCATAAGCAACATGCCTGCCACCATTATGAGTATGCCATCCCTAAGCTTTAAGCCGGGCTGTGTTTCCGTTCGCCGATCCAAACTTTGCAGCGCATCGTAGACGCTAATAAAATAAAATACAGGCAGCGCAAGCCCTAAGTAAACAATAAGCAGCAAATGCTTCGCGCCATCGGCATCCGCCAGACGGACAATGGTCCCGCCATCAAGCAAAATACCAGCGGCAAGCAGCAGCCCTCTCGTATATTCCCCTGTATATAAATGTCCCGCTCCCGGCCATAGAAAGGCCAGCAGCACCGTAAGCAGTCGACTTTTCCTACGTCCCGTTTTCATCCCATGCTCCTGCAAAACATGTCCTCCGTATGTGCAAGTTTATTGCTTATTATTGTACCATAGATGCCCGCCTGGCAAGACTTTTGCTTTAAAATGCAAAAAAAGAGCCGTCCAGCTAGTGGACAGCTCTTGCATAATTGGCATCAATCAACGGGCAGGTTGATTATGCTTATTTAAGCTTGCTGCAGACGCTCCAGCAGCATTTTATTAACCATTGCCGGATTCGCCTTGCCTTTTGTTTCTTTCATAATTTGGCCGACCAAGAAGCCGATTGCCTTCTCTTTGCCAGCCCGGAAATCTTCGACCGATTGCGGGTTCGATTCAATAACTTTATCGACGATGGCAATAATTGCCCCCTCATCGCTAATTTGTACAAGGCCCTGCTCTTCTACGATTTGCTGCGGCAGCTTGCCGGATTCCAGCATTTCCTTGAAGACGGTTTTGGCGATTTTACTGCTGATCGTGCCTTTCTCCAGCAACCCGATCATTTCTCCAAGCCCTTGCCCGGTAATTTTCACATCGGACAGCTCCAGGCTGTTCGAGTTCAAATACCCGAGCAAATCGCCCATAATCCAGTTGGATACAGCTTTCGCATCCTTCGTATAGGACAAGCTTGCTTCGAAAAAGTCTGCCATTTTCTTAGATGCCGTAATAACATCAGCATCATAGGAAGGCAAGCCGTAATCGCTTGTATAGCGGGCTTTACGTGCATCTGGAAGCTCAGGAATCGACGCTTTGACGCGTTCTTTCCACTCTTCGTCGATATAGAGGCGAACCAAGTCAGGGTCCGGGAAATAACGATAGTCATGCGACTCTTCCTTGCCGCGCATTGAAATCGTTTTGCCCTGCGCCTCATCCCAGCGGCGAGTTTCTTGAACAACCTTATCTCCGCCGTTCAGCACCTCGGCCTGACGCCATTGCTCATATTCAAGACCGCGCTGAACACCGCGGAAGGAGTTCATGTTTTTCAGCTCAGCGCGAGTGCCAAGCTTCTCTTGTCCATAAGGACGAAGGCTAATGTTTGCGTCACAGCGCAAGCTGCCCTCTTCCATTTTCACATCCGATACTTCGCAGTAAAGCATAATCGCTTTCAGCTTCTCTAAATAAGCTTTCGCTTCCTCAGGTGTACGAATGTCCGGCTCGGAAACAATTTCAACGAGCGGCGTGCCGACACGGTTAAAGTCAACGAGCGAGGCATAACCTCCATCAACGTGAGTCAGCTTGCCTGCATCCTCTTCCAAGTGCAGACGGGTAATGCCAATTCGTTTCGTAACGCCGTTTACTTCAATATCGATCCAGCCGTGCTCGCCGATAGGCTGATCAAATTGCGAAATTTGATAAGCTTTAGGCGAATCGGGATAAAAATAGTTTTTACGGTCAAATTTGCTGACATCGGCAATTGTGCAATTGAGCGCCATCGCCGCCTTCATTGCGTATTCAACCGCCTGCTTGTTCAGCACCGGCAGCACGCCGGGATGACCGAGGCAGACCGGGCAGGTATGCGTATTAGGCGGAGCTCCGAAAGCGGTGGAGCAGCCGCAAAAAATCTTGCTGTTGGTGTGCAGCTCAACGTGCACCTCCAGCCCGACTACCGTTTCATATTGAGTCGCTTCAGACATCGTTAATCCTCCTTAGAATTTTGCTGGGCGAGTTTACTTCGGTGGCATAAAGCATGATGAAAAAGATGCTGCGCTGCGTGAAAAGGTTGACTTTCAATCGCTGTTGCCCAATCTTTAGTTCAACCTCTTCACTCCGCTTGCCTTTATCATCTAGCTTCTATGGCAGCAAAAAAAGTAAATATCGCGTCGCAAGCTAGCTTTTATAGCAAGGTAAAACCTACATAAGACAACCTAAATAAGAAAACTTACAAGGCAAAACCTATCAGGCTAAACCTGTAAAATACCCTTACAAGCAAAATCTGCAGGTCAGCCCCATAAGGTTGAATATATTAGAGCTGCGGACGCAGCTTATGGAATTCGGTATTTTGCTCGAAGGCATGGGCCGCGCGCAGAACCGTCGACTCGTCGAAGGCTTTGCCGATAATTTGCAATCCGATTGGCAAGCCTTCCGCTTGGCCGCAAGGAATGCTGATCGCCGGAACGCCTGCAAGGCTGACCGGAATCGTGCAAATATCGTTCAAATACATCGTCAGCGGATCGCCGACCTGCTCGCCGAGCTTGAATGCTGCTGTTGGGGCAGTTGGTCCGATGACGACATCGTATTTTTCAAATACTTGGTCAAAATCCTGTTTAATGAGCGTGCGCACTTTTTGCGCTTTCAAATAATACGCATCATAGTAGCCGGAGCTAAGCGCATACGTTCCCAGCATAATACGGCGCTTAACTTCTGGACCGAAGCCTTCGCTGCGCGATTTGCGGTACAAATCAATCAGGTTCGCCGGGTTGTCTGCGCGGACGCCGTAACGAACGCCGTCGAAACGAGCCAGGTTGGATGAAGCTTCAGAAGACGCAAGCAAATAATAAGCCGCAATAGCATATTCGGTATGCGGCAGCGAAACCTCTTCCCATGTTGCGCCAAGGCTCTCATACACCTTCAGTGCATTCAAAACCGCTTCCTTAACCTTTGGATCAACGCCTTCTCCCAAATATTCCTTCGGTACTGCAATGCGCAAACCTTTGACATCTCCGGTCAAGGCAGACGTATAGTCAGGAATGCTTACGTTCGCGGAAGTAGAATCTTTTGCATCATAGCCAGCAATGGCTTGCAGCACAAATGCGGAATCCTCAACATTTTTAGTCAAAGGACCGATCTGGTCAAGCGATGAAGCGAAAGCGACAAGGCCAAAACGGGAAACAAGGCCATATGTTGGCTTAAGACCGACAATGCCGCAATAAGCTGCTGGCTGGCGGATCGAACCGCCCGTATCGGAGCCAAGCGAGAAATAGACTTGGCCTGCCGCAACGGAAGCTGCGGAAGCACCGCTGGAGCCGCCTGGTACATATTCCGTATTCCATGGATTGCGCGTCGGATAATAGCTGGAATTTTCATTCGAGCCGCCCATCGCGAACTCATCCATGTTCAGCTTGCCGATCGTGACGGATTGCGCCGATTTCAGCTTGCTGACAACCGTTCCATCATAAATCGGATTGTAGTTGTCTAGAAACTGGCTGGCACATGTTGTGCGCAAGCCTTCGGTAACGATATTATCTTTAATTCCAGCCGGAAGGCCGAAAAGCAAGCCGCGTTCAGCTCCTGCTTGAAGCTGCTTGTCCAGCTCCGCTGCATGCAGGCGTGCTCCCTCTTCATTTAGCGTAAGGAACGCTTGAATGGAAGCTTCTGTTGCTTTAATACGAGCAAAGGATTCATCAACCAGTTCAGTGACGGAAAGCTCCTTTTGGCTCAGCTTGTTATGTACATCCTGAAGACGCAAATCAAACAGTGACAAAACATGTTCCTCCCTTCAATATAAAAGCGCGGCAAGCATTTATGGCTATCGCGCTAGATCATGCGGACTATTCCAATACAGCTGGTACTTTAATCTGGCCGTCTTCTTCATCAGGCGCGTTGAGCAGCACCTTCTCAATCGGCAGCGATTCATGCGTTACATCTTCGCGCGTCACATTCGTAATCGGCAGCACATGGCTGGTCGGCTCGACGTTTTCCGTATCAAGCGAGTTCAGCTTTTCCGCATATTTTAAAATCGCATTAAGCTGCTCGGTGAATTTATCCTTCTCCTCGTCAGACAGCTCAAGGCGAGCTAAATTCGCAACATGCTCGACATCTTTAATCGTAATGCTCATGAATGTTCCTCCCCCTTCTTAAGCCTGCAATCATTCTTTCTATTATAGCCTAGAATCACATTTTGACAAAGTGCACAAACGAGGGCTAGCACGCTTTAGTTCTGCCATGCCCATTAACAGCAGATGACCCCCCCGCACCTGGCGGAAGGGTCATCTCGCAGAAGCTTATTAAATCCAAGCTTTCAAATTAACCTGCCTTATAAAATCCTTCTGGCTTTGGCCTTCAGCAGCAGCTGGCTCCGCTTCCGGGGCAGCCTCCTCGCCTCTCATTATGCGCATAAACAGCTCTTCATTATGAGTAGCCAGCGCAAAGTCGATCAGCGATTCGCGTTCGATGCGGTCAACCTCTTCTTGAAGCAACACATCCTCAAGCTCCACATCTTCATCCGGCAGCAAAAAATTGCGATTGGCGGCCGGAACGCGCACCACGTAGTCAAATACGTTGTCGGCATTGCGATCGTAAGCAATTATATAACCATATTCCCCTATGGGAAGATTTTGCTCAAAATGATCAGATATAATAATTACCTTAGCTCCCAAACTAAGCATCGTCTTCACTCCTGTCTATCGGACGCTAACCTATAACTATTATCCTACTAAAAAATAGTAGCGGTGTCCAATAGGGATTGAAAGTGTCCCCTTGCCAGCTGCGAGCCAACAAAAACATTAAGTGAAGAAGCGTCACTCGCTGTGATTCAAATTATGGTGTTCGCCCTTGTCTGGATAGTCCGTAGAAAAAAAATTCCACGAGCTGCTCCAGGCTCAGCATGTTTCCACCTACTTGATCCGGGGCTTCCCAATGCCGGCTGAGCTCATTTTTAAACATTGTAAAATAAAGCATCATCATCTCTTCGCTAATATCAGAATGAATATAGCCCTCCTGCTTGCCCATCGCAACAAAACGCTTAAAAAAAGGCACGACCTTCCGTTCATTATACCGGTCCATTAAGCTTACGAATTCAGCTTGCCCAGAAAATGCCGCCTGATGGGAATCTTCGGATAGCAACTTTAAATTTTTGGCCTCGCATAACATTATTTCTTTCGTCTTCTCAGGGAAAGGACTATCTGAACCCAGAATTCCCTCATATTGCTCCAACTGCTTATCCATCCAGTCCATAAGCATATCGAAATAGAGCTGCTCTTTGGTTTTAAAATAATTATAAATTGTTGCTGGCGAGACTTTCGCCTTATCTGCAATTTCATTCACGCTAACCTTCTGGAAGCCAAAATTAAAAAAAAGTTGGAAAGCTGCGCTATATATTTGCTCAAGTTTTTGCTGTTTCCTTCGTTCGAAGCCGTTCATCTTCTCCACCTCATTATTTAGTTTAGGGGAAGTTTTAGAGTAAATCAATAATACGGATATAAAACTATTGAAGATTATTCTTTTCGCAGTTATAATAATTTTGTAGTGATTTAATATAAATGCTACATAATTAGGAGGAGCGACTTTGAAGCCATTAAAAATCCCTTCATTTCTGCATGATGTATTGGGTGAGAAACAGAGCTTAATCGCGATTTTAAGCATTTTGCTGTTCGGAGGTTTGTTGACTGCTGCGTTATATGTAAGTTTTCCTGAGCTTACAGCAGGCTTGCCATTTTGGCGCAGTGTTTTGGCTTTATTGTTGGTTTTCGATATTTTTTCAGGCTGTCTCGCTAATTTCACCGCTTCAACAAGCAATTTTTATGCAAGCCGGAAAATTAATCGAGCTGTATTTATAGCCATCCATGTTCATATTGTGGCAGTTTCGCTGTTGCTGGACACGGCAGTCGTTTATGCTGTCAGCGTTTGGCTCTACACAATCGTAGGCGCATTCATAGTAAATGCTCTGATTGGCAAGCATACACAGCTGTTCGTTGCAGGCCTGCTTTTATCTATAGGAATGGGCGTTATGCCTATGCTGCCACACTTGGAGCCCTATATGCTCATTATTTTTTTGCTATTCATGCTGAAGGTGCTGTTTAGCTTCGCTGTCGACCATTATGGCAAAGCCTTACAGCATTCGGATAGCTAATTATGAGCCATTCTTACCATGTTGTCAGGCTTGCCAAGTCAGATAAAAAGTCCTTCCTTTCTGTCATGGGCAGCGCCTTTGCAAAAGACCCATTATTTATCTATATTTTTGGTGATCCAAAGCTCGATAATCGAGCAAGAAAAAGCACACAGGCCTTCTTGTCTTTTATATTTGATAAAACCTTCCTTCTAAATGAAGAAATATGGGGGATATACAAAAAAGAAAGCTTGCTTGGCGCATACGTCATTGAGACGCCGCACAAAAGCAAGCTTCAACAAATAAATGGCGGATTGCTGCTCTTAGGAAGGCTGCTTCCTTTATTAACGCGTATATCCCGTAAATCGCTGGGCCAGCTTAATGCCTATATGCGAGTCACCCGCACCGCTGCACCTGCCCTGCCGCATCACTACCTTATTATGATTGGCGTAAAGCCCGATGCTCAAGGTACAGGAATTGGCAAAGCTCTGCTGCTGCATGTATTAGAAACAGCGCTCGCGGACGATTATTCGCATGGCGTAGCTTTGGACACAGAAAACGACGATAATGTAAATTTATATCGCCGGTTTGCCTTTGCATTAAGCCAGGAATTACAAATTGGTCATTTGCCTGTCTATTGCATGTTTTATAAAAAAGGACAGCGAGCCTGAGCGAACATATTAAGCCAGAAGCATTGCCAGGATAGGCTTAATTTCCACCACATTATTTCCGTTGCTCCCTGCTGAACCAGTTCCATATGGGCTCTACATCGTTATGGTCAAGAACAGCTACAGTGTAATCACTCGCATTTCCCATCGTACGCACGCCTAAAGATACTAAACCTTTTCGCTGCTGCCCCCAGCTGCGTTTCACCCTCATGGCGACAATTTGCGGCCGGCGTACCAGGTAGGTGATTCTTGCAAAATTACGCCGGCGCAGTGTTAATTGACCGTTTTCCAGTCTTACTCCAGCAGCTTTATGGCAAGCCCGTCTCCATAAGTAAACAATCGGAATAAGCATCAGCGACCACAGGGCGGCTGTACCCCAGAATCCGAATGCGGCACCGCAGAGGAGAAGAGCGACAGCAAGCTCGATGCGCATGTAATAAAGCAATGCCCGCTTAGGGGCGTGGGCATCTACCTCCATTAGCTTCATCTGAGGCACAAAATGGCTAATCACATGGGCCAGCTCCCTTACTGGCACAAAAGGATGAAGCATGAGCTGTTCGTTTTTGTCAGACGAGACAACTTGAAGCTTAATTTGGGCATAACCTATCATTTGCCGGAAAATCCCCTCCTCAATGAGGACGGATTGTACCTTGTTCGGATCAAATAGATAGGCTTTTTTGTCCAGCATGCCGTATGATACCGATATTCGCTTACCTTCGCGATGAACAGCGAATCCGCTGTATTTAATAATGTACAAAATGATGGATAGTGCCCAAGCCGCTGCCAATGCGCAAATTGCGGCGACAGCAATGCCGATGACGACATAGCCGGGCACCAGGCTTTTCGATTCCGCATACAGCCTTTCAAATATTCGCATTGGAGCAAATTTCTCCAGAAAATCATCAGCAAAAGAATAAATACCCGCAATAAAGGCAAGCGCAAGACCTAAATTCATAGAAGTGGCTGCTGCCAGCAGCAGCTGTCCGTTTGTCAGGCGAAAATATGCGCTGTCTTGATCGTTAAAAGTTTGCCTTGCTCCTGTTTCTAGTTCAGAGAGGCCGTTCGCGCTATGGTTCAAGCCGCTAAACTCGCTGCTGGCTGAAATGCCATGGGCACCATCTATCGGTACTGCACTGGCTCCATGCATTGAGGTATCGGCATCTTTATCCAGCCTGATCACGCGATTGCTATCGCCTGCCTGATGAGCGGCCCTTAATACCGTTTCGTGCTGATGGGTCAGCAGTTGCTGGCGAAGCTGCTCTGCATCGCGTACAGTGAGCGCTGGCAATATGCCATCTGCTTTCTTCCCACCACCCGGCGTTTCAATTTTGAGCTCCGCTACACCAAGTATCCTCTGCAAGAACGGCTGCTCCACATTGACCGAGTGTATGCGTCCATAATAAATAGTCTTCTCATCCTTGAATAATACGCCTTTTCGAATGACGATGCGATCTGCTTCCGGTGTATAGGTGAAGGTTCGCCATTCTAGAAAGCCAAAAAACAAAGCAAGAAAAATCAACCCCACAGCTCCTGCATACCAATACCACTCCAGCCCAAGAAATCCCGATTTTCTAAGCAGAGTTATAATAATAAGCGGCAATAGTCCTTTAACAAACTGGAACAGCGTAAAAATAATAAATACTTTGTGCAGTCTTCGTGGATTATTCATGCTGATCATCCACTTTCGCAAGCTGTCCGATTTTGCGTTTCAGCTCCTCGGCTTTCTCCAATTTGAGCCCCTTAATGCGATGAATCGTGGCTGCCGTTACAACTGCTACGCTCGCCAGCTTAAACTTTCGCATAAGCGGTCCGCTTTCAAGCTCTACATGCTGGACACGAACCATGGGAACGAGCACATTTTTAATAATGATTAGCCCGTATTGCAGCTCAAGCTCTTCCGCAAACAATTCGTATTGGAATCGGCGGTAGCGAATGCTTGGCACTACCCAAATATCCAACACGCTATAAACCGCAACGGCCCCAAGTCCGATCCATAACGGAATAAGCGTCCACTCTTTCGATAGAGCCAATATCCCATAACCAAATACAATTAAGAAACCAATTGCCGCTGCAATTGCCGCCTCAATTCGGATTAATTTTACGTAATCCTTATCGACCCTCTGCGTTAAAGCCCGATTCATTTCTAGTCCCCCTATGGCAATACAATTAGCTGCTCTTTCGTTCGTGTAAGCTGGCGAGGAGCTCCATCTGTAATGACATAGCTGTTCTCTACCCCAACAACTCCCTGGCCGGGAAAAGTAAATTTCGGCTCAACTGCAAGCACCATCCCGGGAGCGAGCGGCAGATCGAAGCCGCGGGCCAGTACAGGCCATTCATCTATTTCAAGGCCAATTCCATGTCCAAGAAACTTTGCTTGATCAAGGCCATACCCCATATAATGCGCAGAAAGCCCCGCAGCGGCCGCTTGATCAAGCGAAGCGAGATAAAGTCCTGAGCATAGCGTCCCGGTAACCATCCCTTTTTCCGCTGCGCGCATCATTTCCTCCGAAGTTCGGTAAGCATGAGCAAGCTGCTCTGTAAGCTCTCCAATAACCGCAGTACGCGTCTGATCAATAATGTAGCCGTCAATACAGCAGCCCACATCAATGAGTATCGGTTCATTGCGTCCGATAACTTTGCGGCTGACGCTTTGCGGAGAAGCAGCCCCTAAACCAAGTCCGCCTGCCGGACCGTCAAAATAAGTAGGTACCGCTGCGGCAGCTCCTGACGTCACCATCCCTGTCGCTACCTCCTGATTGTAGCCGCGCATGCGCATCAAGCCGATATGCCCGCGGAGCCGAAGCTCATATTCCACTCTGGCTATCCAGGCTAGCTCTGTAATGCCCTCTTTCAACACATTCAAAGCTTCGCCTAACGCCTCATCCACAGCCTGCGCCGCTGCTTCAATTCGCTTGATTTCCCAAGGCGATTTAATCATCCGCTGTCCTCTGATAAGGGCAGAACCATCAACTAGTTCGCCTGCACCTGCCGATTGCAGCAGCTGGTTAAGCTTTAAATACGTTTGTGCTGGAAGCACATCAAGATCTACAGCCACAGTAGCAGAAGCTCCTGCCTTAAACAATTGCGGAAAACGCTCCGCAAGCGTTTGGCCGAATTGTCGGAATGAGCCTAATGGCTCCACAGCAACCAGCGTTTCCAGTCTTGCACGCTCCAGACTGCGTTTGACGAAAAACACGGGCGCGCCTTCGGCAGGAACAAAAGCGTAACCATTTTGCATCGAGCCTGTGTAATAATACAAATCTATATTTTGCGTGAGCAGCATGCCGTCAATCGCCTTCTTGCCCATCTCCAACTGAAGCTTGCTTATGCGCTCCTGAACCAAGTCATCCGGTATGTCTCTCGTTATCGTCGTCTTATCCATCGTTGTGCTCAACTCCCAAAATCATTTATCCCTCCCCTTCATTAGAACAATTTTACAAATGGCAGTCAACTGCAAGGCAACTGCCGCAAGCAGTTTTATGATCAACCTCTCCCTTTATATGTTCAAAAATCAAAAGTCAGCTCGGATACGCTTTTAATCGTCCATTCAATTGGCTCAAGCGCTGTGAACACCCTTGGGTTCATAACCTTAATGATCATGACAACACCTGGTCGGCGCAGCGTAGCTTCATAGCTGTATTGCGAATTTACGTATTGATAAGGAAAAGTATGCTCCCCGTTAATAACCTCGAAAGCTAAAACTTTAACCGGATCGTGCAGGAAGGAGCTGCCGAGCGGCTGCCCTGCTGCATCAAGCTGCAGATTGCCTTGTAAATAACGGCTTGCTGCCGCTTCGGCTGCCACTGGATCTATGCGGACGACACCGTCTCCTAGCGCAGTTTTATCGATCTGCTGCGCAGCCGCATGAACGGCGCGGTTTAACGCATGCTTGCCCTGGAAAAGCGTCTTCATCGCAATTTCCTCATCTGTTTGCATAACGTGCAGCATGAGCCAGATTGTCATCATCAGCACAATGATCGTCAGCTTATACATAGCATAACTCCCTATCGCCTGTTCACTTATTTGGTTATTCAGCTTTACATGCGCCCAAATAGGGCTGCAATTGTCTTCTTTCAAGGTACATATTCGCTCATTTTGATGCCTGTAGCGCGAAGCCTGCCATTCTCATGAGGCGGCTCCACGCCGATTAAGCGATCCAATTGAAACAGCCCCTCATAAGGATAGCTAAGCAGAACGATCAATCCTGTTCCTCGCAGCAAGGGCATAGCCGAATTCGTTGCCTGCTCGCCATTATCGGACCCTACTTCAAAAATCAGCGCTTCCGGCTTCATTCCGAACTTCGCCAGCCGCTGCCGCGACTGTTCAAGCATCTCTGGACTGATGTAGCCATACTTGCCGCTCGCCCCGATTTCCAGCAAATAATCAACCTCCTGCTGCAGTACAGCCTGGCGCACAATCAGCACATGTTTATAAATAGGCGAGAACATCAGCCAGCATAAAATCGTTGAGAACAGCACAAATACTAAAATGCTCTTCATGGGCTCATCGTCCTTATATAGCTGCTTGTGGCATCACCGGAGCGTTCGAGCTGTTTTTTCATTCCTTGATCCCCTTCTGCAGCTCCAGAGTAAATCATAACGATCGTCACAAGCAGCAAAATGGCTGCCAGCAGGCTCCTCATCGCCTTCCCCCTCTCCTTGCCGCTAACGCTGGCCATAAACCCTACTGCAGCAGCTTGCTGATTTTTTCATTGGTAGCGTCTCCTTGCGATTGGATTTGGCTGCTGGTGCCAGTCGTATCCTTAGCAATAATGCCGTTGAAAAGCAAAATAACGACAACTAACAGCATAACGGTCATTAAAATATTGCGCATTGCGAATTCACCTCCTTTTGCAAGTTGGATATTTATAATCCTCAGCCCAATGATGCGAACAGCTTCTGCCCCTCCATCACCCATGGATAAATAAAAACTTGAAACGTATATAAAATAGGAACTCCCGCAAGCATAAAGAGCAAATACGACGCTGTCTCCTTGCGGCTGTCTTTGGCAAGCTCCAGCTTCTCCTTATACTCCTGAATGCGGTCACGCAAAAGCATATAATACTCCTCGCTGTCATCGATGCGAAGCGAATCAATGGTCTCTACAAAGCTCATCCCGTCATCCGTTCCCATTCTGAGCTTGAATTGGCGCAATGCCTGTTCGGCATCGTGATACCATTCCGCCAGCAATCGCTCCAAATCGCTGCGAAGCGTTCTTGTATACGGGATGCAGCGGGTCATCTTCGTATGAATATGCAGCGACGAATCAGCCAAATAAAGCAATTGATTGCTCATTACATAAATTTCCTTAGTCATGCGTTCCGATCGAAGCTTGCGCAGCAGCCGCAGCCATGGCAAATCCCAAAGCAGCAAAATCCAGCAAAAAACGAGCAATGCGGTTAAATAGGCCATTATGCTGTCCTGGCCCTGACCCGCACTTACAGTTAAACAGATAGAAATGCTTATTAGCCATACAATAAGCAGCAATTTGCGAGCAGCTACGTACCAACCGGGGTCTACTTCCACTCCGCATCCGGCGAGCAGCATTTCCCGGTCGACATAGGATTGTTGTTCCCTTGAGAGCTTAAGCTTGCTAAGCCATCCATCCGGTATTTTTCTTGACCGCCATTTGATTCCGGTGAGATGCAGCCAGCGCGGCTTCTTCTGCGGCAGCAGCCTGAGCATAGCGGCCACTGCAATAAATCCGAATACAAACTGGGCCGCAATTGCTCCAGTACGCACGCCGATTTCGACCCAATGATGCATCGCAGCCTCGCCTCCTTTCCTGCCTGCATATACGTAATGCACAGCAGCTTACATTTTTTTTCGAGATAGCCATAGTCCCATTAAAAAGGAGCCAAATATGAGCAGCAGCGCATTTAAAAGCATATCTCTGCCCTTCGCGTCCAGAACGTAATAATAGTAGGCATTCTGCTCGTTATAATGCATATTGATGCCAATAAATAAAGCCAAAAACAGCACCGGCGTAAAATTGGCAATGCGGATTTCCAGCAGCCGATTCCGTTCCTGTTCATTCGCCCGCCGCGCATTGCGCATATCCGTCAGCAAATCTTTGAGGCCATCTGCCATCGGCACGCCTTCGGCAAGAGCAACGCGCAAAATATTAGCGAAGTAATCCGCCCACGTATGCCCAAGCGATGCAACAAAAATCCGCAAACTCGCTTCATCATCACCACGGACAGACAAATTGCGATATAGTTGCTCAAAAACGGCTTTCATCGGGCCGAGCAGCCTCCTTTCATCAACCGTTCGCTGCAGCGCTGCCCTCACCTGCACCCCGCCGTTCACCAAATAACACTGATAAAACAGCTCAATGGCGGGCAAAAATTCGACCTGTGTCTGCATTTGACGCTGGACGAGCAGCGCTCGCAGCACTGTATATGGCAAGCAGCCCAGTACAAACCCGAACAACAAGGTGCCTTTTATCGTCTGAAAAAACAATCCGCCAGCGGCCAGCCCAATCAGCAGCAGCAGGCCCGACAAGCATAAAAATGCCAATGGCTGCAGCTTGATCTGGAGCGCCTCTAATAAATCGGCAAGCGGACGATAGAGCTTGTCCATCCGCTGCAGTCGCTGCTCCAGAAGGTGGCGGAAGCGCCCTCGCTGCCGATAGGCTAGTCTAGCTAACCGCTCATGCCTCTCCATCCACAAGATAAGCAAAACAGCAACCATAATAAACAGGAACAAAAATAGCAGTACACCGCCTCCAATTACATACAGCCTAGTCAAAAAACAAACCTCCCCTCGCCAGCTTCTTCATAGCTCGCTGCGAAGGCCTCTGCGGATATTGCCACTGCTCCAGCGCTTCATCATAAACGGCCCAATCCCGCACTTTCACCTCGTTGTCCGCCCAGCCTATTTCAGCAAGGCGCGATACGACGCGCCGCCCTCTAATGTTGCGCATTTCAATTCCAATCTCCACCACATATTCGGCTATCCGTTTGGTCAGTCGTTCCGGATTCATGCCGCGCCCATCCAGCATGCACATATCGGTGATCGTCTCCGGCACATCCTCCAGCGCATTCGCATGCACGGTTGTCATGCTGCCGGAATGTCCTCTCGTGCAGGCTCTCACATAAATGTTCGCATCGCTGTCCCGAATCTCCGCATGCACGATGCGCTGAGGAGATTGCCTAAGGGCCAATTTAAACGCCCGGCTGGCCTGGTGCTGGGGGTCGTCCTCGTCGGCTTCATATTCGACGATATTTTTCGCTGGAAAGTCTCTTCCGAGCATCATTTCGAAGCGCCCTTCAATGGTAATGATCCGCTCCTCATCAGGCAGGCTTGCAATTAGCGCCTTCATGAAATGGGTTTTGCCGGAATTCGTCGGCCCAATAATAATAAGATTGAATCTCGCATGCAGCACAGCTTGCAGCATGGCAAGCATCGCATGACTTATCGTTGCGTATTCCGGCTCGCAAAGTACAGGCAGGCCAAAGCTTTTAACTGTAAAAAAGCGAATTGTCAGCGTCGGCTTCGAGGTGAAACCGAATCCCGTCATCGTGACGCGCGAGCCGTCGCTCAGCATGACCTCCGCCCAGCGCTTTCGCGGGGTAAACCGATCATTGTTATACAGCACCAAGTTGCTCTGAATACGCTCAACATCGCGAACGCTTGCAAATTGATGCTTCGACATAACAGCCTCGCCACTGCGAACCTCATAAATTTGCGTGCCTACGACCTGCACCTCCTCCAGCCCATCCTTATGCTGCAAAATGAGTTCAAGCACATTCAGCCCAATAACCTCAGCGAACAAGGCCTCAGCAAGCGTTTGATAGGGATGATGATCACCATCTTGATTATGAATGCGCAGTCGCCGCAGCCGATCATTAATAACTGCATAAATCTGTTCCCGCTCTGGCATAAACCCAAGAACAGCACGATTCAGCGTCTCATTATACTGCCTTCGCTCCTCATCATTCAGCCCACGCGGCGCTGCCAAAAAAGCTTTCATCTCATCAGCGAGCCTGTCAAAATCCGCTTCATGTGACGAATCTGGCAGGTGCGCGTCTTCGCCCTCTCCTTCCTTGCTTCCAGTCGCCCCCACTCTCAACTGGGCTGAATAATCAAAAGGAGAAAACCGGCTGTCCCCCGCCTTCAAGAGCGGGCCTCATTGCGATGCGAGAGCAGCTTGCGATACCAAGGCTGCAGCTTAAAAGCAGGAGCTATAGTCCGAATGCCATATCGCTGCATTAACTGCTGCGATGGTTTTTTCATTGCAGTCCTGCCCAACTGATCTTCCCCCAGCCATTGACCAAGCTTGCCGCTGTCCATATGGATAAATGTATCCTTCGTCATTTGCATTTCACCTAGCTTCACCGTACCCATTTCCTTGCAAATATCTTTCATTCGATAGCCTCCTCTGCCCCATGGGGGCTCTATAATAACGGTATTGTATTGATCAGCTGTCAGGCCGAATAACGGAGAAATTTGTGTGATCCAGCGTCTTCCATCCTCCTGAAAATGGGAAAGCGCACCGGTCGTGACTACAATTCGCGTACTCGCCAGCCGCAATGCACAAACGGTAGCTGCATTATCCCAATAAGCGCTGACATCCATAAAAAGCACCTCAAAGGTTTGCCCTGCAATATGGATCAAATGCTCGGCCTCTTCAGGCGTAAAAAATTCGGCCTGATCACGCACAACATTGCCGAACAGCACTCGCAAATTCTCTCTTCCTTCAACCACATGCATAGCACTCTTCAATCTTCCCGGTGTCAGCGAGCCTGATTGCAGCTCAGGCCGCAGCTTGTCGAGCGTGCTTTGCGGCTCCTTGATGCCGAGGTAGCGATGGAGCTTCGCGCTCTTAAGATGCAGGCATAAATAGCCGACATGCAGGCCGCTGGCTTCGGCCATTCGGTATGCAGCCGCAAAAGCCGCTGTCGTCGTCCCAATATTAGGCGTCGTTCCCACAAAGGCAATGAGCGGTATTCGCTGCTCCATCAAGGCTGCTCCTCCTTCATTTCATCTACAACATTGAGCGATTCCGGACTGAAAGCAATGACAAGCTTTTGGCTTCCATCCTTGCAATAGCCATCAACTGCAAGCCACTGCCTCTCGGTCAGATTGAGGTTTATGTAATCGATCATGCCATTGGCCTCACGCCGGGAGGCGTACATCTTTTCCTTATCCCCGTCCGCTAAGGAGAGCAGATTCGGATCGTCCATATTATCAATTTCAACATTGCCTGAGGATTTGACCGACGCTACTGTAATTGCCTGATCAAACAGGCGCCCGGCACTTTCTCCTTCACCGGATAAATACAGCACCACCTTATCCCCTGCGCGAATGCCGTTAGAGATGGAGCGTACATAATCGCGCGGAATTTGGAAGGTCGACTCGCCGCTGCCCGGCAGCAGGTGAAAGCGGTCGATTTTCCAACCGAGAATCGGTTCCTGCTTGCCGAGCGGTACAATCGTCTCCATTCCCGCAGCAGTGGCAGCATCCAGCAGCATCCCATTGTCGTAAGCGGCTTTCGGTACATACCGGTAAGCGAGATCCTCTGCCAGCAAAGTTGCGCCAGCCATAATAAAACGCTTGGGCACGACGACAGCAACCATTTCTTGACGCTGCAATTGCAGCTGCTGAATCTGGAACAGGCCGTATACAAGCGCACCCGACAACAGCGCAGCCAGCACACTGATCCAAATATTCCTTCTTCTATTCATTCCTTCCCCCTTCCGAGCCATTAGCAGACAACAAAAAAAGAACGCAGCAGCAGCCTGTAAAAGGCTTAACTACTAGCGTTCTTCGCTAAATATTGCTCATATGTTATTGGTTTGTTTCTTGATTAACCACATAATAGCAAAGGATACATTTCTTGTCCATCTTTTTTTATAATAAATTTTCAAACGCCGTTCATGCACAAATGCGCTCCCCTACAGCATCAACGGATGCTATAAAAAAGCGCATTTACACAGGATTTAGCCCGTGGCTGTCGCCATCCTCTGGCGGCGCGGCACGTTTCATTCCGAGAAATATAAGCCCATTATAAGTGTGAAACTTATAAATGCTTATATTTTTAAAAATCAATCAGGCCTACACTAATCAATAGCGCATCATCGACCTTACGCATCGTTTCATCGTCCAAATGCGTAATTTTGTCGGTCAGCCGCTGTTTGTCGATCGTTCGAATCTGCTCAAGCAGAACGACGGAATCCCGGTCAAAGCCATGTGCAGCCGCGTTCATTTCTACATGTGTAGGGAGCTTCGCCTTCTGAATCTGCGCGGTAATGGCCGCCACAATGACGGTCGGACTAAACCGGTTGCCGATATCATTCTGAATGACAAGAACAGGCCGCACTCCTCCCTGCTCCGATCCGACGACAGGTGACAGATCAGCAAAGAACACGTCTCCACGTTTTACGATCAAGCTCTACACCCCGCTTACAAGACGGCCGAGCGTGTGATCAGCCTCTACCTCCGCTTGAAAAGCTTCCGAGGCCATGTTCAAGTTGATTTTCGCCATCTCCAGATACCCACGCTGCATGGACTCGCGGATTTGCCGTTTCTTTCTTTCCACAAGGTACAGCTTCATAGCCTGCCTAATAAATTCACTGCGGTTAGAGTTCTCCTTAGCTACGATACCGTCAACCTCCTCCAGTAAATGATCCGGCAAGCTAATCATGATCCTCTTGGTGTTCTGCACATTGGCCACCGAACAAGCACCTCCAAAACTTTTCCACAACCTTTAATACACATTATTGCAATAATAAGGCCCCTCTATACTTCAACATATCTATGTCAGCGATATATCAAATATGCTGTACGAACATGACGTACTTTAGCGTCTTTAAACCCGACCTAGCATTAATTCGAGACAAATGGTGAAATCCCTCTTTTTTTGCGTAAAAATGGCATTTGAAATTTTTCCCGAACGCTCATGCTGTCAAATTAAAGGATTTACGACGGATAGCGCCTTTCCATCCTTAAAATAGACACGCGGTACACGAGCGGCCAGCATGCAGGTAACCTCATAATTAATCGTATCGAGCTGCTTCGCAACCTCTTCTGCAGAAATCCGCGCATTGCCCTGCTCGCCAATGAGTACAACCTCTTCGCCTTGCTCTACGGCTTCTCCAGCTTCCGTCGCCGCCGCATCAAGCGCAATCATGCACTGATCCATACAGATCGTCCCGCGGACAGGGACCTTTACGCCACGAACGAGCGCTTGCGCTTTGCCTGTCAGCATCCGGCTAAAACCATCGGCATAGCCAATCGGGAGCGTGCCAATCCGCTCCTCGCCCTGCGTCACATAACGAGTGCCGTAGCTGATGCCCCAGCCAGAAGGTGCATTTTTCACCATGACGATTTCTGTCTTAAGCGACAATACAGGCTCCAGCTGCAGCTCATCATGACGCACCTCATCCGAAGGGTAAAGGCCATACATACTAATGCCTAGCCGCAGCATATTGCCTGCAAGCTCCGGCGTATCCATGCCTGCAGCGCTGTTGGCCGCATGAATGATCGGAATCGGCAGCTTCTGCTGCAACACATAACGAACGACTTCCTGAAAACGCTCATGCTGCAAAATCGTATAGCTTTTGTCATGCTCATCCGCACGGGCGTAGTGGGTAAACAACCCTTCGACCTCGAGCTGGGGAACGGAAAGCGCCTTTTCAATAAAAGGGATAGCCGCATCCGCTCCAATGAGCCCAAGCCGTCCCATGCCGGAATCTACTTTAATATGAACCTTTAGCTTATTATTAAAATGATCCTCATCCGGAGCTGGCAGCTTGGACGCTGCCTCTAATACATCCTCGCGAAACAAGGCTATCGTAATATCATGTTTTCTTGCCAGCCACAGCGCATCTGCTGCAACATAGCCAAGCACCAATATAGGGATGGAAATGCCTGCCCGTCTCAGCTCCAATGCTTCATCCAGAAAAGCGACCCCTAAATAATCTACTCCGCTGCTCGCAGCTTCCCGTGCAATTTCCACCGCTCCATGGCCATAAGCATTGGCTTTCACAGAAGCCATCAGGCGTACGCCCTCGCCCATATGCGCTCGAAACACGCTCAAATTGCGGCGCAGCGCATCCAAAGAAATTTCTACCCGTGTTGGGCGATAATACCCCTCCAAGTCGTTCACCTTCTCCTTATCCGGCAGCCCCATACATGAAGGCCAGTAAACATCAATAGTATTAATGTTATACGTTGCCGTGAGGACTGTCAATGAAATGACTGCCGGATTTGATTAGCACGTCTTGGAAATTCAGGGTTCTTCCTATTTATCGACGCCCGATTGCACGGATTGGGCAATTTTGATCATTTCGGTTTCTGGCAGCGTGGCGCTTGTCAGCCTGAACTGATCGCCTTCATAAGTCCAGCTGAGCGTTTGCTGCTCGGTTCCCGAGGTGAGCTCTCCCCACGTAAAGCCAAGATCCACCAAGGTGCCTGGGACTAGCGAGGCTGCTTGATCGTGAGGCTGTGTCTGAATGAGCGAGAAGTCGTAAACGCCTGTGTAACGAGTCAGTTGGCCAGGATTTCCAGCGAACTCCACATCACTGCTGTCTTTCCAAACGACACCATCCGGCAAATACGTCGGAGCCATTGTCAGGAACACGCCATCATCCGGCAGCGCGCTTGTCTCATTAGCCTCTTCATTTGCATTTGAGCTGCCGTCTGTATTTTGATTTGTACTCGCATTTTGATCGGTGCCGTTGTTTTGCTCCGAATTGCCATCCGTATTGGCATTGCCAGAGATGCCTGTGCTGCTGTCCACTTCGCTCTGCCCGCCTGCATTATTGTCTGGGCCAGATGCCTGATTATTGTCCGTGCCATTGTTATTGGCATTGTCCTCCGGCATTGCCGAAGTTGCTTGCTCGCCTGTGCCGCTGCTCGATGGGGTCGACTTCATATTAGCCTCTGTTTCGAATACGCTTTTATCAAATTTGGAGCCAAATTCAAACGTATTGAACTGCACCTCGACCATTAGCGCAGCATTGGCATCGCTGACCTCAACATGGACTGGCTTATAGCTTGACTTGTCGAGCCAAATCTTTTGCCGCGCCAATGATCCATTATTGTAATTAGCCATAACGTCGAAGACGTAGGCACTTTCCTCAGAAGCAAATTGGCGCGAGTTATCCAGCAAAATGCTCTGCACGAGCGTCTGGTACAAATAAACCTGGCCTTGATTTTGCGGCCAATCGCTTTGGAAACGGAATACTTTATTGAGGCGTGGCGTGAGGACGAAAACGCCATCGTCATTGCGCAGTACAATTTGAGTAATGTCTTTTTCTTCATTAGTCAGCTTGATGCGGTAATATTGCGGCTTCTGGTAAGAAACTTCAACCTTGTAGGTAAGCGGCTGTTGGCCCGTATGCAGTGTCATTGTCCCGCTTCCTTGATAGCTCTCAAGCCCATTTACTACCTTGTCCAGATCCTTCACCACGGACTCGGCATCCTTCGTCCCGCAGGCAGCCAATACGAGTGAAAAACATAATATCATTGCCGCGGCCCATGTCATGCGACGCATTAAAATCAACCCCTCTTCACAATGTTTTGCCATCTGATTCATGTGTATGAGGGAACTTGGACATTTATGCGGACTGGCAATGGCTTGGCTCTATTTTTATTCATTAGATCATTTTTCGCAAAAAAATAAGTCAACATAATTGACTTATTTTTTAAGGTGACATAAAATAAGCAATTGAAAGGGGGAACATGAATTTGACAGTTAACAATTATGGAACGGATTTGAGCAAGCAAATCGCGTTGTTTTACTTTGCCTACAGAAGTATTATCGAGATTCCGGAAGAAATCGTTGAAGCGTATCAGATTAATCGTGGACATCATCGTATTCTGTTTTTTATAGGCAGCATGCCCGGCTTAAATGTAAATGAACTGTTCCACGCGCTTGAAGTATCGAAGCAAGCTCTTCATCATCCATTGCGTGAGCTGAAACAGCGGAATTACGTTGTTGATATGCCCGATGAGAAGGACAAACGAAGCAAACGATTGTTTTTAACCGAGAATGGTCAGCAATTGTTCGACGAATTAATGGCAGCACAACAAGCCCAGTTCGATACGGTGTTCGGCCAATTCGACCCGCAGGCAAAAGAGCTATGGAGCCATATTATGAAGGGTTTCGCAAAAGACAGGCCTGGACTGCAATATTGGGACTCAATATGAGGCCTTTTTTTTACTAAGTCAATGATAATGATAATTATTGTTAATAAGGGAGATACAACTACATGCAGATTAATACACAGTTTAAGACAACCAAACTAGCCTTTGTCACCCTTCTTATAATGGCCGTAATAACCGTTATTGCCGGTTGCGGCTCCAGCTCTGGAAACAGCATTGCTAAAACTGCGAATACAAGCGAAGCTAAGACGGCAGCAGAGGAACAAGGGTATGTCATTAAGCATGAGATGGGAGAAACTGCATTAAAGCAGGTTCCAAAGAAAATTGTCGTTCTTGAGCTTTCCTTCCTTGATGCTTTATTAACGTTGAATGTAACCCCGGTCGGTATTACCGATGACGGTTCAAATAAAGATGTAGTTAACATTGCAGGCAAGGAACTTGAATATACCTCGGTAGGAACACGCAGCCAGCCAAATCTGGAGGCGATCAGCATGCTTCAGCCTGACCTTATTATTGCCGATCTTTCCCGCCATAAGACGATTTATAAAGAATTGGAGGGCATTGCCCCAACGATTGTTCTCAAAAGCTTGAATGCGAGCTATCAGGAAATATTGAATTCCTTCAGCCAAATCGGTGAAGCCGCAGGTAAAGGCGACGAGGCTGAAAAGCTGTTGGCGGAACATCATGCTGTTATTGAAGATTTAAAAAAACAAGTACCGGCTGACGAGAATAGAAAGGTCCTGCTTGCTACTTTCCGTGAGGACGGCGTGTTTGTGCACGGATCTGAATCTTTTTATGGAGAGCTTCATCAAATCCTTGGAATCAAAAATGCCATGCAAAGCGAGACAGCACGAGAAAATATCAGCTTGGAGCAATTTGTGAAATTGAACCCGGATGTGCTCTACGTGACAATTGTGGACGATAAAATTTTGAAGGAATGGTCTTCTAATCCGCTTTGGCAATCGGTAAGTGCTGTGAAAAATGATCAAATATTCGATGAGATTGACCGCTATGTGTGGACAAGATATCGCGGGCTGAAGGCTGCCGAGACGATTGCATCCGATGCCATTCGATTGCTGTATGTCAAATAGCACTCCCTACATTCCAATACTCGCTAGGATGTGTTAAAGCTAGTGGTTACGTTACCTTCAAGAAAGAAAGCAAACGTGCTTGCTGTCTATTCGATAGGCTCTCTGCTTCTTATTATTGGATTATTCACCAGCATTGTCATTGGCGTGACGGATATTAGTGCGGGCTCTTCGATTAAATCGTTGTTTGTATGGACAGGAAGCAAAGAACAGCTTATTATTCAGACCCTTCGCCTGCCAAGAGCGCTTGTCGGTGGACTTGTCGGGGCTGGTTTAGCAGTGGCAGGCGCAATTATGCAAGCCTTGACCAGAAATCCGTTAGCCTCCCCGCAAGTATTTGGTATTAATGCAGGCGCATCGCTAGCCGTTGTTGCTTCGGTTGTGCTTGTTTCGAGTGCGACTTCGATTCATCTGGTCTATTTTGCGTTTGCAGGGGCAGCTTTCGGCGGGGCCATTATTTATTTCTGTGCTTCTGCCGGGGGCTTGACCCCCGTTAAGCTTGCGTTAGCAGGCATGTCGATTCACTTTTTATTATCTTCTTTGACCCAAGGACTCATTTTATTCGACGAAAATGCAACCGACGTTTTGTTCTGGTTAGCAGGCTCATTAAATAACTCGAATTGGAACGCTGTTCAGCAGTTATTGCCTTGGTCGATTATCGGGCTTACAACTGCGATCCTATTATCTGGCTCTATTTCTATTCTAGGGTTGGGTGATGAAACATCGAAAAGTCTGGGACAGCGAGTTGCGTTGATCCGTCTGGCTGCTAGTGCGATCGTTATTATTTTAGCTGGATCGGCTGTGTCCGTAACTGGGCCGATTGGTTTTATTGGCTTAATGGTGCCGCATATCGTGCGAAAAATGGTTGGACAGGATTATCGGGTTATTTTGCCGCTATCCGCCCTGTTCGGGGCGGTCGTTCTAACCTATGCGGATGCGCTCGCGCGGCTTCTCGCCTACCCGTTTGAAACTCC
Source organism: Paenibacillus sp. BIHB 4019 (assembly GCF_002741035.1). Lineage (NCBI taxonomy): Bacteria > Bacillati > Bacillota > Bacilli > Caryophanales > Paenibacillaceae > Paenibacillus > Paenibacillus sp. BIHB 4019. The sequence continues at coordinate 3,550,186 of NZ_CP016808.1, read as the reverse complement.
CGTCGGAATTGTAACAGCTTTAATAGGCGGGCCCTTCTTTTTATACTTAGCACGAAAAGAAAGAGGGATAAAGAGATGAGGCGAGTGCGCCCTTCTATTCTCATTGTAGTCTTGCTGGCAGTCACAGGTATTATCGCATTTTGTGCAGTCGGAATTGGAAGCCAGTATGTATCACCTGGAGAAACGATCTCTATTCTTCGGGGTTCAAATAGCGAATATGCTTATATTGTTAACCATTTCCGGATTCCTCGCGTCATTCTTGCTCTATTGGCTGGTGCAGGACTAGCTGTATCAGGAGTGATCCTGCAAAGTATTCTCCGTAATCCGCTTGCTTCCCCGGATGTTATTGGCATTACCAAGGGAGCAGGCCTCGCTGCGGTTAGTGTTATCGTTTTTTTACCGAATTCGCCTATCTTCATCCTTCCGGTTTCTGCATTTGTTGGTGCTGCTTTAGTAGCTGTTGTACTGATGGTCTTTACCCATAAAAGCGGCGCAAAATCGTCGACCTTAGCTCTAGTAGGCATAGCGCTTGGAGCGATTTGCCAGGCTGCAACAGAGTTTATTCTAATAAAGTTTCCAGTGAACGCTAATGTCATGCTGTTATGGCTGGCTGGCAGCTTATGGGGGAGAGGATGGGACCAGTTGTATGGATTACTGCCATGGTTTATTCTGCTCATTCCTATCGTCATAGGGATGTCTTTGAAGCTGGATGTGCTGCATTTCGGAGATGATATTGCGACCGGCCTAGGGGTGAAAAGCAATCGTGCACGTTATATTCTTCTGAGCATTGCCGTAGCATTGGCTGGTCTTTGTGTAGCAACTGTCGGATCCGTCGGATTTGTAGGTTTGATTGCGCCTCATATGGCTAAAAGGATAGTTGGACCGAAGCATAAATATTCGCTTCCCGTCGCTGCTCTTTGCGGTGGACTTCTTCTAGTTATCGCAGATAGCATAGGCAGAGGCTTAGCGCCCCCGATCGAAATACCAGTCGGCATTCTAACCGCAATTATTGGAGTTCCTTATTTTATCTATTTGCTTCGTTTCGAGCAGAAGAGAAAGTGAAGCCCAGGGATATTACGCAGCCCTGGGCTTCTTTTTTATTCATTCCTTCTCTAATTACCGAGCTATAGTTTTTCTTCCCCCGCCATTTGTCGCGTTGATGCCCGCCTAAAGGCTAGTATGCTGAACGGACTGCGGTCCGTTACGCAATCTCGCGTAGCGCATTACAATAAGGACATAGACGAACACGGGAAAGGATGAACGTTATGAAAAAATTATTTCGATCAACGACGGATAGCAAGCTAACCGGTCTCTGCGGAGGAATTGGAAACTGGCTCGGCATTGATCCTACTATTATAAGATTGCTTGTTATTTTTGCCTCCCTTTTCAGCTGCGGTGCAGTCATCCTTGCCTACTTCATTGCGACGTTAGTTGTTCCAAAGGCTCCACATGGCAATTTCGGATTTTCTGATAACTACTAAAAATTAATTTTGAGGAGAGATGATAGAATGGGAATTTTACAACGTGTATTTAGTATGACGAAGGCAGCGGCCAATGAAATGTTAGATAAAATGGAAAACCCGGTGACGATGCTTAACCAGTATTTACGGGATCTGGACGAGGACATTGCAAACACTGAACGAGAGAGCTTGCATCAGCAGGCGCAAGAGCGTGCTTTTCTGGCAAAGCTTTCGGAGCTGCAGCAACAAGCCGACTACTATGAAAGCAAAGCAGAGCAAGCGGTCGCAGGTGAACGCGAGGAAGAAGCCCGTGCTGCACTTGAAGCAAAACTGGCTTATGCCGATCAGAAAGAAGAAACTACAAAGCTGCTTCAGTTGGCCAAACAGAGCGCGTTTGAGCTCGGTCTGCGTCTGGAGTCGCTGAAGGAAGAGAAAGTTCGGCTGCATGAAAAACGCAAGGAGCTCGTGCTGCGCATGAAAAAAACAGACGGAGCCGCTGGCTATTCATCAGCAGATTCCTTGCACGGAAGCTTCGCTTCCAGAGGTTTTGACCGTATTGAACAGAAGCTGATGGAACGGGAAGCACAGCAGGAATTGTCCAAAGCTTCATATAGCATGGATGGTGCCCCAACAGGAACTGCTGAGCAAAATGCGCAGCAAAGCGCAAGAGTAGAGGAAGAGCTGCAGCGGTTATTGCAGAAGAAATCCGTCAGCTAAGCGTAAACGGCTGTCGCCGTCCTCTGGCGGCAAAGCTGCCATTTCGAGGATGAAATAAAAGAACAGGAGCCACTCATTTAGCAGCAATCTGCTTTCTGAGTATCTCCTGTTCTTTTTTCGCACACCGCCGTTATCCTCTTGAGCGCCTCAGTCTCTTCCGCAACTGCTCATAGCTTTGATAGATCCACTTGGACTCCTTCGTAAGCAAAGGGCCGAGCACAGCAAGAATTAAGACGTACAGCACCGCAAAGGATTGAATGGAGGCCATTAAACCGCCCGCTTTGCCGATGTTCGCCATAATGATGGAAAACTCGCCTCGGGAAACGAGCGTAAAGCCTACATTAAGCGATGCCTTTGGCGAAATGCCTGAAATACGGCCCGCCAGCATGCCTGCTCCCAAATTGCCAACCAGCGTCAATAGCACCGCGATCAGCGTCATCCCTACCGCGCCGCCCAAGGATGCTGGTTCGATCGTTAATCCGAAGCTAAAGAAAAACAGCGCCCCGAAAAAATCGCGGAAGGGTAACACCTGCTGCTCGATCCGCTTCACATGCCTGGATTCGCCAAGTACAAGTCCGATCATCAATGCTCCAATCGCTTCTGCTACATGCAGCGTTTCCGAGAAGCCCGCTACCAGAAACAGCAGCGTCATAATCATCAGCAGAAACAGCTCTGACGATTTAATATTAAGCGCAAAATCAATATATTTAATAATTTTCCTGCCCACAAATAAAAATACAACGATAAAGGCAAGCGCAGTCAAAGAAATTAGCAAAACGCTCCAAAAAGAAGATGCGCCGCTCAAGATGAGCCCCGTTAAAATCGATATGTGTACCGCAATAAACAAATCGTCAAACATGATCATACCCATAATGATTTCTGTTTCCGGGTTCGCGGTTCTCTTTAAGTCGACCAGCACCTTTGCCACAATAGCAGTGGAGGAACTGGTCATAATGCCGCAAACGACTAGCGTTTCTTTGATGGGCAAGTCCGTAATCCAGCCAAGCAGCAGCCCTGATATAAAATTCAGTGCGACATAGAAGGAGCCGCCTACGATTATCGCTTTACCTGATTTCAACAGCCGCGCTACCGAAAACTCCAGCCCTAAATAAAACAGCAAAAATAAAATGCCTAAACGTCCCATAAATTCGATAAAGGAGGAGCTCTCAATAAACCGCAAATCAATAATCCAAAAATGCGGCGCATGCGGTCCTACAGCCATCCCGATCAAAATATAAAACGGAATAACCGAGAAGCGAAGCTTCGCTGAAAGCAAGCCTGTCAGCGTAATGAGCGCCAGTGCCATCCCGACTTCAAATATGAGCGTCTCCATGGGCTAAAGTGCCCCATTCAGCAAAAGTTTTTTTAATTGGTTCAGTTGAATGCGTTCACCTGCCACGACTAATGTTACGCCTGGCGTAAACACGTATTCCGCTCCAGGATTAATATGCTTCGTCTTATCCTTCTCTACTACGGCCAAAATGGTCGCACCCGTCGTTTTGCGAATATCCAGCTCCCCAATCCGCTTGCCAACGCATTTAGATAAAGGCTCCAGCCGAATCCATTCGATAACTAAACTATCTAACGCTATTTCCTGGTTTTCCAGAAATTTAGGTTTATAGGTAATGCCCGCAAGGATAGCCGATACGACTCTGGCTTCCTCGTCATCAAGTGTGACCATTGACCGCATCTCATCAGGCTCATCAGCGTCCATATGAAAAATATCCCTTCGTTCATCGTTATGAACGACGATAACCAGCTGCTCCCCGCTGCGGGTTCGCAGGCTGTATTTTCGGCCAATACCGGGCAATTCAGATTCTCTAAGATCCATTTACAGCTCCTCCTTCCCTGGAAAATTGGTTAGCAGTGTACTTGATTGAAGCGAGAATGACACGCATAGGGCCCGATGGTGTCGCTACAGTGATCGACTCGCCTAGACGGGCCAAAAGCAATTGCCTGCCAACAGGCGACAGGAAGGAAATGAGATTTTCGTCTGGATTGGCCTGCTCAGGCAGCACGATGGTAAAGGAATCCAACGCTTCATATTCAGGATATTCAATCGTAATATGGCTGCCAATAAGCACTAGGGATTGAAGCTTTTCTTCCATTAGCACGTCCGTTTCCGAGAGCAGCTCTTGCACGGCCTCCGTATACAAAAATAGAAATTGTTCCATCTCCATACGCTCTTTCCCCGGCATAACAAAATAGGCGTCGAGGAAGCGTTTCCTCTCGACACCTAACACGGCAAGCTGCGACACAAGCTGTTCTTGGGCATAGGACAAACCGATACTATGGTTCATAGTAGACCTCACTCCCTATGCGTACATTACTGATTTTGCATAAACAATAAACCGCTTTTTCCATGCTGTTCTCCTCCTAAAATAATATAAGGCCTCTGCGTCAGAGGCCTTATAACAAGCTTACCAAACAAATAATATATGTCCAGCTATTATTTAAATCTAACAGGAGAAGCTATGGAAGCTATGCTGATGTAAAACGGGAAAGAGGTTGTATAGACTATTGATTTCGTATAAACTACAATTGATAACAATTCTCATTAAATGATTAGCAAGCAGAAAAGTGAACGCTAGCGCTAAGCTGTTGAAAAATATAAATGCAGAAGCTTCTTTAAAAAGGAGGACGCGAAAATGAGAAAACCAGCTTCCGTCCTGCAAGCGGACGACAGTTACAGTTATTGGAAGAAGCAGGCCGCCAAGGCCGAGTTCGAGCAGCCGGCGGCGGCTTTAAGCGAACACGAAAACTGGCCTTCGGAAGTGAAAGCCATGATCGACCGAACTATCCATTATATGAATGAAAAATATGCAGAAGGCATGACCCGGCAGAAGCTGTCCTCCATCGCAGGCATGAGCCTATGGCATTACTCCCATCAATTCAAGCATTGGGTCGGGCAAAGCCCCATTGATTATTTGAACAGCATCCGGATCAACAAAGCGAAGGAGCAGCTGCTGCATTCTAATTTGCGGATTAAGGAAATTGCCGAAAAAGTCGGCTTTGAGGATGAATTTTATTTCAGCCGTAAGTTTAAGAAAGCGGCAGGCATAACGCCAAAACAATATGCAGCGTGGACGAATACACGAATTGCTTCCTTTTCCTTTCCCTATGCCGGACATTTGCTCGCTTTAGGCATTATTCCGTGTGCCGCACAGGTCGATCCGCAAAGGGATGTGCACCGTCATGCTTTTTTTCAGCATATTCCCTATCCGCTTCGACGATCCAAACGAATGGAGCCAGATTTAGTTGATTATAATCGCAGTGCGCTTCAGCAGGCAAGGCCCGAGCTCATTTTATGCGACGATATGGTGAATGAACAGATAATAGGCTCCATCGGCAAAATCGCCCGCACCGTCGTCATTCCTTGGCTTGAGCTAGACTGGCGGCAGCAGTTCAGGCAAATTGCAGCCCTGCTTGGTAAAGGAGAGGACGCTGCATGCTGGCTCGCGAATTATGATCAGAAAGCGGCTTGTGCCGGGGAGCGGGTCAGGAAGCTTTTTCAAGGGGATACGATTTCAATTGTTCATCTCATGCAGGGACATATCGTTGTGTATGGACGGCGTAACGGAGGGGCTGTCTTATATGAGGATTTGAAATTAAACTGCCCTTATGACTCAGAAAATATATCGATTTTGCATGAGATTAAGGAGCAGGAGCTGCCTCTTTTTACGGGAGATCGTCTGCTGCTTATTATTGATTCTGACCAAGCCTCTCAGCACATGTGGCGACAGCTTCAGCATAGCAGCGTATGGACACAGCTTAAAGCTGTAAAAGCGGGAAATGTGCGGCGAATACAGGAATGCCCCTGGCTAGACTACTCTCCTTTTGCCCACAATCTCATGGTAGAACAGGCAGAAGAATTATTTAGAACGAACTAAACACGAATGTCCATGTTTTGCAAAGCGGCAGGAGCGTATAATACGTGTTGATCATTATAAGCCTGACCATTATTGTCAAAACGGAGGTTTCATCATGTATTTGTACCGTCATTCCTTCCTGTATATTGCTCTTGCTGCCGCTATTGTGCTGTTGTCAGCATGTGGGAACAACTCAGGAAGCGGGCAGCCGTCTAGTTCGGCTTCTTCCACTGTCTCGACCGCTTCACCTTCCGCTTCTTCACCGGAGACTCCTTCCGATCAACAGCCGCTCAAGGTTACACATCCCTTTGGCACAACTGAGCTTCCAGCGGACCCTGAGCGGATTGCTTCCATTAATTTGGAGGATATGCTGCTCGCTTTAAATGTGCCGATCGTATTCGGAATGTCGATTGGCGAAGGCTATTATTTAAACGACAAGCTTATAGAGCAAGGTGCCACTTTGGAAATTTGGGGCGATAACCTGAATCTCGAAGCGATCGTTGCAGCCCAACCGGATTTGATTATTGCGAGCACCGCGATTATGCAAGAAGGTTATGACAATCTTTCCAAAATTGCGCCAACCATCGTATACGATCGTGAGGATTGGAGAAATTCGCTTGCAGCTATTGGACAAGCGTTGGGCATGGAGGATCAAGCACAAGCGGTTATCAGCGCTTATGATCAGCAGGCTGCGGATGCGAGAACAGCTCTGACCCCTCTTCTATCGGAAGGCAAAAGTGCAGCCTTCATCCGCATGACCGCCAAAGATTTCCGAGTCTATTTCCCTAATTATATCGATGAAAAAACGCAAATCGAATGGCCAACCTATCCCGGTGTTCTATACAATGAGCTCGGAATAAAGCTGGATCCAACCGTTGAAAAGTGGCATCAGGAGCAGCCTAATTTTCAAAATGCGACGATTTCGCTGGAGATGCTGCCCGAATTGCAGGCTGACTATTTATTCGTTACGCTCGGCGGAGCCGGCAGCACAGACGAGGAAATTAAACAGGCGAAGGAAAGCTTCAGCGCGATTGAGCAATCCGCCGTGTGGAAATCGGTACCGGCCGTTAAAGCGGGCCATGTCATTTTCGTAAATGCAAGACATTGGATCAGCTCCGGCCCTCTAGCAAACAGCATGAAAATGGTTGATGTTGTGGCGGAGCTCGGTTCTTCTAATTAAATAGTTGGGCTAGCAAGCTATAAAAAATCCCGAGCATCCCATGTATATGGGGTGTTCGGGATTTTTGTGTTGTAATTTTTCACTTAAATACAGCTTGACATGAATTTATTCTTCTTATTACACTATTTTTGAAATATATAATGTTTAAAACAAATAAGAAAGTGAGGTTTCAAGGTTCGCATGACATCTCCACAACATAAAGTCCCTAATTACATGAAGCAGTTTGCTTGCATTGGTTCTGCCTGTGAAGATACTTGCTGCGCTTGGTGGGGGATCAGTATTGATAAACATACCTACACGAAATACCAATCGGTAACCCATACTAGCTTAAGGCGCAAATTGAAGCAAAACTTATCCATTAAACCGCAGGGCAGCGTTCAAGATTATGCTGAAATGCGGTTGAACCCGAATACAGGCGATTGTGCCATGCTTGATCAAGGAATGTGCTCGATTCAATTAGAACTCGGCGAATCCTACCTGTCCCAAACATGCCGAACCTACCCCCGTGTCATTAATCAGGCAGGCAATGCCTTGGAAATGACGGCCCAGCTTTCTTGCCCGGAGGTGGCCCGATTAGTATTGCTTGATGAGCAAGCGATGGAGTTAGTTGACGTTGATTTAGCTCACATCGGCTCCGTTACCTATAAACATAAAGCAGCCGCTGCTCTGGATCCGAATCGCCCGGAGTTCTACTTTCCTGAAATACGCAAGATGATGATCGAGATTATGAAATATAGGGAATTCAGCCTGCCCCATCGCCTTATTCTGCTTGGTGTGTTTTGCGATAATGTCAACTTGCTGATGGATGAGAAAAAATATAAGGAGCTGCCTCATTTATGCGTTCAGTTTCGGGAAGAGGTTGCCCGCAACGATGAGCTGCGCAGTTATAATGTATATCCGCTAGATGCTATTTTTCAACTGCAATATTTGAATAATTATTTGATGGATATTTTGGATGATACGATATGGAATGCCCGCTACCGGGAGTGTATCCATGATTACAAACAAGGAATGACGCGAAATGGAAGCTCATTGGAAGCAATTGCAGGTACCTACAATTACTCTTACGAGCATTATTACAAGCCATTTATGGATCAGCATGCGCACGTTTTAGAGAATTTCATTTTGAATCATTTATATAGCCGGATGCTTGCGGAAATGCATGTGAACATCCCTGTTTTTGACAGCTATCAAATGCTCGTGGCCGAATTTGCCATGATTAAGCTGCATCTTATCGGCATAGCTGCGCACCATCAACAATTAAGCGAGGAGCTGACCGTAAAGCTCATTCAATCTTATACTAAAAACTATGAACATACCGCGCTGTTTCTTAAAAACATCCTTGATGATTTTAAAAAGCAAGGCTATCATACGCTAGGCTATATGAGCCTGCTCATTAAAAATGACTAAATAAAAAAGTTCCGAGCCTCCACTGATAGGGGTCGGAACTTTTGTTATTTAGAGGCGGCTCTCCAGCGGATCATAACGCACAAATACAGGAAAATAGCGCGGAGCCATCGTAAAGCTAAACTGCTGCTCCATATTGTCCTTATATGTAACCGTATAATTACCGTGGTCAGTATCATAAATAATTTTCAGAAAAGTAAACTCGCTGCTCGCGTAATGAGAGCGAACATAGTAATGGGAAGCTGCCTTAGCCGCATTTTCCTGAAACAAGCTCGTATTAACGAGTAAAATCAGCAATGCCATTATGACGATTGAAAAAAGAATAAAACGCTTGTACTGCATGTTACTCCTCCGCTTAAGCTTATGTAACAATTACGTGAACGTGCTTGTAATATCATTCCATTGCGAGTGGTCAGGCAGCTTCTGTGCTCCCCAATATTCAAGAAACATTCGAACAATCTCGCCTTTATCCGTCGTTTTGTAATCATAGTGTTTGAACGAATCATCGGCATACACGAACCGGATTTCCACAACGAAGCCGATCATGCCTTTCCCTTCGGTTGCGGCCTGCAAATAGATGCTGTTGTCTAGCGGCAAGCTCGGCTCGAGCACGATAAAATCCTCATAATCCGGTTCAAATCCATATATGATATCCGTAATAACCGACATATTAATCTCTTCTTTCTTAAATTCCCCATGATCCGTCATCAGCTTATATGTAAGTCCTGCATTCCCCATAAAAGCACCTCCCAGCCAAGGCCATTATGCCCCGGAACTCAAAAAACATGATTTCACAATTGTATCATACGGCTATAACCCGATAATATCAGTCTGCCGACTGATTATTTGACTCAGCTAAGCCAATAGAACTAGCTTCATCATAAGGTTTGATAGTTGACAATGGCACACGGGCTATTTAAAATGAGAAGCAACCATGTGTAACCGATTACACATCACATAATCAAAAACAAGAGGTGTTCCTATGTCCCAAGCAAAAATTACCGTTATTGGCAGTTTGAATATTGATATGGTTACAGAAACGGATGTGATGCCGAATCAAGGGGAGACGTTAATTGGCAACGCTTTTTCCAGCTTTACAGGCGGAAAAGGCGCTAATCAGGCAGTCGCTTGCGCAAGACTTGGGGCTGCGGTTACAATGCTCGGCTGTGTCGGCGAGGATACGATGGCGCAGCAGCTAAGGGACGCGCTTGGCGCTGAGGGTATCGATATGCAATATGTGAAAACGGTTCCTCATCAAGCTACCGGCATCGCTGCCATTACCGTCACCGAAGGCGACAATCGCATTATCGTTATTCCAGGGGCAAACCACTGCTTGCTTCCAGAAGATGTCCTTGCACTGAAGGATGTCATCGCTGCCTCAGATATGGTCATGCTGCAGCATGAAATTCCGCTTGAAACGGTCGAAGCTTCCATTAGGCTCGCGTATTCACTCGGCGTACCGGTTATTTTGAACCCGGCGCCTGCTGTGAGATTGCCGGAGGAATTGCTAGCCCAATTGCATCTCATTACGCCAAATGAATTTGAGCTGGCTATTGTGACGGGTTTAGAGCGCCAAACTACTCCGGAATCTTTACTGGAGCAGTATCCGCATCCTATCGTAATGACAGCAGGCAGCAACGGCGCTTATTACAAAGCAGCGGAGGGGACGCAAGGCCATGTAACGGGACATAAGGTCGAAGTTGTAGATACGACTGGTGCAGGCGATACGTTTAACGGTGCACTAGCTGTGAAGCTAAGCGAAGGAGCCGCTCTAGAGGAAGCTGTCCAGTTCGCCGTTGCCGCAAGCGCACTATCCGTCACCAAGCTAGGTGCCCAAAGCGGAATGCCGCTCCGTAAGGATGTCGAAGCTTTCATCCAGCAAGCATCACACTAAAGCTCACTTTTGAAAGGATCTAGCCCTTATGACCACGATCAGAGATGTCAGCAAGCTGGCCGGCGTATCGGTTGCCACTGTCTCTCGGCTGTACAATAAAAGCGGATATGTAAGCAAGGAAGCGGAAGCCGCCATTCAAGCCGCTGCCGAGAAGCTGAACTACAAGCCTAATACGATTGCCAGGAGCCTCGCGGGCAAAAAAACAGCTGCAGTCGCCTTAATGGTACCCGACATTTTGAACCCTTTTTTCCCAGAAATTGCCCGTGCTGCTGAGGATGCAGCCGCCTCCCAAGGCTATACGCTCGTCCTTTGCAACACGGACAATAATCCCGACAAGGAAAAAAGGTATATAGAAGCGTTAATCAATAAACAAATTGATGGCATTATCGTTTCTTCTTATACCATTTCACCCGAGCAAATTATTGCCTTGCAAAAACGGTCGATTCCGATCGTCGTCATTGATAAAAGCTTTCCTGACCATCCAATTGTTACGATTACAGCAGCTAACCGCTATGGCGGACAGCTCGCCGTGCAGCATTTGCTGGATGCGGGATGCGGCAAAATCGCCCATATATGCGGACCATCGCATGTGCATTCCGCGCGTGAGCGAACGCTCGCTTATGAGGAAATGTGCTCTGAACTGCCGTGGTTTACGCCTAGCCTAACCGCATTCGGCCACTTCAGCGTTGCAGGAGGCTACGAGGCAATGAAAAATATTTTTCGCCAGCATCCCGATGTGGACGGCGTATTCGCCGGCAATGACCTTATGGCCGCAGGAGCGCTTAAGGCGCTGCATGAGCTTGGCGTATCCGTCCCCTCCCAAGTGAAGCTAATTGGCTTCGACGGTGTTCGAATGGATATGGTATATCCGGAGCTGACCACCGTTTCCCAGCAAATTTATACGCTCGGCAGCACCGCTATGAACTATTTAATTCGCCAAATTAACAACGAGCCGCTTGAGCGCTGCAACTATGAGCTGGAAGTAGCGCTGCTCCAGAAAGCAACGACCTAATTTCGGTATGTTGATTTCCGTTTACTGATTTCAGTTTGCTGATATCAGCACAGATGAACCTTCGACTCCGCTTGTGCTGCTGCGGATCTCGAAGGTTTTTTCCATGCATCCGTTAAACAGGAAATTGAAGGAATGGTATGGCATAATAAGAGATAACCTGGTGCCTCTGATTACTATTTTTCTACAGGGGGAATTTACGATGCTTAGATCCATCTTTGAAACAGAAACGCTCGAGCAGCTGAACGAAGTCATTCAAGCGGCTCCGGTTATGGACGAGCTTCGCGAGCTGCTCATCGCCGAATATCATCGGCTTTTTCATTATGCCAACATCAAGCAGTGGAATGAGCTTGTACGTGTATGCGAGGCGCTTGCTATTACTGGCTGGGGAACTTCCTTGACACCCGTAGAGGCAGTTGCGGAAAAATGGATCAGCGGCTCCTTCTACACCGAGCTGCGCACCCGCACCTTCAAGCAGATCGAAGGCTCCTGCAAAGGCTGGAGCAAGCGGCAAGACAGCTTCGTCATCCATGAGGGCAGCGACAACACCGATTATGGCATTGCCGCCTTTGCTTCCCAGCGCAATCTGCTGCCGAAAAATCCGCTGCGCCTCGTCCGCTCCGGCAACTATCAGCTGTCAGCCAAGCCTTTCATAAACAGCCTGAGCGAACTGCGGAGCGCACTGGATGAACATATGCGTCAGCAGCTTTACGGCGATTCTTTTAGCTACATCGGTATTTCTTGCTTCTTTAGCCATCATGATGATGCCGAGCGTACGCTGCAGTATGAATATTTTCATGAGCAAAACGATGTTCCAGCAGGGTTCGAGCAAGGGTATTACATAAAGCCGAAATTCGCTGTCGGCAAGCTGGCTTCCCGCAAGGGCGAGCTTAAACTAGAGGTGACCAGGCATTTTACGAGAGCGGAGGGCGAGCTGTCTTTACAGGAGCAGCAGCAGCTGTTTAAAGCGGATTTGCTCGTTATTGTGGACCTGCTGGAAGAAAAGCTGCGCAAGAAAAAGCTGAGCTACCGTGTAGATTTATTAAGGGAAGATTTAATTGATATTTTGGAAAAATGGACGACGAGGGGGAACGCTACATGAGCGTAAATAGTACATTAATGACGCAACTACAGCAATTCGCTTCCGTATTTGGGAGGCATGACATTGACCTTGGCGAGGTTTATTATCATGATGAGCCGCTGCCCGTTCAGGAGCCGCTTCCACTTGGAGAAGCGCTGCGAACCTTTTACAGCTGTATAGAATTGCAGGAGCATCCGATAATTGGCGGTGTTCTGGCCGTGCAATTTTTCCGTTTGCCGGAGCTGGAGCGGGCGCAGCAGGGCTGGCGCTGGATTATGACGGCTTCCGGACTTGCTCCTGATCCGAAATGGCCGGATGGCTGGATCGTCTTCGCCGATTACAATGGCGATGCGCTTATCGTTGATTCGACCGATCCGCAAGGGCCGGTATACGGCAGCATTCAGAAGCGGCATTCGCAAATCGCTGCCTCGCTGTCCGATTTTTTCGCCATGACTACTGCATTGATGAAGGTAGAGGAAGAGGAATTCGAACTCGATGCCACGGACGAGGATTCCGAAGTAAAGAGCGAGTTTATTGAACGCGCCATGGAGCTTGCCCCGGCGATTATAGGACGCGAGCATGGACAGCAATATTTGGATTTTTTCTTTAGCTAGCGCTTGATTCGGCTTGTAAAAAAATAACCGGCCATGTACCGCATTGTGATTTGCGATGCATGACCGGTTATTTTCATTTCGTTATTCATTCGGAACGCATTCACTAAAAACGCATCCGTTATGACCGCATTCGTTATGACTGCTCCTGCTCTTGCTCCTTGATTTCCTTCAGAAAAGCTTTCAGCTCCGGATTCGCTGGCGGCTCTTGGAGCTCCATGCTTCTCAAGGCTTCCACAGCAATGCGCAGCACGGCATAATTGCGGTACCAGCGATGGTCAGAAGGCACGATATGCCAAGGCGCGTGCTTGCTGCATTTTTCAAACAGCTGCTCGTAATAGCCCTGATATTGTTCCCAGTATTTCCGCTCCTGGAGGTCCGACGGGTCAAACTTCCAATTTTTCGACGAATCCTCAATTCGGCTTTTCAGCTTCTCCAGCTGAAACTCCTTGGAAATGTGCAAAAAGATTTTGACAACCTTAACCCCGCTATCCGCAAGCAGCGACTCAAAATGGTTAATATGCTTAAAGCGCCGCTTCGCCTCCTGGTCGGACACTGCACCATGCACCCTTGTAATCAAAACATCCTCATAATAAGAACGGTTAAAAATCGCGATTTGGCCCAGCTCCGGCACGTTGTTGTGCGCCCGCCAAATAAAATCATGCCGCTTCTCCACATCCGTCGGCGCCTTGAAGCTATGAGCGGACACGCCCTGCGGGTTCAGCCCGGCAAACACATGCTTCGTTACGCCATCCTTCCCGCTGCAATCCATCCCTTGAATGACGAACAGCACTGCCTGCTCCTTCGCAGCCGCGAGCTTCTCCTGAAGCTGCTCCAATTCCTCCTTCAGCTTCAGCGCTTCCTTCTCCACCTCTTCCTTATGGTTAAAGGAACCTTTATCCTTTGGATCGATGCTGCTCAAAACAACCTTTTTATTCGCCGTCTGCTCATGGTTTTTTGCCATCTGTTTCACGCTCCTTATGTACCAGTATTCCACTTTGTGCCAATCTTATCAATCTTGCGCCTATCCAATATCTTACCCTGTAATTGAATTTTTGATAGACTCCACAGCCCTAATGAATTCCACACCTTAGTTATGCATTATTGGCCTGCAATAGCTGCTGCTTTTCCAGCCATGATTGTACATGGGCAAGGAATCGCCTCGTAGCAGGCGAGCAAAACTTCATAGAATGGACGGCGATGCCAAGCGACCGAAAGCTTGGTTCTTCCAGCTCCATGACGTGGACATGATGCTTGCGCCCTTCAATTACGAGCTCAGGCAATATGCTAATGCCCAGTCCCTGTTCAACCATGGCAATAATAGCCGCATCATCACCCGCCTCAAATCTGACGTTTGGCGTAATCGCCGCCTTCTTAAGCACACGCCGAACGTCATGATCCGAGCCCGCTTTAGGGATAATGAATGGTTCCTCCGCAAGCCGCGCAAGCGGGAAAAAGGCGGCTCCGCACAACGGATGTTCCTGGGGCAAAATGCACAGCATCCGATCCTCTTTTAGCGGGAACACCTCCAGCTTGTCACTCGTGGGCAAGGAGAAAAAACCGCAGTCGATTTGCCCCTCCTCCAGCCATTCCTCAACCTCCTGATAGTCCCCCTCCATCAGCTTAAATTCAATTTGCGGATAATCGTTCAGGAAAGCTTTCATCATCCGCGGCAGCCAGTGGACGGATACGCTTGTGAACGTGCCGATACGAATCGTTCCAGCCTCCAGCCCCCTGATTGCAGCGATCTCTTCTTGCAATCGGACATTGGCTTGAAGCACCTCGCGCATTGGCTGCAAGAGCCGCTCGCCTTCCGATGTCAATTGAATGCCTGCGCGGCTGCGCTGCAGCAGCCTAAAACCGATTTCACTCTCCAAGCTGTTGATCGCGTGGCTAATGCCCGATTGGGTAAAGCCGAGTATTTCCGCCGCCTTCGTTAAACTGCCAAGCCGCGCAACCTGTACGAATATTTCATATTTATTAATGCTCATCCTGCGTCTCCTCTATTTACATGAGCATTTCTCATGTTTAAAACAAGAAATCCCCGTTATACTTATATATCAAACCCCAGTATACTAGGTTTCGGCCCATAAGCCTATTCTATTAAAGTCGGAGAAGATAAATCTCATGAAACCTAGAAACGCCGAATTACTCATCGTGCTCGCAACCGTATTTTGGGGCTGTTCTTACTTATTTATGAAAATAGGGCTTGAATCCATTGCTGCCTTTAATTTAATTGCCCTGCGCTTCGGACTCGCCTTCCTGCTTACGTCTCTTCTCTTCTGGAAATCGCTGCGCAAGGCAGATTGGCGCACGATTAAATATAGTGCGATGCTCGGCTTCCTCCTATTCGCCGTTTTTGCCTGCATCCTGTTCGGGCTTAAGACGACTACGACGTCTAATGCCGGCTTCCTTGTAAGCATGACCGTCATCTTCGTTCCGCTGCTGTCGGTTATGCTGTTCAAGCAGAAGCTTGCTCCATCCATGCGGCTCAGTGTTGTGCTAGCCCTTACCGGCATCGCGCTGCTGACGCTAAAACTGCCATTCAGCATCGGGGGTGGAGATATCCTTTGCGTGCTGTCAGCTGCTTTTTATGCCCTTTATATTATATTAACGAACTCGGCGGCGAAAACTTCAAACACGCTGAATCTGGGCATTTTACAGCTAGGCTTTGCGGGCGGTTTTGGCTTAATCGGCATGCTGCTGTTCGAGACCCCGACTTTGCCGCAAACGCCTGCCAGCTGGGGGGCTGTGCTTGCGCTAAGCCTTTTATGCAGCGGCTTTGGCTTCATTATTCAGCCCATTGCCCAAAAATACACGACACCCACGCGAACGGGGCTTATTTTCGCCTTGGAGCCTGTGTTTGCGGCAACCGTAGGCTTTTGGTTTGCACATGAAATTTTGCCGCCGCAGGGCTATGTCGGAGCAGCGCTCGTGCTGCTTGCTGTCGTCGCCTCCGAAATAAAATGGAAGCGCCATGATGGCGCTCCGTTGCCCGTTAAGGGCCCGGTTCAAGTTCCGGGTAGAGCTAGGGAAAAAGAGGCACTACAGTAGACACTCTCTTGAAAAATGGCATCGCATTACGCAAATTAGCCGTTTCGACCTATAAGCCTGCATTGCTATTTATGAATTCATCCATTCATAATAGATAGCAGAACAGGAGCGATCAACGATGAACAAACAAAGAGATTACAATAATAACAGCATCTACTGGGAGAGCTATCAACGATTTTTCCCTGAAGAAATACAGTTAAAAGAAAATAACCTGCCTATTGAAGAATGGTGGCAATGGAATAATAGTGAAATTCACTTAGATCGTTTGCCCGCACCCGAAAGTCCGCTCAAAATTGTACTCGTGCATGGTGCTGGAGGCAATGGCCGTTTATTCGCCCCTTATGGCAAGCTGCTGCAAAAGCACGGCTATGAAATGCTCGCTCCGGACCTCCCTCCCTATGGGCTCAGCCAATTAAGCCCTCCCTCCAGAACGATTCGTTATGAAGACTGGATCCAGCTTTTAGTTGATTTAGTTGAAAGCGAATATAAACGTGATGGCAAGCCTATCGTACTGCTCGGCGCCAGCATTGGGGGCATGCTCGCCTATCATGTTGCTGCCCGTAGTCCGTATGTGCAAGGTCTAATTGCTACAACCTTCGTAGACACCAGTGACGCTGCTATGCGACTCCAGCTTGCCCCTAATAAATATGTAGCGGTGTATGGCAAATGGCTAATGGATGCATTCCCCATTTTACTAGATTCATTTCGGCTGCCTGTTTCCAAAGTATCGCGCATGAATCTAATAGCCAACCATCCGGAATTAGCCCAGCTTATTATGGAGGATCCCCGTGCAGCAGCAACCCGTGTGCCTCTTAAATTGCTAAGAACTTTTCTGAACATGACGCCGGAAGTGCAGCCAGAAAACTTTAATTCCTGTCCTGTACTGCTGGTTCACCCAGAAGCCGATCCCATGACCCCATATGCTTTTAGCGAAAGCTTCTATAATAGATTGGCTTGTCCGAAAAAGCTGGTGCTGCTGGAAGGAGCCGGACATTTTCCGATTGAACAGCCAGGACTTGAACAATTAAGTGCTGCTGTCCTGCAATTTCTCGCTAATCTTGCCTCAACAACCGCCAAATAACACAACTCGCACCAGCTTCTCCCATGTTTATTCAATAAATTTTGTATAAATAATTATAATATTAGTATAATGTTTTTCGTCCTATAAACCGATAAGTATTCAAGCAGCTTCCTTTTTTTCACTAAAAGAGAGTTGTTTACAGCAAATACTATTCCACAGCACTAGAAAGGAAGATTAAGTAATGAATAAGCTTCACCTTTTCACAAAAAAGAATGTTTGCATGCTTTTTATTTTCACCCTGCTGTTTACTAGCTTCGGCACAGTAACAGCACCGACAGCCGAGGCAGCAGCAAACGCCAGCGGTTATGTTTATTACACATCTGACCAAGACCTGTTCCGTATTAAAACAGATGGCACTGGTGCCGCTCTCATAATGGAGGATTTTGACGTTCCCGGTACTGCACTGAATCGCGGTGGCAACTATTTGTATTATTTGTCTTACAGCGGATCAACTACGCTGCTACGTTTGCCGATCGACGGCACAGCAACCGAAGATGAAGTATTTTATAACGATGTGCTGCACTATTCCATTGTGAATGGAACGCTTTACTACATGACAAGCGCTGGGAAAATCTATTCGGTTTCTGCTAATGCTGCTGCTGTATCGGAAGCAAAACAAATCGCTGATAAAGCTGATACAGACTTTGAAGAATTCAAAATCATTGATGGAAAAATCTATTACAATACCGTGCGTAATGGTCGTTCCACATGGGTAGCCTCCAAAGCAGTTACAGGCGCAGGACAAGTGCAATACATTGCAGCGGGTGCGATTGAGCAGGATCACCATATCCAAACAACTGCTAATTCCGTCAATATTATTGTCAATACCAAGCCGGAAGAACAAATGTATTCGCTTGACTGCATCGTGCTTTATAGCGTTCCTAAAAAAGGCGGCGCAGCTAAAGCCCTCAACTTAAATGCTCCAATTGATGCAAATGCTGCATATTCCGGTATTTGGGCAAAAAATACGTACTACCTCTTCAATAAAGGCATTCGCCTTGATTCCGAAGGGCATTTCAACTATAGCACCGGTAAAGGCTACCTCTTGAACACAAGCGGCAAAACCTTCTCCCTGCACAGCACAGGCGTCTATGATATTGCAAATGTAGGCACTGACAAAGTGGCTTTTATTGATTCAGCGGACAAAGGTTATGTTGCCACGATAAAAAACAATAAAGTTACCAGCAAAAAAAATCTTAACATTTCTAAGCTTCATTCCGTATACAACATTATGTCAGGCGGCAAAATCACTTCTACAATCTTTTTCGGTGACAATGCCAGCTATTTGCTGAAATCGGATTTGTCGGTTCAAAAGATACCTGGATTGAACTGGGATTATATGCAGCTTAGTGAAGACGTTGATGGCATTTACTACATCAATGACGACTCCAAGGACGCTGGCTACGGGCAGTTGTTCCAACTGAGCAGCGATGGCAAAACGGCATCCACGCTTAGCGAGCAATCGATTAGCCGCGTTCTGCTTGTTGCTAAACAATAAGCTGCTATTTTTTAGTCCTAATAGGTAAATCCGCTTTTTTAAAAAAAGGGGAGCAGAATTTTAAAATCTGCTCCTCTTTTTCTTTTATAAAATATCTGATTTTTTACCTTTTAATCTGCTCAAGAATTTGCGGATCTTTAATTTTTGTATCTTGTGCAAGCAGAACAATTTTGGATAAAATCTCTGCTGTCTTTGGATCTTCATCTATAAACGGCAGAAACAGCTTGCCGCGATGCTGGGAATGAACCGGAATAATGGCAACTGCACCAGAAGCCTGTTTATATACGATACCGCTGCCCAAATGAACGCTGTATTCGCCTAATTGTCCTGCAATTAAAGCATGATTGCCTTCCAATCTTACATTGTCAATTTTGAGCAAGCGCAACGATTCACGAACGATAGCTTGGCGAATTTCAATCGTTGTCAGACTCGCCTCAGGATCTACTCCGCCTACATGCGCCACACTGACGACTAAATCCACATCACGCATCACTTCAGAGAAGACAAGCGGCGGCACATTTTCAATATCAATCGGTTTATAAGTATGGCGGTCAAAGAAACGGACGGTCTCGATCGTCGGGCATTCGACATCCGATGGCGAGAACCAATCAGCAAGCGCATAAATGCTCGCAATGATATTTTCCTTGTAATAAACCTTCTGCAGCCCTTCCTCATAGCTTACCGTCCATAAACGACTTTTCAGCAAGCTAACGGTTTTACGAGGCTGTACCTGGTGTCCGTCATATCTGCGGGATATCGCACCACTAGCCAGTTCATCAGCATTCGGTATATACAACTCCCGGAATACTTGTTTGAACGGCTGCTTCAACTGCCTATCAAACATATCCTTCTGGTACAAACTCCACAGTCCGCTATTTAGCAAATGCAGAGGATGGGCAATAAACAGCTCCTCGCCTTCGCCAACTTCATATGACCCCTCATCTGCTCCCAGCAGCGCCCCATTTTCAAAATAACCGAGCTTTCCATTGGCACCAAATACTAATGTCCTAATTAAAGGCGCAATAACCGGATTTTTCGCGAGCTTGTTAATCTCTTCCTTAGTGAAGAGACTTCCTGTTTCCATGGAGCGTTCAAGCTCCTTGCGCGCCCGCTTGTATTGATCGGAAAGCTCCGATTTAATTTGTTTTAACGTCTCCATGTATTCATGCTTTTTAAAAGCGGCCGGAACCGATTTAAGCTCCTTGTCTTTGCGGAGCAAACGGATTTCTGCTTTTCCTTCTTCATCAATAATAAGCTGTACCGTCACATCCTCATCCAAAGCGACAGGATCAAAGTAATGCAGAAGCTCGTCGATTTTCCGCCCTTCCATATCCCAGGTTAAACGAACAACATCTGTGTACCCTGCATTTCGGGCTAAATTATCCAATGCAATAGAGCTTGTTTTTGACTCTGTAGCTCGGCGCTGGGCTCCAAATGTTTTGCTTTCTTTAAGAAATTGCTGAATAAATTCATAACGCTCCAGTACATCACGCTGCTTGTCCTGCTCCAATGGAACTAGGCTATAGCACAGCAAATGATCTTTATTGCGCTTATCTGCTACTGATTTTTTCAAATCTGCAAGCTTAAGCTTGCCTAGCACCGCATCGGCAAATAATTGAGAGCGTCTGTGATTGGAACCAGCCGAAATGTATTTTGCAGACTGATAGAGTTGGTCAAACCGCGTCTCTCCCAGCTCTTTATAGGCCGAATGGAACCAGTTCACATCAAATGCGCCATCGTTGAAGTCCTCCGGCAAAATCGGAGAATAATGTGCTACAATCGTTTCTTTCTCTCCTGAAAACGTCTCATTAATATGAGCGTGAAAATACCAGGCTGCACTTCGCAGACCATCCCAGCCCAAATATTTTGCTATAATATCAACCCATTGCGGTGCATACATCGCGGCTTCAAGCAGTCTGACCTCGCTTATTTTGCTACCTTTAAGCAGTTCTTTCAACGTCTCTTCGTTTTCCCCCGCAGCAGGGTGGCATACTTTAAGCATTTGGCTGAACGATTCTTTCTTCGTCGTATCTTTGCCATAGCTATAAATGTAGCCCCGAACGAATGATTCTTTATCCAGTCCTGTCAAAATACGAAGGAAATAAGAAGTCCCCTGAATATGTGAAATGCTTGTTGCAAGCTTGGTGACATCTGTCGGAAGATCACCGCGGTTAAGTTCAATTTCCAAAACCCGCTCGATAATCCGATTATTAATAGCTTTAATTGCTGGATATGAGTCTAAATCATGATTTTTCGGGCTAGTCATTTCCCTAATATAATTATCGCTTCTTGGTCTAGACATTAATAATCGAATAAGTTCATGTTCAGTCAGTATTTCCAAGCTGTACGCCCTTGCAAAATCCCCAATTCCAAGCAAATAGCCATCGTAGTCCTGAAGTGCAAATAACCAGTAATATACTTCAAAATACGTTTTGAATGCCTCATCGTTATGCAATTCAGACTTTTGCCAGCTTCGCCAGAAACTCGTCAAGGCATTTAAAATGCCCTGGTATTCATCCTCTTTGTCATATGGAAAGCAGCTAATAATTAAACGCAGCGCATGATTCGATTTGTCAAAACGCTCCCGCTTATCACTATCTGAAATATAAGCGCCAATAATTTCATTGACCTGCTTCTCATAATTCAATTGCTTATAAATCGCCTGCATTTCCGCCACCTTATTCATTGGATAAATGGCTTCAATCAGTTCCTTGCCCCAGTTCTCTATCGCCTTAACGTTGGACCTGTACATTTCCCAGCTATTCAATTCTCCCGTACAGCAGCGATGCAAGAAATTGGCCTGACAATAAAACTCCAGCTGCATTAGCTCAAGCGGGCCAAAACCGCTCGAATCCAAATAACTTCGCCATACTTCAGCTAGGGGATACCGATCCAATACGGGTGTTGGATCTTCGGGATCATAGCGCCAGCTAGTGGTAGACAGCCTTGTCCCGAGAAGTACAGACTGTTTAGCCTCATAATAATCTTGAAATTCATACTCATGCTCCCGATACTCGTGCATAAGCTCGGATAATCCTTCCAGAAAACGCTGCATTTTGTCCACCGGCAACGTAAAATATTGCTTAACTTCTTCCAAGGCTGACAGCGGCAATGGTTCTATTTGCAAAAGCCGATCCACTTTCTCCGGAAGGTTGTACAAGCCGAAACCATTTGCTAAAGAATAGGTGGTTTCTTGCTTCAGCTTTGCTAGTAATAGCCGTTCCTTGTCCGTTGGCTCAGTAAGAACCTCTACCTGATCCTGTAGCTCCGCAAACAGCTTTGCGTGCTGCCCGTCTTCCTTCATCTCAGTCAGCAATTCCAACGCAGCCAGACGCTGAAGCTCCACCCTACTTTGCAGCAGTTCCTCTGTTACAGCCTTAAGACTGGACGCTGGCTGATTAAGAAGGAGCTCAATGGCACCTTGGCGAAGCGCTCCCTTCTTTAGCTTTAGAAGAGCGGATATGGAGGACAACTCCTCCTCATTAAGTTGAAGCTTGGCAGCTTTACTAATCGCGATTTCACGATTGCTTGTACTTTTATCTGAAAGGCTTGCAAACAAAAAGCCTCGCTGTGCATTATTTTTCAAATCGGGAAGGAAATACTTTAGCAGCTCGCCACGCATGCTAGGGCTCAATGTATCTTTAAGAGCTATCATTTCAGCAATCATTTCATTGTCCATATCGTAAGCAATAAGATAAAGCATTTTACTTACTATATCATCGGCACGTAGCGTATAACTTCTCCAATCAAATACACGGGAGTTTTTCGTAATTTCTTTTTCATTCATCCCAGACAGCATCGCAGAAAATTTCCGGAAATGGCTTTGTCGCTCCGATTTCTCTTCAAGCAAGGGCGTGCTTGTATAGGTCAACGTATTATCTTTATCCATATGCCATTCATAGCTATATCCATAGGCATAATTATCAAGAAGCCAATACTGCAGTTCAAAATCTGTCTCATCAAGCCAATTTCTAGCAATGGCAAAACGCATCGCTGTATTGGTGCTCTGTGCAAGAACATACTGGGCAACCACTTTACGGTACGTTTCTTGGCTTCCCATTAAATACGCGATCTTGTCATTCAAATCATCTTCCTCATAAACAGCTGTCGACCACAAAGCCATAAATACTTCATTTACGTTGCTGCTATCCAGCCACTGCTCACATAGTGCCTTGTTACTAAGGGACTGGAAGGCGTAGCTAAGGCATTGCTTCGATACACGCGCATTAGCAGCCTCCAAATTCAGGCCTGTCCACACGTCCAGCGCACGTACAACTGAACTAAAACGGATTAAATTATTCTCCTCCACAATTTTCAGCATAAATATCATAGCCTCAATCGTACCCGAGTCCATTTGCTCGACAATACTTTGCCTTAAGCCTTCTTGCAGACGGGCAGCAACAAGAAGCTCGCCTATCATATGATAAGCCCGTTCGCTGTGGCTCAAAAATATGCCGGAAATCATAGAACGGGATAGCAGTGCGGTGTTATTGTCCCCATATATAATTTCTCTTAAATCTTCAAATGTTTCTTCGTTGCCTCTGTCGATCTCATAGGCAATCATATCTGCTGCGGCAAGCATAAGGCGGTTGTAATTCGAAAGAGAAGAATGATCCACTTTTGTTAAATAATCTTTCACATCGAATTTCGCCGCCTGCATATAAAAGAGGGAGATGCATTTCTCTACTACTCTTTCTGTATGTATTTCTAAATTTGACGTGCGGAATGGACGACGCAAATAACCATTGCTGTGCGGATACTCCACGCAATAGTTAACAATATAACGGAATACAGCTGCATAAGAGTCATCAAACAGCTTGTCCATAATAATAACGAGCGGCTCAAACCAGCTGCTATTACCCTCTGCTGCTATTTGCGTCAACAGCTGCTTCAATTCTTTCTTCATGTCGCTATCCACATATCTATTTTTAGCAGATTCAATTACTAGAACGGCAAGCTTGCGATAAGATTCATCCTTATTTAAAGTGCCCGCTTTATCCAGCATCTCTTTAAAATATTCCTTACCCGCTTCCAACTCCATATTGTAACAGCCTCCTGTATATCTAAATTGAAATATGAACCAATCTGGCTACCACATTCTACCTGCCAACATTGTAAATCGAATCAATGCGAGATCGTCTCCATCCTGTATATGTAAAGGACTATCCATTTGTTCGATTTCATCGCCATTAATAAATACCTTGTATAGTCCATCTTCAAACGCCAGCAATGCGGTGCAGAGCGCTTCATCTAAGCTCGCCCTTTGCTCATTATATATAGAGCCAAAACCGACTTTTCCCGTCTCGGCTTGCAGCTCTACATCACTCTGCGTTAAATATGGCACAAGCGGAACATCCGTCTCCTTCTGATTGAATTTCTGAACATTTACAGTAATCAGGTCCGTAATTAGCGCTTTCAACGTATCCGGTTTATTTGCAAATGTCCATTCGAGACGATCTAAATAGCTTTTCTTCTTACCAAGGCTCTTAACTGTTATGTACACAATCATGACTGACTACCTCCGGATACTTATAATGTCCCCTGACTACCATAATAGTACCATAATAAGGAAAGGACGCCCTTCATGCCATTAGGAGGAAATAATGAAATTATCTCTAAACAGCTAGGACCAATTACACTCGAAAATACGTGACATAGACTATTTACACATATTGCAGCTGTAGAACTCGATGCATAAATTTTTAATATTTCGTCATCATGTATGTTTAATTGCCCTTTACTATTTATGGCTTGCCAAAAGAGAACATAGGTTCTATAATTCATATTACAGGAACATATGTTCTTAGTCAATGAAATTCCAGCGTCTTCCTTCTGCATTTGATTATTTGGATTTGTTAATTCATTAAAAAAAGAATGTTTGATCATCCCTTAGTTTGGGTATAACCCTCTATTGGAAACTTTGCCTTAATGCTAAATTGTTTTTTAATCATTTTCAGGAAAGCAGCTGGATTGACGCTGCTGAGCAGAGCGTGTTATTTTTAATTTTGACATGGAAACTTTTGGAGGGATTATGAATGATTGAGATTCGTTTATCCGTTGATTACGATGAATATGAAAATGGTGTTCGCATTTCCCAGCTTATTGAACAGCTCACTGAAAAACCGAACGCAGCTAACATTTCCGTCCTTACGATCGGCGATTGGGGACAGGCCTATGAGAACGGCCCTGAAGATGCCATCGAATCACTCATTAAGCACAAACATATTTTCACAGGATTAAGCAGCGTGTTTCTTGGAGATATGGAATCGGAGGAATGCGAAGTATCCTGGATTAATCAGACGAACATCGCTCCACTGCTTGAGGCCTACCCTAATCTTCGTTCCCTGACGGTTAAAGGAAGCACTAATTTAAGCTTTGAGCCCCTGAAGCATGCAGCACTTCAAGAACTAAAAATTATTTGCGGCGGATTGCCGAAAAGTGTAATTAAACAAATTGCTGGCTCCCAGCTTCCCGAGCTTCGCAGACTCGAGCTTTTTCTCGGTGTAGATAATTATGGGTTTGATGCATCGCTGCAAGAGGTTTTGGCAGTCGCAAAACCTGAGCTATTTCCTAAGCTCACCTATTTGGGTTTAAAAAATAGCGAGATTCAGGATGAGATAGCTATTGCGATTGCTGACTCACCAATTGTTGACCAATTGGATACGCTTGATTTGTCTTACGGCACACTAACCGACGTAGGCGCAGAAGCTCTCATAACGAGCGAGCGGGTTAAGAAGCTTAAACATTTAGATCTTAATTACCACTATATGAGCGAAAAAATGATTGAGCGCTGGAAAGCTACTGGTCTTTCTGTTGATCTTAGCGATGAACAAGATGCTGATGAGGATGACTGGCGCTATCCCTTCATTACGGAATAATGGCCGCTTCCGCTTCTATACAGCCCTATTTGATAATTGGGAACCCGGGCAACAAACGTACGCTTGGCCTACAAGCTGCCAGACACAAGCTTGGGCTTCCTCCCGCTATCGTTCTTCCTTATTCGGATTTGCTGAAACGTTCTATTCATTTAGGAGAATTGATTCAGCAGATGGCAGCAAACTCACAGCCCCTTGAAGGAAAGCCTATTATTATCCGGCTGGAGGCTCCCGGGGAAAATCCACTTGTGGAGCGTGAATTAATTGCTTGGGGAGCAGAATTCGAGAGCAGCAGGAAAGATTTAAGCAGCGGCTTATCGGTTACTGCGGCCGAGTCATTGCGGCTTCCCGAACAATATGGAAGAATTCTTTTTCCAGGGCAATGGTACCGTGGCTACTGCCGTTTGCTGGCCGAGCTCCGTGAAGCTGCACAGCAAAGTGAATTTCCTATCCGCTGGGTCAACGATCCGGCGGATGTTGCCGTTATGTTCGACAAGCGTCGCTGCCAGCAGCTGCTTTCACAAAATGGTGTTCCCACACCTGCTCTGCCAGCTCCTGCTGGCTCTATTCAAGATTATGAATCGCTGCTGGCGGCTGTTCAATCAAGCCGCATGAACCGCTTATTCATTAAGCTTGCTTATGGCTCTGCAGCCTCAGGCATTATCGCTTATCAGCGGCATCCTGCAACCGGGTCAGAAATTGCAATTACAACGGTTGGTGTAGAACAACATAACGGCGAACAGCTTTACTACAATTCTGGTAAATTGCGGCGTTACACCGATCATTCAACGATCCGCTTAATTATTGATTGGGTATGCGGTGAAGGTGCTCAAATTGAGCGTTGGATTGAAAAAGACAGTATTAATGGCAGCAGCTACGATATTAGGCAGCTTGTCGTTAACGGTTCCCCTTGCCATGCATTGGCAAGGCTAAGCCGCACGCCAATTACTAATTTGCATTTGCGCAATGAGCGGCTTTTCATAACAGATGGCACGCTGCCAACTGAATTGAAAGAACAGGTTGAAGCTACCGCAGTATCCGCACTTGCCGCTTTCACTGGTTCGTCGGTCGCGGGAATTGATGTCCTTGTACAAAAAAAACGGGGCCGGGTCTACATATGCGATGTTAATCCCTTCGGCGATTTGCTTTATCATGCCGAGCATAAGGGAATGAATACTTACGAATGGCAAATGTCTAATTTAAAGTAGTAAAAGCTTACGTAGAGAGGATGCTCAGGATGATTGATATGAACCAGATCGTGGGCTCCCATGATATTGTCATGATTACGCTCGATACGCTGCGTTATGATGTAGCCAAGCTCGAAGAATCCAACTGCCGCAACTTATGTGCAGATGGACCATGGGAGAAGCGGCATACGCCTGGCAGCTTTACATATGCTGCACATCACGCCTTTTTTGGCGGCTTTCTCCCTACACCCGCTAATACAGATAAAGCATCGCATGTGCGATTATTCCATACCAAAAATACAGGCTTAAAAACACATCCCCATACGTGGCAGTTTGATGCACCTGATCTTGTAAGCGGCCTTGCCGAAGCAGGTTACCGAACGATATGTATTGGAGGCGTCATTTTTTTCACTAAGAAAAACAAGCTTGCAAAAGTACTTCCCGGATATTTTCAAGAAAGCTACTGGCGCATGACTTTTGGTGTTACCAACCCTCGTTCTACTGAACATCAAGTTAATCATGCTCTAAAGCTGCTGGAAAATGCTGATCCCCATAAAAGATTGTTTCTGTTCCTAAACGTCTCAGCTATTCATGGGCCGAATCATTATTTTCTCCCTGGCGGATCACGAAAAGACTCCATTGAGTCACAGCGTGCAGCACTGAGATACGTAGACAGCCAGCTTGGCATATTGTTCGATGCGCTGCGAAGCCGCGGCAAAACCCTTTGCCTTGCCTTCTCCGATCATGGAACTGCCTATGGCGAAGACGGATATGACGGCCATCGACTGGCACATGAGGTTGTATGGAACGTCCCGTACCGTGAATTTATTTTATAATGAAAGAGGAGAGATGCCGGATGTCTATGCCAACATCACTAACGAGACCAGCAGATTTGCCGGAATGGGGCAAGCGCTGGTTCGCCTCCCCTTACCGCTCCTATCTTTATTCCTATCCGCATAAGACTGCTTATCGGCCAATAACGCCGGCGTTGCCCCTTGATGAGCTCTGGAAGCACGAACCGGCTGATTATTATTTTTTATATATGCATATCCCTTTCTGTGGCGTGCGCTGCGGATTCTGCAATTTATTTACGCTGCCTGATCGCCGTACCCATGTGCATGAGCAGTATGTAGACGCACTTGAACGCCAAGCTTTGCAGTGGGCTCCTATTATTACAGGAAAGCCTTTTTCCCGCTTCGCCATTGGCGGCGGCACGCCTACGCTGCTTGAAGCTACTCAGCTAAATCGGCTGTTCACAATTGCCGAAGATATTATGGGGCTGGATACATCGCAGGCGTCTATTTCCGTGGAAACCTCTCCTGATACAGTAAGTGAAGAGCGGCTGCAAATTTTAAAAGACCGCCGAACTGACCGGGTCAGCATTGGTGTGCAAAGCTTTATCGATGAAGAGGCCTCAGCGATTTATCGCCCGCAGAAGCCTAAGCTTGCTGAACAAGCCATTACTATGCTGCAAGCTTTTGATTTTCCATTGCTGAACATTGATCTGATTTATGGTTTGCCGGGCCAAACGACCGATTCATGGATTTATTCGCTAGAGAAAGCAATTAGCTTCTCTCCAGGAGAAATTTTCATTTACCCGTTATATACGCGAGAGCATACTATTCTAAAACCAGACCAAATTCAGCGCCAAGGCATCGATGCACGGCTGGAACTCTATCATATTGCATGCGAACGCCTTAAGGCGGCAGGCTATAAGCAATTTTCCATGCGGCGGTTCGCTAAAGAAATAACGTTTACGCACAAAAATATTTTACCGTTTAGCTGTCAGGAGGAAGGTATGGCAGGACTCGGCTGCGGTGCGCGCTCTTATACGCGTGAAGTGCACTATGCATCCCGTTATGGTGTAAGCGCAGCGGCTACAAGAAGCATCATTGCCGATTATGTTTCCACAGAAAATTTCCAATCCGCGAATTACGGATTTATATTAAATGTCGCTGAACAGAAGCGGCGGTTTGTTTTAAAAGCGCTGCTGCATGCCGAAGGCTTGTTACTTGCAAGCTATTCAGAACGTTTTGGCAGCGAAGCACTAGCCGATCACTCCGAACTGGCTGAACTGATTCAACTCGGTTTTGCGCAAATAATGGACGCCGGGCAAACCCTTCGTCTAACGGAGCTTGGCATGGCTTATTCCGATGCAATCGGCGATGAATTTATTTCTGGTGAAATTAGAGAATTGATGGAAGGGTACGAGCTGTCATGAAGGCGGTGCTGTATTTTCGGGGATCGCTTTCTTCCTGCAACTATGACTGTCCCTACTGCCCATTTAGCAAAAATAAAGACAGTTCCGCTACGCTTCGCAAGGATGAGGAGCAATTGCATACGTTCATGGATTGGGTTCGGGAGCAAGGTCGCGCCGGCCATGAATTGTCTATTTTTTTCAACCCTTATGGCGAAGCCCTGATCCATCGCTGGTACCGCGAGGCTATGATTGAGCTGTCACATATGTCCCATGTTTCCAAAGTAGCTGTTCAGACAAATCTCTCTACGAAGCTGGACTGGACAAACCGGCTAAACCCGGAGAAAGCTGCTTTTTGGGTTACTTACCACCCCGGTCAGACGACGCTTAGCCAGATGCTGTCACAATGCATGCAATTGTACCAACAAGGGCTTAATTTTAGCGTTGGAACGGTAGGGCTGCGGAGCGCCTTTGAGCAAATTGAAGCGCTGCGGAGCAGCCTGCCAGAGGATGTATACGTTTGGGTGAATGCTTTTAAAGATAAGCCCAATTATTACACAGAGGCGGAAATTGTACGGCTTGAAGCCGTTGATCCTTATTTTCTATGGAATACAAGAGATTACGATAGCTTCGGGCAACGCTGCTCCGCTGGCTCCTCTGTGTTTTATGTTCAAGGAAGCGGTGTCGTCAAACATTGCTACAAAGATCGGCGTATTATCGGTCAACTCTATCGAGACGGACTGGAAGGCTTATCCGCAGAACGGCCTTGCGGCATGAAGAAATGCGGATGCTATATCGGCTATATCCATATACCAAAGCTGGAGCTTGGAAGCATCTATGCAGACAGTCTGCTAGAACGAATTCCGGCACATTTTCAGCATAAGCAAAAAGTAATCACTTCATAAAACTGGTTTCTGTTTCCCCTAGATTTTCCCTGTAAAGGAACTTGTCTATTTCTGTCGAATTATAACTAATATGATACTCAAAAACTATCCAAAAATCAGACTTTTCATTTATATCTTGCTATTCGCAAGTTTTCTAACTGGTCTGCATTTCGCTTGGAATGCAGCGCATAAGCCCCCTGTCCATCCTGTTGCCAAACAAGGTGTACTTGATTTGCGCAACTGGCATTTTATAGATGGGGAAACGATTCGGCTTAATGGACAGTGGGAGTTTTATCCGGATGCTTTTCTCCCACCTGAGCCATTTAGTTCCATCCCTACTGACAAAAGCTGGGCTGTCGTTCCTGCTGCATGGGGCAGTTATTCGGACAATAATTCAAATCGTACCGGCTTTGGCTTCGGCACTTATCGTCTCAAGCTTTTGCTGCCTGACAATAACGTTGACCAGTATGGAATGGAAATGATGGTTGTATCCAGCAGCTATGAGCTATTCGTTAACGGGCGTTCTGTATCCAAGCTTGGTCAACCTTCAGAAAATAAGCAAGAGCATGTGGGAAAGATGTATCCCCATATCGCATCTATTACAGGAACACATGAAATGAATATTGTGCTGCATGTGTCCAATTATGATTTCCCTGCAGGGGGCGGCATAACCAAACCGATTAAGTTTGGGACGCTTGCCTCCGTTCAATACGAGAATAATTTTTTAATTGCTATGCAGCTTATGGTCGCAGTCATCTATTTGCTTCATCTTATTTACGTTGGCCTGCTGCCTTTGCTTGGAGTTCGGAAGAAAGAGCTTTTTTATTTTGCCATTGTGGTTTTCTGCATGATGACAGGCACGCTTCTTGATGACAACCGCTTGCTTACGATGTGGCTTCCAATCTCTTTACATTGGACTATAAAAGGGCTAATGATTGCTATGATTGGCGCGTCCACGTTGCTATTAACGTTTTCTGCAAGCTTCTTCGCTGTTTATCAGAAAGGCAAAGCGGTACGGGTCTATTTATTTTTATGCTTCCTTTATACGCTTGCCATTGCAATATTGCCATTCCATTATGCAATTACTCTTTTACCTTATATGGCTGCTGCAGTTACCGTACCGTCTCTTTTTATTCTTATTATGATTCTGCGCCTGGCACTTAAGGGCGAAGAGCATATGATTTTTCTCCTATTCGCAGCTATGAGCGTTGCTTCCAGCATTTTTTGGGGCTCGGTCAAGTTAAGATTTGGCTCGGATTTGC
Organism: Paenibacillus sp. BIHB 4019; assembly: GCF_002741035.1. NCBI lineage: Bacteria > Bacillati > Bacillota > Bacilli > Caryophanales > Paenibacillaceae > Paenibacillus > Paenibacillus sp. BIHB 4019. Next base: position 3,518,920 of record NZ_CP016808.1, on the reverse strand, counting down.
CTTATTATCCATTTGATTTAATTTTTGCTTTTATCTGCTTTGCCTCCTTCTGGTTCAAACAATTTCTGCAAACAAGAACCAATTTGGAACAGCTTGCTTTCAAACTGCAAAAAGCCGATAAAGCGAAAGATGAATTTCTCGCTAATACTTCTCACGAGCTGAGGAATCCGCTTCATGGCATGATTAATATGGCGCAGACCGTATTGGCTAGCACTACCCATTCCATTAGTGAAGCAAGCAAAAACAATTTAATGCTGCTCATCACCGTAGGACGCCGCATGTCGCTGCTGCTTAATGATTTGCTCGATGTGACGCGTCTGAAGGATCGAGATATTCATTTGAATAAGGAAAGCGTCCGGCTGCAAAACATTATTTCCGGTGTATTCGATATGCTGCGTTATTTAACTGAGGACAAGCCTGTCCGGCTTGAAATGAATATTTCCCGTTCATTTCCTAAAATAATCGCGGATGAAAACAGGCTGATTCAGATCTTATTTAATCTCATCCATAATGCTGTTAAATTTACGAACGAGGGACACGTTAGTGTTCATGCAGAAGCTATTGGCGATAAAGCCTATATCCACATACAGGACTCAGGCGTCGGCATAGAGGCGGACGTGCAGCGCACTATTTTCCAAGCTTACGAGCAAGGCGATTCTAGCATGACGGCTATGAGCGGCGGATTTGGCCTCGGACTCAGCATTTGCAGGCAGTTAGTCGAGCTTCATGGAGGCAAGCTAACGGTATATTCGATCCCTGGTAAAGGTTCTACTTTCACCTTCACCATGCTCCTTGACCCCCACTCAGCTGCTGACGAACCGGAATTTATACTGCCAAGCGCAGTTGAAGCAGCCTTATCTGTAAAGTCCGTCATTGCCGCCGATTCGCAATTAGTGCGCCTTGATCAGAGAAAAGCGGCTTCAGAAACACAGCAAAATAAAGCTGCTGTGCTCGCCGTGGATGATGATCCTGTTAACTTGAAAATATTATTCAACTTGCTGGATTCAGAGTTTTATGAAGTGGCTACCGTCACCAGCGGCAAGGAAGCACTCAAGCTGCTTGAAACGAAGGAATGGGATCTCATTATCGCCGATGTTATGATGCCGCAAATGTCGGGCTATGAGTTGACCCAAACGATTCGCAAACGATTCAGCATTTCTGAGCTTCCTATATTATTGCTAACTGCTCGCAGCCGTCCTGAGGATGTCAACACAGGTTTTATGGCAGGGGCAAATGATTATGTTACTAAGCCTGTCGATGCAATGGAGCTCAGGTCTCGTGTACAAGCTCTAACTGACCTCAAACAAACGGTAAATGAGCGGCTGCGTATTGAGGCTGCTTGGCTTCAAGCGCAGATTCAACCCCATTTTCTATTTAATACGTTAAATTCCATTGCCTCCTTAAGTGTAATTGACCAATCGCGAATGGTGCAATTGCTGGAGGAATTCGGGAAATATTTGCGAGCGAGCTTTGATATGAAAAACTCAGAGCGCGTAGTTCCGCTTCAGCATGAGCTCGACCTGCTTCATTCCTATCTTTTCATAGAGAAAGAACGCTTCGGCAATCGCCTGCAAATTGAATGGGAGCTTGATGAACTGCCGTGGCTACGCATTCCGCCGCTTTCCATTCAGCCGCTTGTAGAAAATGCCGTGCGTCACGGCGTGCTCGCCCGTTCAAGCGGAGGCAGCGTGCGTATTCGCCTGAAAGAATACGGCGATTATATTGAAATCGCGATTATAGATAATGGGGTAGGTATGGAGGAGGAAAAGGTTAGGAACGTGCTTGAGCAAAGCCGTGGAGGGATTGGCCTGCGCAATACTGACCGTCGCTTAAAACAGTTATACGGCAAGGGATTACGCATTGAAAGCACAGAAAAGCAAGGCACATTTGTAAGCTTTACAGTCCCAAAATCCTCAGCCAATGATGGAAATTCAAATGAGTTATAGAACAAGTATAGAAATTGTATAGAAGTTGCGTGTATAATGTTGGGGGAACACAAAAAATAAATATGGTGATAAAACATGCGCTTAAAAAAATGGGTTAAGATTTTCCCGACCTCCATTATGATTGCCGCAATAACGGGAATGCTGGTGCTGTTTTTCACGCAACTGTTCAGACTCCCCGAGCCAATCTACTCTAACCAGAACCTTCCATTCTTCTTCAACACCTTTATGGTCATCATCATTACCGTACTAATCATAATAATGCGTGCCATGCTTGTTGAGAGAGCAGTATTGAAGAAGCTAGCTTTTAGGGACGGTATTACTGGTCTATATAATCGTCATGGGCTTGAACAATTCTGGAAAACATATCGCAGCAAAAAAAGTATGGCCATTCTCTATCTCGATCTGGATCACTTTAAAGAAATAAATGATCGCTTCGGTCATCATGTTGGAGACGCACTGCTTCGGGAGGTCAGCGTTCGCTTACAACAGGTGGAGTCTAAAAAACGCCGTGAGTTATTCCGGCTTGGCGGTGATGAGTTCGTAATGATTCTCAAAAACTGCGATCCTATAATGGCAAAACGGGCTGCCACGCAAATTTTGGATAAACTGACGACGCCTTATGCAGTCGAAGGTTATCACGTGTTAATTACGGTTAGTATCGGTATTCGGATGTGCACAGCTCGCAACGCTGAGCATGATATGCTTGTAAAAGAAGCGGACGCTGCGATGTATGTGGCCAAGAAACAAGGCAAAAATGGATTTTTTGTCTTCCGAGAAGGCAGAAGCAAGCTCCCCAAAGAAAAATACGGCAATATTAATCAAGCTAAGCCATAAAGCCAAAAGGCAAGGAGTTCTACTTCGTCCATTTATTCCGTGGATTGAGAGTTACTCCTTGCTTTTTCTTTCCTATTAATTAATCGAGTTCCTCTAAAGTGTCTCTATTTGACGGGCGTGTACAATTAGCCTATGCGTCGGATTAATGAGCGGATCACAGGTAATGAGTGTAAGTATATTTTCTCCCGGGACACTATCTAAAACTGATAATTCGGTTGGCTCCACAATTAACGTCTCGTACACTTTATAAATAAATTTGGCAGTGCTCGTCTGCACAACAATATCATCGCCAATTTCCACTTCATTCAGCCGATTAAATAACCTTCCGGTTGTATGGGCACGATGTGCTGCTACAGCTGCATTGCCCTCCTCCCCAAAAATAGCGGTCTCTCGCATATGTACAGCTGCATGCTTCATATTCGCCTTAGTAGCGCCATCTAAAATCGGTAATAAAACATCAATACGATCTATCGTAATCGTTGCAATGGGCTTGCCATTTTGAAAATCGTTTAATAGGGAAGCTGCTTCATCCTCGGCTTCTTCTCCTGCATTTAGCATATCATTCAGCTGTGCGTAGCTTTGTGCGGCCCCCGTATTTACAGGCTCGGGCGTATCCATGAGCAGCAGCGCTTCTTTTAGCAGCTTCTCTTGCTCCCGATCTGCCATCCATTCATTCCACTGCGGATAAATGAGCAGCAGCACTCCAAGCGCTACCAATGTTATTGCGATTTTACGCAAATTCTCAACTCCCTCTGCTTATATGTTTCTTAACTAAACGGAATAGGCTTCTCTATTATGCAGAGCCTGGCTCTACAGTTTCTCTACAGGCTGCACGCTTCTATAAAAAAACCTCCAAAACGAATGTAAAATCTTCGTTTTGGAGGCCATGTGTGTAGAGTAGAATGCGTACCGTATCAAAATTTTTCTACTCTTATAAAGCTTGCTACATTACGCTTAAGGACGTGAGCGTTTTTTTCTAAGCAATATAGCTCCGAGGGCAATTAATGCAGCACCTGCGAGCTGAATTGGCAATTGACTGGACTCACCTGTCTTCGGAAGTGTGCCTTGGTTATTCGGTGCTGGCTTATTTCCAGCTCCATCTTCATCCGAATCCTCCACTACCCCGAGCGGGATTTCATCCACATCAATTTCAAACAAAATTTCCTCTTCGTTGCCGTCAGTATCTTTTACAATAATGGAGAAATCATCTTTGCCTGTATAGCCTGGATCAGGCGTATATACCCATTTTCCATTGTCGTCAACCGTTACTTGTCCATGCTCCGGTTGCTTGCCAACGTCCACATTTCCACCTTTTGGCACGTCAACTTTACCTTCAACTGGCGTATTTTCCTGTGTCTTATCTTTCTCTACGACAGGAGTCGCTGTTGGCGCTGGTGTCGGTGTGCCTGACTGCTCAGGACTTGGTACAACCGGCGTCGGTGTCGCTGTTGGCGTCTCCGTTACAACAGGAGTCGGTGTAGGAGACGGTGTCACTGTTGGCGTCGGTGTAGGTGTCGGCGTTGGTACTGATGGGTTGCCTGAATTGCCACCTGGACTAGTTGGCTTATAAATAAGTCCAAGGTCAATCGTCAAGTCTTCCCAGCCACGAGGCGCTCCTTCACCAATAACGATAATTTCTGTGTATTCATCTACCTGTTTGTTTGAATCTTCCTCAGCAGAAACACCGTCTGCCTCAGCCTTCGTTACAATATACCCGACTGGCACAATAAATTTCACAAAATATTGTCCGCCTGGCAATTGATCAAACAAATAGTAACCAGGATTTCCACTCGCATCATTTGCCGTAGTAGTTTCTCCAATTTGTACTTTGTTTTGATCAAAAAGCTGTACGGTAACGCCATTTTGTCCGTCCGCAGCCAGTTCATCTTGCTTGCCGTTGTCATTACGGTCAAACCATACATAATTGCCAATAACCCCTTTGGCAACTACGCCAAGGTCAATCGTATGATCAACCCAGCCAGCCGTTTCATTAATCACGATTTTGGCTGTTATGCCGTCTGCATCCGTTGCGTTGGAATCAAGAGCTGCGTTCGCTCCTTGCTCCGCGCTTGTTTTCACATAATCGCTTGGCAAAACGAATTGAACATAATATTCGCCTGCAAGCAAATTATCGAACAAATAATAACCCGGCTTGCCGCTTTCATCATTCGCTGTTGTAGTTTCAGCTACAGGCGTACCTGTGCTGCTGCCTTTATACAGCTTCACTACAATGCCATTAATTCCGTCTTTCTCATCTTCGTTCTGCAAGCCATCACGGTTGCGGTCGAGCCATACATAATTCCCGATTTCGCCGCGTGGAACAAGACCCAAATCAATCGTCAGATCATTCCAGCCTGCTGGTCCAATCGTAATGACCTCGGTTATGCCTTGGCCATCCGTTTTGTTGGAATCCACATCTGCCGCTCCAGCTTCCGGCTTCGTTACGCCGTATTCTGCCGGAATGATGAACTGGACATGATAATCGCCTTGCGGCAGTCCAGCAAACAAATAAAATCCTGGCTTGCCATTTTCATCATGCGTCACGGTCTCAGCCAATACATGGTTTGCATCGTCATAAAGCTTAACGATAATGCCATTGATGCCTGTTTCCGCTGCATCTTGCAGCCCATCTTCATTACGGTCAAGCCATACATAGTTGCCGATAGTGCCACGCTCATCTGAAACGACAGGTATTTCATGCTCAGCCGTCACTGGCGGCGTTTCATCCGATACCGCTTTAGCCACATTGATAATGGAAGCCGCTGCTGTATCTACTGATGTTACTTGATAGGAATACGTAAATTCCTTCGATTCCCCAGATTTTAGCGATGGAATGCTCGGTATGCCGGAAACTTTCGTATCGGTAATCACAACATTCGTTAAATCGCGTTTGCCTGTATTCGTTACTTTAACCGTGTAGTTAATCCAGCTTCCTGCTGCTGTATCGGATACAGCGACTGCACTGCCTCTTTTCTCAATCTTAAGCCCTGCTGTCGGAATGCTAGCCTCATCCTTAATTGGATCAGGGGATTCATTGTAATATACAGTTGCTACATTATCCAAATCTGTCAAATCCAAATCCGCACTCGTGACGCGGTATACGCCTTCAAGCGTCAATCCCGCTCCTGCTGCAAGATTTTTAATGACAATAGACGGATTTGTTCCGCTGTTAGCTAGCTGGCCAATAATGTCTGGTCTGTCATGGCTGCCGCCATTCAAGGCAATTTCCTCGCCATTATACGTCAGCTTAGTAAACGCAAAGCCGGCTTGCAGTCTATCAAGCGCATCTGAAATTTTAAAATTATGCAAAGTAACAGAAGATGTATTTTTCAAAGAAAGCTTATAATGCACATCGTTTCCTACCACTACATATTGCTGCGATGGAGCAATTGTGGAGGAGCCTTGCGTCACGCTCGTAATTTCTTTCTCAAACGTGATGGAAGGGTATGAGTCGCCAGTAGGTGATGCTGTTTCGATTAAGCCCAAATCGATTGTCGGAATTTTACCAGCAGTACCCAAGCTGATCGTATCCGTACGATATGGCGTATAACCGTCTACTGTGGCGCCTTTCGTTACCAGGTTGGAGTCATTGTCATTCGTATGGCTTGGATCTGCGCCATGCACATTAGCTGTTGTCGGCATGTAGCGATCTGGCAGCACAAACTCTACGAAATAATTGCCTGCCTCAAGTCCCTGGAACAAATAGTAGCCTGGGCTTCCATTGTAATGATAGCCTGTCTTGCTTGACTTGAACGGTGTCGTTTCGCCCGCTTTGTACAGATTTACGGTAATGCCGTTAATACCTGCACCTTGGCCGCTGTCGCCTGGATATTCTTCATCCTGCGTGCCATCACGGTTGCTGTCGAACCAGACAAAATTGCCGATTTCGCCCAGCGGTACATGCTCGTCGTTCGGGTGAATCAGGAAGCCGACTTTGTTAGGCGCTGTTGGAAGCATTTTGCTGCCTTCATCATTGCCTGCACCGATTTCTGTTGCTTGAATGGCAAAAGAGTTCCAAGCTACTTCATTTGTCGGTGCTCCTACAGGGGCATCCATTTTCCAATCCAATACGATATAGTCGCCTGGCGCAAGTCCAGATGCTCCATCACTGCCTACAATGTTCGACAGTTGGAAGTAGAGCGACTTAATGTCTGTCAAATCATCCTTTTGGTAATTTCCTTGTTCGATCCAGCCTTGCTTGCTGTCATTCACATTCGTGAAATTGACAACCTGCTCCTGATTAACCGACTTGCTGTAATACGCGGACAGCGTGTAGCTTACCGTTCTGCTTCCCGCTGCCGCTGAGGATGTAAAGGTTTTATTGCCGGAAGAGAGTACTTCCGCTAGGTTAGGCTGCCATTGGGAGCCCCTAGCTTCATAAGGCGAACCGCTGTTGACGCGCAGTGCATTATCGCCTACATGCGGCAAAATATCCAGCACATCAATGACGCCGAGTCTCGTATTGCCGCTATTGCGAACTGCCAATCTGTAATCCGCTGTTCCGCCTTCATACGTTACGCTGTAGCGCGGGTACTCGGTGTATTCGATATCGCCATCATAATCAAATGGCTGTACAGGAATAGCTGGTTCTCCATCATACGTAGCATCATCTGATGCCCGGAAAATAGGCTCCAAATCGCCTTGATTCCATTTTGTCGACTGGACGAGCGATGCTTTGCGTACCGTTACATTTGCTGAGGCATGAACAAAAAATTCATCCGTTCCCGCCGTTGGATCAAAGCCTATAACTGTATCTTTAATCGTATTGTTGCGTGTTTGCCACGCTGGCAAACTTTGCGGATTATCCTGTGCGGAATCTCCTGTATGCCAGAACTCTGTATTTGGATCGCTTGTTGTAATATACATATCGTTCGTGTAGGTAGTACCTTGAGGCGTACCAGCACGAACCTCGCCTTTATAGCCGATTTCAAAGCTTGTTCCTGGAGCAAAAGAGGTGCCGTCGGACCATGACCATTTCACAAGGGTCCGTCCCGTACCGTTCCAGTTTTTATCTACAAGCTCCAGCTCTGGAGCACTTGCTCCAGCAGGCGTTCCCGTAAATGTAAACGAGGCTGCCAATGCCGCAGCAGGATCAGCTATTTTAGGATTCGTGTAATAATCAAAGCTTGTTGGCAATAGATCATAGACAACTGGATTAATATAAGGTCCCGTTGCTTTAATATCGTTGCGGACCGTAAGCGTGAACGGCACCGTGCTGAGTGGACGGAAATTTCCCGCGCCAATTGCTTTATTAGCTACAAGCCATGGCTTCTCATTGTTGATGTTGAAATCTGCCTGAGCCGTTTTCTGAGGCTTGTCATCCCATTGGCCCGGAATGGTAACATTCAGCGCTTGATAATCCAGCGTGACTTGATTCGTTACTTGATCGCCGTGGACGACAGGGGCGTTCGTGCCATTAGCAAAATCTCTAACGGTCCCTGTAATTTCAATGCCGCCAATTGTACCGCCTGGAGCTAGGGTGCTGAATGACCACTCCAAGGCAACCAAAAATTCGCCAGCATTTAGCACAATGCGGTTCGTACCAGCTGTCGTGCTCACTGCAATTGTGCCGTTAGGGGCAAGGCTTCCGCTATACGCATGCCAAGTTTCAGTCGTACCATCGCTAGTTTTATAACGAAGCTGGGAAGTGAACACATTTGGCATTTTAATGCTGCTGTAGTCCATTTCCGCAGGCAGCACATCTGTCAATACCAGGTTCGACAAAGAGGTATTTACATTCGTTCCGGTATTGCTGATGCCGCCGATGTTGAACTTCTGTGTTTGGCCATGCCAGCGATACTGGTAAACGCGCGACTTGGTTAGTCCGGAAACGCCAGATACTGGCTCTCCGAATTTAGTCGTCACATCAGCGTCAGGATCAGTGACCGAGCCGCCTCCCTCGAGCGTATAGCCGCTCAATATTTCAACATTATTTTTGCGTTCCAGCGGTGCTCCAGTCGAATGACCATACCCTAAATCATCAGGGAAGGTGACCGATACTTTCGCTTCGAAAGATTGTCCGGAAGCAAGCTCAATATTCGACCAAGTGATCGTGCGAGCTGTTGAATCATAGACTCCGCCTTCTGTTGAACTCACATATACAGCATCTGGCGGCAGCGTATCGACTAACGTCGCATTTTTCAAGCTGCCAGGGTTAGCATTGCCTGCTTCGCCTTTAATGCCTACCGTATACTCAACCGCTCCGCCAATAATCGGAACAGTGCTGCCAAATCCAGTAGCTTGGCTCTTATAAGCCCACCACTTGTCGTAGGTTGAAGCAGTTGGCGTCGCCGTCGGTGTTGCTGTCGGCGTTGGTGTAGCTACCGGATTCGGGTCCGCGTTAATCGTTACATTCGCCGATGCCGTTGTACTTTCTGCTGAATCAACGAGTGTAATCGTCGCCGTATTCGTCGTAGGCACAACCGAGCTTGAGCCAGTCGGCTTCGCTTTCACGGGAATTTCCAGCTTCACTGAAGTACCGGAAGGCAATGGATGTGCATTGACGGTTAGCGTTTGGCCGTTTTTCGTATCCCAGCCTCCGTCCTCCCAGCCATCTACAATTTCAAACTGTGCCGGTACTGTATCAACAATCGTTACATTCTTACCGACATGAGTCGCTCCATCTGCCTGATACAAGATCGTATACTTGAAGGTATCTCCTACATTAACGGTGCTCACACTGGCTGTCTTTGTAAAAGTCAGCCCTGTAATCGGGCCTGCTGCCTGTGCGGGTGCTGCGAATGGCTGTAATGCAGCTTGCAGCAGCAAAACGAGCAGCATGATCCAGGAAATCTTGTGCCTGATCGCTCTCTGTCTACTTGCGGGCATCTCATCAATCCTCTCTTTTTCTCTATCTCCTCTAGTTGCTCTCTTGTTGTGAATACCGATCATGCCTAGTACAAAAGCATTACCTTACGAATACCACGTCTTTTTCCATCCTCTTCCTCCTTATATTCAAATAAGAAAATTATATCCAGCCAAACTGTACAAAAACTTTACAAGCCTCCCCTTCACTCGTCAGCCTAAATAACAGCAAAAAAAGCTTCATCCATCCCTTAAAGGATAGACGAAGCTTCTGTGTGTACCTATTGAGTTTTATGTGTTTATTTCCGTTTAATAAACTTTAGCAGCCGTATAACGCGAGCTGTCTTTAATCATTTTGCCCGCTTTCTTGCTGTTCTTCAGGCCAGCATCAAGCGTCGTATCGATTGTGATCCATTTGCCGTCCAAATATACTTCATTCCAGGCATGATAATTCGATACATCGGACGCTTTGCCTGTCACCATCTTGGCCGGAATGTCCAAGCTGCGAAGCATGCCCGCCATTAATGCAGCATAGCCGTAGCAAATATCTTTCTGCGAATTAAATGTACGATCGATTTGAGGCAAATAATCGTTAGTCACCTTAGCCGCGAGCTGATGATCGTAAGAAATATTCGCTACAATGTAATTGTAAACCGCCGTTACCTTCTCGGTATCCGTCTTTGCACCCTTAGTCAGTTCCAATGCTTTCTTAACCGCTTTGCTGTTGCTGCTCCAATCAATATTTTGAATGGAGTTCAAATAGACGAGGCTGCTGTCACTCAAATTCAAGGTAACTTTGCCTGTTTGAACTGCTCTATATTTATTGGTTCCACTTACGTTTTCCAATAATGTAATCGTATAATCTCCATTGCCCAGTTGAAGCGCGAACCACTCTTCTGTCTGGCTTGCCCGGAGCGCATACGTATAATTTTTGCCGTCTTTGGCTACAACCAGCCTTGTATCTACACCCGACTTGACCTCATAACGAATACCGATGCTTCCTTTATCCACATTGGATTCATCGAGCCAGCTTGTCCCAGCTGCTGCTGCCACTTGAGCAGTTGCTTGAGGGAACACGGACAGAAGCAATGCAAGCAAAATCATAACCGTTAAACTTTTGCGCATAAAAAAAACTCCCTTCGGTGGCTAGGCTGCCATCTAATAATAGAGAAGGCCCTTTAGCTTTGCGTCCCTGCCTTTCGACAGGTTTGCCGTTATCGTGTAAAGTTTTGTAAGTGGTGTTAGGTAGAAAAACTACCTTATATTAAACTATGATTATCTCTAGTATATACCCATTATTTGCAATAAACAATACGTTAAACCTTTTTTTATTTCCAGGCTGAGGCTTGTATTTTCTGGTTTTTCTTCTTCCATCTCCGCTTTAACCGTTTCATAAAAGGCTCTTCCTTCCGCTCTTTAAGCATGCCCTTTACGTCTCTTAGCAGGAGCATATACCGCATTTCATCTTCGTGCTTCAAGCTTTGAAATTCTTTCAAATGTTCCGCGCCCATCTCACTTCAACTCCATCATGCGTTTTATCAATCCTATGTCGGTTGATAAAATTCCGATACCCGAAACAGCGATTAGCTGCTTTTGACCGTGTAAAATTTTTGGAATCTCCAAAACTTCCTTGGTCCTGTCGACAAATAAAGCCACGCAAAAAAATCACGAATACCATCATCTACGATTCCCTCATTATAACGATAAAGCTGACGCTGGTAGTTTAGGCGGCAGATCTCCACCCCGTCCCACCAAAAAGAAAACGTGTTCCGCTTATCATCATGCTCCAGAGTAATCATAAATTTCCCTTCCGAAAGCTGAAAATACTGCTTGTCATAAAAAAACAAAGGCCCCTCAGAAGTAGCTGTAATGCCAATGAAATGACCTCTATGATGGGTATAAAAGCCACGAACGATGGTGTAATCGGTCATTTGATGCAAATTCAGCTGTCGTAGGTGCTGGGCTCCCTCGCTTATACAGCAAGCCAGCTCAGGATAGCGAAAATGGCGAATGACGTTCATTTGCCGCTTCCCGGTTATCATCATCTTCTTCAACCATTCCTTTTGGACATGCTATTTTTTTGAAAATGAAGCTCATAAAGCTTGTCCGTCTCCATTTTCACCTACTCCTCTATTATAAATAGGGCATCTCTACAATTTCTCGACAAAATCTCTGTTTAATCTCGCAAAACTTACAAAATAATAGGCCGCATAGAATATTGAATTTTTATTCCTCCGACAGCCAGTCTACAAACTATTAACGCCGCTTTTCCAATCTTTGTACCATTCTGTAATGTAGGCGCTTGGCTGCTCATTCAATTCCTCCATCAGCGCGGCGGTTAAAGCATGGTACTGCTGATTAACCATAAGATGATTCCCTTTAGACGCATACAGCTGCATTAAGGCAAAATAAGCCTCTTCCGCCTGCGCATGCTCCTCGATAATTCGAATATATCCAGCAATCGCTTTATCCAGCTGGCCATGCTCGACATGCCAAGCTTCCAAGCGGTAGGAAGTATTCAGCCACAGACGCTTCAGGCGCTGGCGTTCGCTCTCCGCCCACCAATAATCATAATCCTTTAAATAATCGCCTCGATAAAAATTCATAGCCTCCTCGTATTCCGCAAGGGTTGCCGCCGCTAGCGGCGGTGCAGCAGCAATACCTCTCTCCCATTCCTCCACATCCAGCACAACCTGATTCAGCGTCAATATGTATCCTTCTGTTGTATTGGCGATGTGAAAACACTTTCCAAACTGATCAAGCGTTTTCCTAATATGGTACACCGTCGTATACAGCTGGGCATATATTTTCTCCGTCCCATTATCGGGCCATAGCAAATCGATTAATAGCGATTTCCTTACCAGTTGTTCGCGATGCTGGAGCAAATACAGAAACAGCTCCTGCGCCTTCGTCGTGCGCCAACGTATGGCTGCATCCTTTTTTCCAGAAAATTCGACACTGAACTGCCCTAGCAGCTGCAAAATCAGGTACTGCTCCTCATTCGTTTTTTCCACTTGCTGCACGGCCTGCCCTGTATCCTTCACATGGAAGTCCAGCCGCTTCTGAATCCGTTCCATCGTTTTCATTAACCTCTCAGGATGGATCGGCTTGACGACATAATCCAGCGCATTCAGCTCAAAAGCTTTCACTGCATATTCATCATAAGCGGTTACAAATACGATATTCAGCTCTGGTCTTACCTCCAGCAGTTGCTCGGCAAGCGCTATGCCACTGACTTCGGGCAAATTAATATCCAAAAATACAACATCCGGCAGATCAAGCAAAATCCGCTCTTTCCCTGCCATTGGATCCTCATATTTCCCCAGAACCTCTACGTTATTTAGTTTCACGAGTTGCCGCTCCAAGTAATCCAAAGCGAGGCTTTCATCATCTACAAGGATAACCTTCATGCTTGACTCCTTTAATATACGAAATAACCACTCGTTCACAAACTCTGCCATGCTGACAACAATTATAATGCAGTTAAATAGTTGCCGCAATCATTTGGCATGAATAGTCGTTACAAATTCAGGAAAATTTACATAGCAAAAAAAGCAGCAAGCGTTAAACCTAAGCCAGGTTAAACGCTTGCTGCACTTGCGATTTGCGGTTTTGGTTTTGCCTATAGGCAAAACTTGCAGCGATAACAGATGGAATGCACGCTCCAGCTGCTTTGCTAGAGAGTCTACCAGGCGTTGACGCCCAGTTGTTCAATCGTTGCTTGAATAAAAGCCGGCTCGTCCTCTGGCGTACGGGAGGTAATCAAATTACGGTCAACTACGACTTCCTCATTGCGAAAATGCCCCCCGGCTGCCTGCACTTCCTGCTCCAGCTCTGGATAAGCCGTCAGCGTGCGTCCCTGCAGCACACCAGCCTCCGCCAAAATTTGCGGACCATGACAAATGGCAGCGATAGTAATGCCTTTTTCATCAGCCTCTTTGACAAAAGCTTGCACGGCCGCATCTTCCTTCAAATGGGAAGGCGATGCGCCGCCAGGAATAATAATCGCCGCATAATCGCTCGCCTTCGCCTCATTAATCGCAAGATGCGATTTATAGGCAACTGTGCCCTGCTTGCCCTTTAATTCCTCATTGCTGCGCAAGCTTATAATAACCGCTTCATGGCCATTTTTCACCATCTCATCATACGGATTTTGCATTTCTGAATCTTCAAAGCCATCGGCCAGCAGAAAAGCCACCTTCTTCATTTGCGTCATCATTTACACGCTCCTTCTTGTTTGGGCTCTATGTTACTTTACCCTAAAAAAAGGTTTCGCAAACAAATCCTGACGCTCAGATGCCATTAACGATACACAAGCATCCTCCCGCAATAGTCGCATTCCTCGCTTTGCATTGGACGCAGCAATTTACTAGCACCGCAGCCTGGGCAGCTGATTGTTTTCGGCATGGACGGCGGGGCAGGCGGGGGCGGAGGTCCTTGCCTTGCATTATGGTGTTCTGTCTGCTCTACTAAACGGGCAGCTGCTGCCGCTTGCTCCTCCGCTTCCCTGGCAGATTTCCTCGCTTGCTCCTCATTTTCAGCAAGACTTTTCTCATGCAATAGCTCTTGTCTTGCGATATGCAATTCAAGCTCTAATGAATCAATCGCTTCCTTATGCTTTTTTTGGACAGATTTACGGTTCGAATAGCGCAAACCAAGGTACACTCCGATCCATGCTGGGAAAACGAAAATCAAGGAATAAAGAAGAATATAAAACATTAATTCTTCCCGATTTGGAGTCGATATTCCATTTTTAATAAAGAAAGCACCAATAACTAACCACACAATTCCGTTTGCATACGAAATCATTTTAGATGAATCGTATCCCTTCCGCATTGCTCATCCCGCCTCTGTATCATCGTCCAGTCTCTTTAATTTAAATGTTGTTCTCGTGCAAGTCTTGCCCTCTTCAGCTCACTTGTTTCGTATTGCATCTCATGCAAACGCTGCTCCAAGCTGGCTGAATACTTCTGTGCTTTTTCCATGTATTCTTTTTGTTTTATTTTATCGACCTTCTCGATCATTGCCGCCAATATAAATATGACTGCCGCTGTTATCCCGAAATATTTCCCGAAAAATAAAGCCTGCTCCGCGAATGAGATCTCTCCTGCTCTATATAAGGGCATATACAGCATGCCATTCACAAGACATCCGATTGCAATTATTTTAAGTACTCCACCCATCCCGCTATCCCCTTTCCCTTTCGTTGCTGCAATCATTTGAGACCATAAGCTGCTATTATATTGAATCTCTTACTCTAGTAAAAAAAGCAGCATCCGTTATACCCGCTATAGGCTAAACGCTTGCTGCTCTTATTTCTCTTTTGAGACCCTCAAATAGGCTGGCTTAAAATTAACTATACACCAGCACCGTTCCGCAATAGTCACATTCCACGCTCTGCATAGGCTGCAGCACCTTTTTTGCTCCACAACCCGGACAGCTGATATTTTTGGGCATGAGGGGTAGTGTTGGCGGAGACGACGATGGAGGTGGAACTGGTGATGTGCGGCTCGCGGCTTCGCGCCTTGCCGCTGCCTCTGTCTCTGCGCGCAAAGCCGCAAGTGTCGCTTCCTTCTCCGCCTCTAGCCTAGCCGCTTCTTCGGCCTCTTCGGCTCGTTCGCGCTCTTCTCTTGCAAGCTCCTGCTCATACTCCAGCTTCTGTAGCTCTATTCGAAACTGGACTAGGTATGGCTCTTGTTCAGCTAAATATTTTTGCTTCCATTTAAAACGCCTATTCTTCCTATCCCCAATGCAATAAAGGGAAATGCCAGGAAATAAAGAGAAGATAATCAAAGTAGCTATGAGTCCATCTAATCCATATCTTGGGGACAATGTATTCGGATATAAGATAAGACCTAAAGCAGCCCAAAATACACCAAATGCCTTGTACCAAAAACCAGCTGCCATTTACATTCACCCCGTCTTTCGCTCAGTAATGCATAGGAGCCTTTACACCTAGCGGTATTCAATACTTGCATGGCAATATTCACAGAGGATCGTTTGTTTAGGCCATAGCATCGTATGGTTTCCACAGCTTGGGCAAGCAACAGACTTTCTCCCTTGCCCTGTGCTGCCCGCAGGAGCCCTGCCTCCCCTTGCTTGCTCTCTCTGCAGCCTTGCATGCCTCATTTCATCGGCCATTTTTTTAGCCTCTAAAGTGTTCTGTTGTATGGTAGCATGGCTCGCCCGAATGTCTGCAACCCATGCGTCATCACGCTTCTTCTCCCCTTTGGCAGAAAAGTAGGCCAACATAAAGAAGAACAAAGAAGGAAGAATCGCTGTAAGTATATATAACCCGACTTTCTGTGAAAATAAGAGCGTGCTTATCCTACCATCGAATTCAAATAACACATTAGTTCCGAATAGCAAAAATCCCACTCCAATTACGCGAAACAGCAAACTCATGAAGCTTTCCCTCTTTCCCAGCAGCAACGCTATTACGTCTCACGCGCAGTAATTTGCTGCTTTTGATAGCTGCCACGGCCTAATATTTGCGTCCCCCGTGCTCTGCACTCGACCAGCAAAGAAGCTATGCTCTGCCAGCAAGTCCATGGCCGCATTCCGGACAAAACTTCTGCCCCGGCTGCACTTCATGGCGGCATGCCGGACATTGCTGGCTGCCGCTGCTGTTGCTGGTTCCGCAGTGCGGACAAAACTTGGCGCTTGCAGCTACTTGCTCCCCGCAGCCTCTGCACGGCCGCGGCAACGTCTCGCCGCAAGCGCTGCAATTGACTGCATCCTCCGCACAATCCGCGCCGCAGCTTGGACAAGGATTATAAGCATCGCCGCAATTAGCGCAGAACTTGGAGTTTTCCCGATGCGGCATCCCGCACTTATCGCAATTATGAATCGGCCTCGGCGCTCCCGCCTGACCGCCAGCGGCGCTGCCAGCAAGCCCTTTGCCGCAGCTGTTGCAAAACTTCGCCTGCGCATCGTTGCGGCTCTGACAGCTTGGACAAACCTGGGCTGCGCCGGCTGCTCCATACAGCTGCTCGCCCAGCTGTCCAAATTGGCTGCCAAATATGCCGCCAATTCCCGCTCCCATGCTAAGCCCGAGGGCTGCGCCCATGACGCCAGCTTGCGAGCTGCCTTCATTTTTCGCTGCGCCCTCCAAGGTGTCGAAGGTACGCTCCTGCTGGTAGTTGTAGCCGATAATGTCCATCTCTGCTTTGCGCGCCAGCGCTTCGCGCAGCCGTTTCAGCGAGGCATCATCCTCCGGCGTACTGATGGAATCAATGAAGAAATTAACGAGCCGAATGCCGAATGGGTGCATCAGCGCCCCAACCCGTTCTTCAACGTGCTTGGAAATTTCGCCGATGTAGGCGTTGATTTCAAGCAGGCTCACTTTTTTGAACACTAGGTAGGAAGAAAGCAGCTCATTAATATTCATCATAATCATGCCGCGCAAATGTTTGGACAGCGTGTCCTGATTAAACACTGGCAGCGTTCCAACCAGCTTGGACAAAAACCGGCGCGAATCCTCAATCGCAATGCCGAACTGGCCGAAAGCCCGAACCGGAATGACAATATTGTATTTCGGGTCCTGCAATTGAATCGGCGACGACGTTCCCCACTTCACATCAAGAGATACCTGCTTGTTCACAAACCACACCTCGGCCGAGAACGGCGATCTCCCGCCAAAAGGAATATTAACCAACTGGTTTAAAATCGGTATATTAAGCGTACTGAGCGTATGCCTGCCGGGCCCGAATAAATCGAGCGCCTGACCGCCCTTGAATAACAGCGCCTCTTGCGTATCATTAACGATTAGCTGCGTCCAAGTTCCTAGCTCCGCATTCGGATATTTCCAAGCGTATACGTCCGGAGAACCGTCGTATTTGACCACCTCTACTATAGCCATTCCCTCTCACCTCTAACATGTTGACTTTTTTTGTCACTCACTAGCAGCTTGGCGATACAGAAGCTATGCTGCAAGAAAAGCTTCGCCTTTTTCACCTTACTATCAAAACTTCTATCTCTATTATTTAATAATAAGAACAATTTTCCTGTTTTTCAACAAAATTATGGTCCATATTCCACAGATTTAAGCTTATTTCTCCAGCATTCGACTTTACTAAGCAAGCCTAACCTAAGAAAAAAGACATGGATCGATAATCCTGCCCCGCCTAGGCCAGTCTATCATCCATGTCTTATCGTTTAGGCTTGCGGCTATACGCCGTATTGCTCGATTTTGATCAAATTCGTCGTACCGGATAAGCCAACAGGCGCTCCTGCCGTAATGACGACAAAATCTCCCTCAGCAAGCAGTCCGGTTTGCTCTGCATCCGCCATTGCCGCATGCAGCAGCTCGTCCGTCGTGCCAGTCTTCGTGCCCTTCACCGGAATAACGCCCCAAAGCAGCGCCAATAGCGGCAAAATTTTCTCGTCGGAAGTAATCGCGATAACTGGCGATTGCGGGCGGTATTTGGATACCATCCGCGCCGTAAAGCCGCTTTCCGTACGAGTAAGAATCGCTTTCGCCTTGAGCTCCAGAGATGAGCTGACAACCGCTTGGCTAATGACTTCTGTAATCGTCGTGGAAGCAAGCTGACGGCGCTCCTGGAAGCCTGCGTAGTAGTCCAATTGGGACTCCGCCTTAAACGCAATAGCAGCCATCGTTGCAACCGATTGAACCGGATATTTCCCCGCAGCCGTCTCGCCGGACAGCATGATGGCATCCGTTCCTTGCATAACCGCACCTGCAACGTCGCTCACTTCTGCGCGCGAAGGACGCGGGTTTACTTGCATGGAATCCAGCATATGGGTCGCAACAATAACAGGCTTGCCTGCTACGTTACACTTATTAATCATGTCGCGCTGCATCGAAGGCACATCCTGAACAGGAATTTCAACACCCAAGTCGCCGCGGGCAACCATAATGCCATCCGAAGCAGCAATGATGGAATCCAGGTTTACGACGCCCTCTTCATTTTCAATTTTCGAAATGATTTGAACGTGACCAGCACCGTGTGCTTGCAGCAGCTCGCGAATTTCCAAAATATCTTCCGCTCTTCTTACGAAGGAAGGCGCAATAATATCGATGTTTTGCTGAATGCCAAAGTGGATATGGCGAATATCGCGCTCTGTTACACCTGGCAGCGTCGTGCGGATGCCCGGCAGGTTAACGCCTTTGCGCGGCTTGATCAGACCGCCGTTTACGATCGTGCAATGTACTTCCGTCGCTTCCACCGATGCCACCTCAAGATCAATCAGGCCATCATCGAGCAAAATCGTATTGCCAGGCTTCACGACAAGCGGAAGCTCGCTATAGTTAACATGAATGCGGCGGCCATTGCCGAGTACTTCTTCCGTCGTCAGCGTCAGCGTCTCGCCAGCCACCAGCATGTAAGAAGCTTCCTCCAGCTTGCCAATCCGTACCTCTGGTCCTTTAATATCCAGCAAAATCGGCACGATTGCATTTTCAGCAGCAGCCGCTTCGCGAATCCGCTCAATACGTCCAGCATGATCCTCCAGTTCCCCGTGCGCCATATTCAGACGCGCCACATTCATCCCCGATCGAATCATTTCCCTTAAAGTATCAACCGAATCACAAGCAGGTCCCATCGTACAAACAATTTTGGTTTTACGCATGAAGTCTCATTCCTCCTGAACATTTATACCCCTATTATAAACCTAGCCGTTTCAATCGACTACGAAATATAGTATTCTAAATGTAATATAGTACTATTAAAGCGTAAACGGCTTTCGCCGTCCTTTGGCGGCAAAGCTTCCGTTTCGAGGGTGGAATATAAGCTGATTATAAGAGTGAAGCTAATGATTTCTTATATTTTTGATAAGGAGGCCGATGGCCCAAATGCTGCAAGTAACAGCGGTTCGACAGGACCGAGGAATGGAATGGTTTTACGAAAAAAACACAAAAAATACGAACGAAGCAGCGTTGATTCTAGTCAGCTATGGGACGGTCGTCTATTGGATTGAGAACGAGAAGGTGATCGCCGAGAAGGGCGACCTGCTCTATATACCGCCGAACCAAGCGTATTACGGAAAATGTGTGCCTACTGTTTTTCATGAGAAGTTTGTTGTTACATTAAGTTTGTCTTCTGCTCCCGTATTGCCGCTGCTTCAGCGCCAGACGTGGGTAAAATCCCGCATTGGCATGTACGACATGCTGCTGGCCCGAATGAAACATCTTCATGCGGAATGGCTGGAGCAAGCCGAGTATGCGCCTATCATCGCCCAAGCTGTCGTAACAGAATGGCTGGCGGTCTGGAATCGCGAATGGAATAAAGGCCCCGCAATGGCCGATACGAATCAGCAGGTAGAGCGTATGAAGCATTATATTTTCAACCATTATCGTGAAAAAATTACGAAGGAAGAGCTCGGCAGCTACATTCAGAAAAGCCCCAACTATGCCGCTACCCTGTTCCGCCGTGTCACTGGGCAAACGATTAGCACCTTCGTTCATGATACGCGGATGAAAAAAGCGATCTATATGCTCGTCGATTCGATGCTGACGGTTGGTGAGGTTGCTGAATTTGTCGGCTATCGCGACGTTTCTTATTTTCAACGGCTGTTCAAGCGTTTTACGGGAAGGACGCCGACCTTTTATATGAAAGAGCGCGCCAAAGCTCAGCCTTAAATCTCCCACTAAATGAAACATTGACATTAATTTCGATAATGATTATCATTCTAGTTGGAGTCAAGAATAGGTTTAGGCCATGCTTGATAATTAGAGATTTCTAGGAGGAAATTATGCTCTCACGTTTTGGATTTCTGAAAGGCAAATCACAGGTTACCCTCATTGCTCTGCTTGCTCTAACGCTGCTCCTTGCAGCTTGCGGAGGGAATGCAGCTACAAACAATACAGCAGGTTCAGCCGCTCCATCCGCCTCGCCGGAAGCAAGCGCTGAAGCCTCCGAGGCTCCTGCAGCAGATAAAGTAGTAACGGATGCTATGGGTCATGAAGTAACCATTCCTGGCAACCCTCAGCGTATTTTGGCTTCTTATTTGGAGGATCCAGTCGTGACGCTTGGCAAAATTCCAGTCGCGCAATGGACTGTTGGAAGCAACAGCATTCAGCAATACTTGCAAGGCAGTCTGAAGGATGTTCCTACGATTGCCTACGACCTTCCAGTAGAAGCTGTGGCAAGCTTCTCTCCCGATTTGATTATCATCGGCGAGGAAAGTGCCGTGCAGAAAGGCCTTTATGAGCAGTATGCCAAAATCGCTCCTACTTATGTGCTCGGAAATGCCACTAATATTGATTGGCGTAAAACACTGCTTACGATTGGCGATTTGCTGAATAATAAAGCAGGCGCTGAGCAAGCGATTGCCGATTACGATCAAAAAGCAGCCGATGCCAAAGCTAAAATTCAAGCGGCAGTCGGCGAGAAATCCGCAGCTGTCTTTTGGCTAACGCAAAAAAACTTCTATATGGTAGATGAGGTCGTATCCAGCGGTGCTGTGCTTTATCAGGATCTCGGTCTCAAAACGCCGAATCTGGTTACAGAAGTGCCCGTAGAAACCCGCGGCAACTGGAACCCCGTATCACTGGAGAAGCTCGCCGAGCTGGATGCCGACTATATTTTCCTGCTCGACAGCGACAAG
This sequence comes from Paenibacillus sp. BIHB 4019, assembly GCF_002741035.1. Classification (NCBI taxonomy): domain Bacteria; kingdom Bacillati; phylum Bacillota; class Bacilli; order Caryophanales; family Paenibacillaceae; genus Paenibacillus; species Paenibacillus sp. BIHB 4019. The sequence goes on along the minus strand of NZ_CP016808.1, from coordinate 3,497,768 downwards.
CAAGCTGGCGATACTTCCATCATTGATGGTCCCATTTGGCAAGGCCTTCCGGCTGTCAAAGCAGGCAACGTCATTGAGCTCGATTCGTCCAGCAGCTGGCTGTACAAAGGCAAAATCGCCAATGGGCAAATCATTGACGATGTATTGAAAGCAATGGTGAAATAAACTATTAATAAGCCAATGGCTTAGAACACGCTGTACGATCGTCCTTGCTGGACGAAGTATGGCGTGTTTTTTCAATTGGGCATCGACTCACAGAGTATGGCGTTTTGCTTGTCCTTTTTTCAACAATAAACACTGTACGCCTGTCCATTTAGCATTATAATAGGAAGTGATGTAATCACTTACATGGAGGTTGATAAACGTATGAGTTCGATCCCTTTGCATAAACGCGGCATTGAAGCGAGCCAGCTTGTTCTCGGCTGTATGCGCTTTGGCGGCGGCTGGAACCGTAATCCGATTGAGGCCGAGCATTTTAAGGAAGGCCATGAAGCCGTCGACGCGGCGCTGGAAATCGGCATCAACATGTATGATCATGCAGACATTTATACGTTCGGCAAAGCCGAGCAAGTTTTCGGCCAAGTGCTGAAGGACCGTCCGGGCCTGCGTGAGCAAATCATTTTGCAATCCAAATGCGGAATTCGCCTGCAAGGCGGCGATGATGATCCGCAGCGCTTTGATTTTTCGGAAAGCCATATATTAAGCAGCGTCGATGGTATTTTGGAGCGGCTGCAAACCGAGTATCTCGACATTTTGCTGCTGCATCGCCCAGATGCGCTTGTTGAGCCAGAGGAAGTAGCCAGCGCGATTTCGAAGCTCAAGGCTTCCGGCAAAGTTCGCGCATTCGGCGTTTCCAATATGAGCCAAGGGCAAATTAAGCTGCTTCGCGCTTATACGGATGAGCCGTTTATCGTGAATCAACTGGAGCTCAGTTTGCTCAAGCATGGATTTATTGATACAGGGCTGCATGTCAATCAGCTTGCTGCGCGCGATAATGTGTTCCCGGAAGGAACGCTTGAGTATTGCCGGATGGAAAATATTCAGCTGCAATCGTGGGGCCCGCTCGCTCAAGGCATCTATTCCGGTGCGCCGCTCGGCGACAGCCCTGAATCGGTTGTTGCAACAGCCGCGCTCGTCGCTGAATTCGCGGAGCGTAAAGATACGACGCCTGAAGCGATCGTACTCGCATGGCTGATGAGACATCCGGCTAACATTCAGCCTGTTATCGGCTCAATCAATCCAAAGCGTATCCTCGCCTGCAAAGATGCCAATACGCTTCGTTTAACGCGCGAAGAATGGTACAGGCTGTATAACTGCTCGCGCGGCAAAGCGCTGCCTTAAGGATTATAAGAACAATGGCACTTATATGTAATTGAAAAAAGCTTCCAACACCACTTTTCGTGGCGGCGGAAGCTTTTTTCTGATTCATAACTTATTATCTTGAATAGTCAACGACTTGAAAATTGCGACTATGTGCGACTTTGCGACAGCTTAAACGCCAGCAGCGCGGAAACGATAAACCTTGCTTGCATAATCGTTATGGAATTGCGGCGTCGCAAGTCCAGCATACAGCAGCTCATCGCCGCCATACGTCTCGCCATTTTCTTGCCATACATAATCGCGGTTTGGATCAAGCCCTTTCAGCACAAAACGGCTCAGCGGCGGATTCGGCTCCTGCAAGACGGATGTGTAGACAGCAAACGCCTCGCTCTTGTCTTTCGAAACGAACATCCATGCGGCAATATTGCCTTCAAATGGGCTGGACAGACGATAGAAATCGCCAAACTGTACGAGATGGCGGACTTCTTTATACAGCGCAATCTGGTCTTTCACCGTTTCCTTCTCATCCTCGGTGAACTTCGTCAAATCCAGCTCATAACCAAAGTTGCCGGACAGTGCCACATTGCCGCGCGTCTCAAGCGGCGTAATGCGGCCAACCTGATGGTTAGGAACAGCCGATACGTGGGAGCCCATCGAGCTAATCGGATAAACGAGGCTCGTGCCATATTGGATTTTCAGCCTCGAAACGGCATCGGTATTATCGCTCGTCCACGTTTGCGGCATGTAATACAGCATGCCCGGATCAAAGCGTCCGCCGCCGCCGGAGCAGCTTTCGAACAAAATATGCGGGAAAGCGGATGTAATGCGCTCCAGCACTTCATAAAGGCCAAGCATGTAACGATGAGCCGTCTCACGCTGGCGCTCGGCTGGAAGCAGTGCAGAGCCAATCTCGGACATATTGCGGTTCATGTCCCATTTTACGTACGTAATCGGCGCGCTAGCGAGCACATCAGAAATCGTTTTAACGATATATTCGCGAACGTCAGCACGGGACAGATCCAAAATCAGCTGATTGCGAGCCTCTGTACGGCGCCTTCCTTCGACATGCAGACACCACTCGGGATGAGCACGATACAGCTCGCTGTTAGGCGATACCATCTCCGGTTCAAACCAAAGGCCGAACTGCATATCCAGATTGCGAATGCGCGCAACTAGATCCTCAAGACCGCCCGGCAGCTTGTTTTTGTCAACGAACCAGTCTCCAAGCGATGAATTGTCGCTATTTCGCTGCCCAAACCAGCCATCGTCGAGCACGAACAGCTCCATGCCCAGCTCCTTGCCAACCTTAGCAATATCCTCAATTTTATCCGCTGTAAAGTTGAAGTAAGTCGCTTCCCAGTTATTGATCAAAATCGGTCTGCTCTCGTCACGGAAGCTGCCGCGGCATAGACGCGAACGATAGAGATCATGGAAGCTGCGGGACATGCCGCCCAGCCCTTCGGAGGAATGCACGAGTACCGCCTCTGGCGTCTGGAATTGCTCGCCTGGCTCCAGTCTCCAATTGAAATCAAACGGATTAATTCCGATAAACAATCTTGCCGCATGGTACTGGTCGACCTCAACGCCTCCTACAAAGTTGCCGCTGTAGACGAGGTTTACCCCATACACATCGCCATGATCCTCTGTCGCCCCTTCAGACAGCAAAGCGATAAATGGATTTTGCGCATGGCTGCTTGCGCCGCGGCGGCTTTCCACCGATTGCAGTCCCGGCTCCAGCTGGCGGCGGTGAATGTAACGCTCGCGCGCCCACGCACCAGACAGCTGAAGCATATCATAATGGTCATTAGGGAGGTCTAAGCTCATGCTAAGCGCCCGAAGCAGCTGCAGCGTGTTCTCGCTGCCATTAATGACACGAGCCGAGCGAGTAATCGCGTTATACGATTCAAATACGGTATAGAGCAGTACGACACGCAGGCCTGAGTAGCTGTCCGCAAGTGTAATTTCAAGCGTCTGTGCCTCGTCTTCGCCTTCTGCATAGACAGACGGCAATCCTTCAAGTGCCGGCTTGCCCTGTACGATCCGGTGAGAATCGTAGCGCAAATCCGTTACCGTCGTTCCGTCAGCAAGCTGTACTTGATATGCCGGATAGCGGAAATCCGAATTGCCGAATGCCGGATATTCCTGCGGCAGCGTATCAAGCGACACTCTTAAATCATCCGCTTCTGTTGAAGGACTGAACGAGCAGCGCTCCTTCAGCTCAAGCAGTCTTCCGAGCTGGCTGCCGCGTACCCGTTTGCCCCAATACACATGTGCCGGGTAAGCGCCTTTCACCAACGCGATCACATAGCTGGTTTCTTTCGATTGCAGATGAAAAAGCTGATTTTGTTCGTCAAAAATAATAGCCATTATTCATTAGCCTCCTTATTATGACCGGTTGTCCCGCTGCTTTCACGCGCCATTAGCGTCGTATTCATCATGACATGCAGCGGAACTTCGCGGCCTTCAATCCGTTCCAAAAGCAGTTGTACTGCTGTCTTGCCCATTTGCTCCGTATACGCCTTGACGCTCGTTAGCGGCGGCTGTACGAAAGCCGATACCTCAATGTCGTCGAAACCGACAATTGCCATTTGCTCCGGCACCTCTACACCGTGCTCATGCAGCGCGCGAAGCGCACCAATTGCCATTGGGTCGCTGCCGACAAAGCATGCAGTAGGACGTTCTTCCAGGCCCAGCAGCCCATTCATCAGCTCATAACCGCTGCCTGTTGTCCATTCCCCGGCAAGCACCCAATCCTTACGCAAAATACCGTGCGACTCCAGCAGGTGCTGCATATGCTTGCGCCGCGGCTCGTCGGCGGCTTGATCTACTCCACCGCCAATGTAGCCAATGCGGCTATGTCCGAGCTCCAGCAGATGCTCCATAACATCCTCAACCGCCTGCTCAAAATTCAAGTTGACCGTGTCATAATGCCGCAGCTTGCCCAGATGGTCAATCATGACGACTTTGTCGCCCTCATACAGCATCCGAACGTCACGCTCTGCGACCCCGCCAACGACAATGAGGCCATCCAGCTGCGGATGAGGCTCCATAGCTCCGCCAATGCGCCATACTTTAACGATGGCGATGCCTAGCTCCTCGCAACGGCGCTCAATTCCTCTGCGAATGGACAGGAAATAAGGATCGATATCCTCATGTTCAAGCGTAAAGCTCAGCAATAAGCCAACTTGCAGCTGTGAACGCTGGCTTTCTTGCTTGAGCCGTTTTAGACGCGATGGCTTATACTGCAACTTTTCCGCTATCGCGAATATGCGTGCACGCGTCTCTTCGCCGACAGCGAGCGTCATATCGTTGTTAAGCACACGTGACACCGTCGCGGCAGACACCTCCGCCATAGCCGCAATTTCTTTAATCGTTGCCATTTCATCCACCACATTCGTTTAGTTAATAAATTTACTAAATAACTCTCGCTTTATTTTAGCAAATTTTTTGGCGCACAACAAGCTTTGCCTCCATGAACGAAAAAAAGAGCCTGCCCTAGTACGGGAAGCTCCTGTTAGTCTTTCCTTATTTTACTCATGACTGGCTTAACCTACTCTAAGGCATACAAGCTCTAGAACATGCCTTAAGATACATGCTTATGGTAAAGCTCGATGAAACACTCAGCCGTAACCGGCGGACTATAAATATAGCCTTGCACCAGATCGCATTTATGCTGGCGAATAATTTGCAGCTCCTCGTCGGTTTCGACGCCTTCCGTCACAACCTTCATATTCAGGTTATGGGCAATAACAACGAGCGATTTAAAAATCATTTGCTTCTTGAAATCCGAGACTATGTCATGGATAAATGATTTATCCAGCTTCAGATAATGCAGCGGAATGTTTTGCAAGTAGCTAAGGGATGAATAGCCGGTTCCAAAATCATCCAGAGATAGCCGAATGCCAAGCTGCTGCAGCTCGCGCAATATTTTCAGCGTGTGATCGGGGTTGTCCATAAAAATCGTCTCCGTCAGCTCAAGCTCAATTTGCTCGGGTCTGACAGAAGCTTCTGTAATAATGGACTGGATCGTCTCCACGATATGCTTTTGCTGAAATTGCAGCATCGACATATTGACGCTGACCGTAAGCGCCGTGACGCCTTGCTGCTCCCACAGCTTGATTTGTTTGCATGCCGTTCGAAGCACCCATTCCCCCAGCGGGATAATGAAGCCCGTCTTCTCGGCAAGCGGGATGAAATCAAGTGGCGAGATCATGCCAAACTCAGGATGGCGCCAGCGGATCAAAGCTTCGGCTCCGTATATTTGTCCGGATTTCAAATCTACCTTTGGCTGGTAATACAACACGAACTGCTCGCCCTCAAGCGCAGGGAACAGCCCATTTTCAAGCTCCTGCTCCCGCTTCGAAACATCCTTCATCGACGGGGAATACAGCCTGCTTGTATTGCGCTGCTTCTTGGCGACAAAAAGCGCGGTGTCCGCCTCCTTGACCATACGGTCGCCGGTTTCCTCCGTCAGCTCATGCTGCAAACTAATGCCAATACTAGCGGTAATGTAAAATAGCCGGTCATTCAATTGTATAGGTTCGGCAATCGTAAGCAAAATATCATCAGCTACCAGCAGCAGCGGATTCATATGATTGACGTCATTCAGCAGCACAACAAATTCGTCTCCGCCAAAACGGAACACCCGCCCATTAGAACCAACGGTTTGTTTGAGACGGTCCGCAAACTGCTTGAGCAGTTGGTCGCCCATCGCATAATCGAGCGTATCGTTAATGACTTTAAAGCGATCCAAATCGATATACAGCAGTGCTGCCTGCTTGTTGCTGTAAGGCACAGTATGTATTTGCTCAATATGACGCGTATAGCCGTAGCGGTTAGGCAAGCCTGTCAACAAATCATGAGTCGCTTGAAATTCGATTAATTCCTCGCTCGCCTTGCGGTGATCAATCATGCGATTGAACTGCTGCGCCATAAATTCAAACTCGTCCTTCGTATCAATGTCCAGCTTCTGGTCGGTATCTCCCTCCACCAGCGCCGAGGACACGTGGACCACTTTGCGGATGTTTTGGAGCACAATTTTGCGAATGAGCAAAATCATCAGCATCGTTGTGAAAATAAAAGCAACCAGGGAAATGATGATGGTATTGCTTAAGCCTTTATAGTAGTCCTTGAGCATATTGCCCTTCGGAATGATCGTTTCAAAATACCAGGTTTGATCCTTTATATGTATCGGGTTAAGCAGCCTCATTACCGTTCCGCCTAACATGGGGTCGGAAGTATACATAATGGTTAGAGCCTGCTCCTTCAGCTCCTCTAACGATTCGCCCTTCGGCAAAGGCAAATAAGGCTTGGATACCAGCGCGCGATCAAGTCCATTAGCAAGGTAGCTGTCACCAGCCGTTATCATCGTCGCGTAGCCGCCCATAGGTCGGATTTTCTCCACTTCCTGCTGCACCATGTCGAGGGAAATATCCGCTCCAACGACACCTAGAAACTTGCCCTGCTCATCCAAAATCGGATAAACAAATGACGAAATCAAAATCCGCTCGCCATTTATATCATAATAATAAGGCTCCATTAGAGCGAATTTCTTCGTCCGCTTGGGTATTTGGTAATAGTCCCCTTCGCCAATATTCTCATAGTTTTTATTAGGATAAGCTACTATCTTGTCGCCTTGACGCACAATATAGGGGACAAAACGTCCCGTGTCATCATCGTAGCTGCTTTTGTTGCGAAAGTTCCCATCCTGATTATCGAATGCATTAGGCTCCCAAACCGTAAAAACACCGAGGATATAAGGCTGTTCCCGCACAAAATTTTCAATGAGTCTAACTGCCTCCGAGCGGTCAGTCATGTTATATTCCTTCATTTGCTGCAACGATTGCTGCAGTCCTTCAAGTCTAATCAAGGCATCGTTCGTTTCAATGGACATCTTGGTTGTGTAGGCATTGGACTGATTTTGCGCAACCAGTTCCCCTTGACGCAAGCTGACGTCGTAAAGCTTCATTAATTGAATGGAAGCAAGCAAAGTGAAAGACAGGATCATGAGGGCTCCCAAAGTAAAAATTAATTTATGTGCAATACCAACCCTCATTGTTTTCAAGTGCCTATCCTCCTCCAAAATGAAGCTGCTTATTGAATCGACGAATTTTGCCAAATTATGATATAGTTCTAGTATACTTGACGCATTAATCCAAACACAACGCCAAATTAATTTAATATTTTAAATTACCACGACAAATTGCGACAATTATTGTCGAATCTCGATTTAACTGCTCTATCTACTGAGAAAAAGCTGTTTTTCAGCCATTTGCGCCTGGCTGCTGACGTTCAAAAAACTGTATTTCCTCACCCTCGTTGCCTGTTATAGCTGAAAGCTCCCCTACATGTGATGGGAGCTTTCGCGCTTTCCGGCTCTGCTTTTGTAGGCATATTGGACCTGTACCCGATAATAGACCGGCCATATTTTTACACATAATCAAGGACTTTGGCGGCGCAGCTACCGTTTCAAGAAAAATACGGCCAATTTAACGCCTGCTGTCATCTGCCGTGTCCTTGGAGCGTTGAAACTTGCGAATATCCTCGCGCAGCTGCTCGGCGGTTTTTCCTTCTGTCTCAAGACCATACTCTTTCGCTGCATTGCGCAGCATTTCCAAACGCTTGGCCCGATGCTCCGCTTTAAAGGCCTCCCACTTCGCCGGGTCTTTTTCCTTCGCTGCCTTCAGCTCGCTCTTTAATTGCTCGGCTGTCTTGCCCTCTACCGCGATGCCGAAGTATTCAGCCATATAACGAAGCTTGGCGAGACGATACTGCTCGTGGCCCAGCGCGTGCTCGCGATGATGCTTTTTATGCTCCTCGTGAAAATGGCCCTTGGCAGCTGGCAGCTTGCCAGGCTGTTCCTCCGCCTGCGGCTGCTGGGCAGGCTCGGCGGCATAGGCCGCGGGTACCGCTATGGCCGCTGCGAGCAGGCATGCCGCTGCTGACCTCACTATTTTTGACTTATTCATCCTTGGACACAACCTTTCTGCTGAGCACAGGCGAAGAAAGGAATGGCTAATTTAAAAATCCTTTCTTCGCCATGCCTGAGTTCTTGATGCAAGAGGGCGTATCGCTTCAGCCCCTTTACTTGGTTATTTTGTCCATCAACGAATTAACATAATCATGAGAAAAGCGGAAGAATCATAAAAAAACGCCAGAGCTTCTGCTCTGACGCCTGGCGCTGCAAATACAGCTTTATGTGCATGGAGACAGCCCATTTGCCCCATTCTTACTGCTGGCTCGCTTTATGCTTCAGAAGAAGCGCCGTACTCCAACTGCTGAAGCTGTGCAATCAGCTCTTCCCGGGAAAAATGCTCGCCAATAAACACGGCTACATCATTAACTTTGCCTTGCGGTGTTATTTTCATAAAATCGCTTTCCCCATAGGCATATTGAAACAAGAAGCGGCTCGCCGTATCCGTAAAAGTCACAATGCCCTTCGCCCGATAAACATGCTCAGGCAAATTTCTTAGCAGCGCTTCAAACTGAACGCTGTCTACAGGCCCCTGCAAATAATGGGTCAGCGCCATGACATGGTCATGCGAATGGTGGTGGTGCGCATGCTGCTCTTCATGCTCGGGAGAATGATGGTGATGATCCTCATCATGCTCATGGGAGCAGCCCGGGCCACAGGCATGGACAGCTTCAGCGTTTTCCCGGTTCGCAGTCGGCGGCAAGGCCGCGGAGCTTGCAATCACCGGTTGCTGAGCGTCCAGCCAGGACCACTCGTCGATAATGCAGCGCATCGTCGCAACGATTTGGGCGTGGGCGTTCAGCTCCCGCAGCGCCTGCTGCGCTTCAACCAGCTGCTCCGGCTCCAGCTTGTCCACCTTATTAAGCAGCAAAAAGCTCGCGCAGCGAATTTGGTCCTGCATCAGCTTAAGCGTCCGTCCTTTGCCGGCACGGGTACGCTTTAACAGCTCGGGGCCATCTACAACTGTAATAACCGCTCGCAGATCAATGCGCATATACATGGCCGCTTCGGTAACGCCGTCCAAAATCTCCATTGGATTCGCAGCACCCGTTGATTCAATAACGATGATATCTGGCTGATGCTCATCCATCAGCAGCTTCATCTCCAAGCTCAAATCGCCGCGAATCGTACAGCAAATACAGCCGCCCAGCAGCTCGGCCATCGGCACTTCATCTCCGACTTCTTGTCCATCCAAATTAATATCGCCCAGTTCATTCATAATGACAGCTGCTTTCTTACCTTCAGCCTGCCAATAATCGAGCATGCGTTTCAACAGCGTCGTCTTGCCGCTTCCGAGAAACCCGGTCAGCAAATAGACCGGAACTGGCGGTTTGCTATTTTCCATCTCCAAAACTCCCGTATCCCATTATTGTCCTTCTACATAAGCTTTATTATATCGTAATAGTTACGTTTTCGCACCTTATATACGGCCCAAGCTATGTAAAAGCCCGGAGCGCGGGATGCTCCGGGTCGATTAAGCCTATTTCATGATTTTGCACGCTCAGGAAAGCTGGCAGTCTGAATGAAATAGCTTGCAGCGGATATGCAAAACCTAATAAAGTTATGAGCCATGTCGGCAGACATCAACATTTATTCATTAGATGAAAGCGCGAGTGATGATAACAAGTAGAATGAAAAGGACAAGGATCGCTCCTACGTTAGTAAAGGGGCTGCAGCCGTGGCCGTAGCCTGCACCTGCTAAATTGTAGCTCATTTGTTCAACTCCTTTTTGTTCAGATATACGTTCCTGCAGCCCAGCGCCTAGTTAGGTGCCGAACCGCCAGACCCTATAACTGGACTATATCCAGCAAGCGCGAGTAATAATTACAAGCAGGATGAAAAGCACAAGAATCGATCCTACGCTTGTGAAAGCTCCGCCTACACCGCAAGGGGCACAGCCAATTCCAGCGTTTGCCACATTGTAGCTCATTTGTCCATCTCCTTTGGTTGAAGTACACAGTATCCTATGGACGAAATGGCGAAACGGTATAGGCGCTTGCAAGAAATGTGCGTTTGCCCCGTTAGCTGCGGGCTTGCTGGCTTAAGGAGCCTTTTATGCAAAAACCTTGTCAAATCCGGCCTTGGAGCGGCTTAGCAGTTCATCCGCTGTTCCTTCAGGAGCCTTCTGGGTCAATATTTCCTGTACAACTGGCCCCTTGTAGCCGATGTCGGCGAGCGCAGCAAGAAAGCCTTTCAGGTCAATAACCCCTTCACCAGGGTAGAGGCGGTCATTGTCCAGCAGCTCAGCGACAGGAAGATCGCGGGCATCATTAATATGAACGTGAACGACCTGATCAGCTCTGAGGCTCCGCAAATGCTCCGGCGTAAAACCCGTCGTATGGCAATGATAGGCATCTACCAACAAGCCAACATTTGGGCGATTTATTGCCGAAATAAGCGCTAGCGTCTCCTCAACCGTCCATATAAAAGGGTTCGCCCATGCCGTCCGCAAATGATGCGGCCCCACAAACTCCAGCGCAAAACGAATGCCATACGCATCTAAAATGTCAGCAATTTGGCGCAGGCGGGCTACCGCTAGCACGGTGAATAGGGCCGATTTATTGTCCGTCGAGGGCAAAATGTAAGTACAGCAAGCTGTACATCCCAATTGTGCCGCAGCCGCTGCATGCAGCGGAAGCTGCTTCAAGCCTTCCCGAAACTGCTCATCCGTGCCGCGCCATTCAACATTCAGCCCTATTGAGCCTACAGTCACATGATGGTCAGACAGCAGCTTCACTGCCCCTTGCTCCCCATGCTTTTCTACAAGCGCTTTGGCATCGATATCCACAATCCCGAATCCGTACTCTGCCGCTTTTGCAATCAGCTGTTCATCTGTAATGGAGCCTAATCCCGACCTGCTTAATCCTCTAATCATTCCCCTACACCTCTTCCCAGTTAAATAGCACACCTAAATATTCATCTTTCTTATTGCGTAATCCTTCATAGGCAGCAGGTGCATCAGCAGGACTCATAATGTGGCTAATGAGCGGCTCGACCTGCAGCTTGCCATATTGCATGAGGCGGAATACGACCTCTGAATTGCGCACAAGGGAATGCTTGACGAATGCTTCCGGCGTTAGCGGATAACGCCATTCATGCGCTCCCTTGAACGTCACACAGCCGCGACCATTCAAATGAATGCTGTTCAGCAAGTCGGTTACATTGCTTTGCAGCTCTCCCCTTGGGCTGCCGAGCAAAATCGCTTCCCCATATTGGCCAACAAGCGCTACATTATCCAAAATAACTTGCGGGACGCCCGTCGCTTCAATAAGTGTAGATACGCCTTTGCCGCCCGTCAACTCCATAACCTGCTTATGCGTATCCGCGCCTGCCTCAATGGCATGCTGGATGCCGCAATTTTTCGCGAGATCTCTGCGTTTTGCAGCTAAATCAATGCCAATAACCGAAGCGCCTTGGAGTCCGGCCAGCTGCGCGGCCATATTGCCGATTAGGCCAAGGCCCGTCACCGCTACATAATCGCCCAGTTCAATCGACGATACCCGCGTGCTTGTCATTGCTACCGTGGCCATTCGTGTAAAAGGAGCCCAAGCCAGCGGCAAACTGTCCGGCACTTTAAGAAACACCCCGCTTGTCGTCGTCAGCTCATAGCGGGAATGCTTGCCGTAATGGAACACCATATCGCCAATTTGGAAGCCTTCTGCCGCCTCTGGCCCCAAGGCTACAATTTCGCTAGCTGCCGCATACCCTGGTACAGATGGCATATGGAACCAGCCTTCGCCTCCCGAAAGACAAGCAAGCTCCGTGCCAGGGCTAATGAGCGTATAATGCTTTTTCACCAGCACCTGATTGCCTGTAAGCTCTGGAACCTGGGCTTGCAGCTCCTCCTGCTTCACTTCTACTTTCCATGGCGCTGTAAATTCAATTTGCGTGTTTTTCATAAGACGCACTCTCCCGTTATGTAGTGGTTGGACTATCGCCTATGAGGCTTCGAATAGGGCCTGATGCCTCCGCCTTGAATTGGCTGGGTGTCAAGCCCGCCTCGCGTTTAAATATTCGGCTAAAATGATGAATGCTCGAAAATCCGCTGCCCGCCGATATCGCGGTCAACGTCTCTCTGCCTGCCATAATCCGTTTTTTGGCATGCTCAATGCGCACATACGTCAAATACTTATGAAGCGTGACGCCCGTCTGCTCTTTAAATAAGTTGGATAAATAGCCCGGCGACAGACCGGATTGCCCACTTATGCGATCATTATCCAGTTCAGGATCAGCGTAATGCTGCTGAATATAGTCAATGCATTGCTGGATTGGCGCCCACGCTTTCGCCTGTGTGCCTTCTTGACGCTCATGCCCGTTTTGATTGCGGAGAAAAAACACGAGCAGTTGCAATGCCATTGCCTTAAGCTCCAGTTCGCTAGTAACGCCGCCTTCTATAAATCTTTTTCGCATGACGAGAAACAGCTTCTTCAGTTCCATGCGGTCAGGCCCGCTAATGGCGGAAACCGGATGCAAGCCTTGCAGCAATTGCTCACGCTGTGGAATGACTAGCTGTTCACCCGTTACGATGCCAATGGACTGCCAACGTTCGCGGTTAACATCATGGAATAAATCAAAGTGAAAAATATACTGAATCAGCGGCTCGCTCGACGTAGAGCGAATGAAATGCGTCATCAGCGGCGGCATCACAATGGCATCGCCTTCTCCAAGCTGATAGCGAACGCCATCTAATATAAAATCGGCTTGCCCCTGCTCAATAAATGTAAATACGTGGTCAAAATCCAGCCACTCGCCCGATAGCTCGGCGGATTTGATGATTTTAACAAAACGCACGAATGGAGAAATATCTTTTAACGCTGCTGCCGAAAAACTCATCCGCTAACCCCTCCTCCTGCGAAAATAGCCTATAAGCTTAAGTTTAACATGGAAGAGGCAATCATTGGAGTAAGAGACGCACTCGCGATTATGAGCTTTTTCGCCTATTCATTTGCTTTGCTACCGTTTTATTTTAACGTAATAACGCTTCCATTTCTTTAGGGGAAAGTATGACTATTTAACAAAAACTACGATATATTTTTCACAAGGATGGGGTAGGTAAATAGACTTTGCTGGAGAATACAGTTCAACTGAATATCCGAAGGGGGACAAACTGATAGAAATTTATGAAACGTCAGAGGATGCTGCGGGGTTATATGTACGCGGGCCTATGGAAGATCAATATGCCTCGCATATTTTCCGCCTTCCCTATGTATACGAAGTACACCCGGATGGCGGCTCCTTCCAAATGAATGAGGAAATAAAGAGCTTGTATCCTACTGCATATCGATGCAGCAAAAAATGCTTGACGGAGCTGTTCCATTACCTCGACCGCAATCTGGAAATCGATGAGGAAATCCAGCTCTTTTCCTGCTGGACGGATGGAGTGGAGCGCTTTAGTGAAGCGGCGAAGCTGGAGCCTGAACTGACGCTAGAAATAGCTGAGTTGCTTCAAGCAGAGGAGTTCGAATGGAGGAGGCAGCAGTACATCGTGGTCACAAAATAAGCTTGCGGCAATCGCCGAAATGGAGAGCGTCTGGTGAGTAACGCAAAAGTGCGTCGAAATCGCAATTTCTCTCCATTTCTTTGTTCAGATTCTATTTGCAAGCCGGCAAAATAGATGGCCGCAGGCGGTTTATTGTTCTTTTTGTCCGCTTGCTTTGCGAAGCTCATTTGCAAGTCGATGCGCTTCTTGCATGCCTGCTGTATCGCCTTTTTGCTTGCATGCTGCCCAGGCGGGCTGCAAGTACCGTTTAATAAGATCATTAGCATCTTCGGCTTTCATAGTATACGAGTCCTCCTTCGTTATAATGGCCATCGCAGCAGCAATCTGTGCCGCTGTTGGCCGAATGCCAGCCCGAAGCTGTGCCGTCGTCAGGCCGAACGTCATTTCAAAATGGGGATAATCCTTAAATGAAGTCCAGTCTCCTCCCCACGCAAAACCAAGCCGCTTCGCTTCATCTACTACCTCGGCCCAGTCCGCGACTTTATTGGCATTGCCATCGCGCTTCGTATCCCAGTAAACCTGCTTTCCATCTGCGGATAGCAGTGCAAAATCTATTGCTACGCCAAAATTATGATAGCTGTAGCCGCCTTTTGCGTTAGTGACGATGCTGCCCGCTGACGTTCGGCCTTGTGCGTAAAGCTTGTCTTGCTCAGCAATTGTACGCAAGCCTTGTGTAATGACGATGGGAATATCACGCGCATAGCAGCGTTCAATTAGGCGCTCTGCGGCGGCGCGCACAGGGGCTAGCAGCCCTTCGAGCTTGGGTACGGATTTATTTTTCACCTGCAATAAGGTCAGCATTAGGAATCCTTCCTTTCTGTTGGTTCACTTGACTCAGTTGGTTTTGTTGATTCTGTTGGTTCTGTAGGGTCCGCACCGCGTTTTGTCGCCCGCTCCATCTTCGCTTTCAGTTCGCTTTCGATCAACTTGACGACAGCCTCGGGAATCCATTTGCCCCAGCCGGCGCGGTAAGCATTGGCCGTCAACGACTGCCAGGTGTGATAAATCAGCCCAATCGTAATCGCGTAGAAAAACAGCCCCGGCATCGCCAGCATCATATCGAGCAAATTCGCCAGCACTGGCAGGGCCAGAAGGAACAGCGTCCGCAGCACGCCCTGCATGCCGTATTCCGAGGAATACGTCGTATCTTTTTGCGAAGCGGCAATGCCCGTGATCCAGTCCAGCCCAATGACCACCATTAGCAGCAAAATCGGAATCAGCCTCCCCTCCCCATAAATCAATCCAATCCACGGCGCCAAAAAAGCGCCGATCGCTCCGGCAATTGTCGTGCCCGGCGTAATATCGACGTTGAATATAGGTTTGAACATTTTGGTGTTGCCTCCTTTCGTATTAGTCTCCACGCGGTTGTTGCGCTAGAGACAAAAAATAAGGCTCCGCCGGAGCGGAGCATGGGTTATTACTCTTAAAGCCTTTTAACTGCCAACTCGGTTTCAACAGCTGCCTTCAAACTTTCTGGAACCTGATCAAACGTTCGTCGCCCTGCAATAATTAGGGATACATATACATTTACAATTGCCATTTTCGCTTACCTCCCATCAATTACTTTCTCATAAAGCTCAGCAACGACTTCCATTAGTGCGAGATTGCTAACTTCCAGTTGTTCAATGCGCTTTTGTTCCAGAGTTTTTGAGAGTGGGGCATTTAAAGCCGCTAATTCTTCTGCCGTTTTCTCCCTCGGTTCTACATCTTTTAATTCACCATTTTCGACAATTAGCTTGAAATAAGGATAAAGTCGCTGCAATTTTACAGCTAGTGCTTCTCCCTCGTCCGTTGCTTCATCAATAAAATAATGATCTGAACCTTCATATGATTCAGCCGTCAACCATGAGCCCGTCTCGTAGTTACCATCTTTCCATACGATCATTTTGAAGCCTCCTTATCTGAATGCAATGAAGTTGTATACATATGAACTATTATTAGATTGCTGTCCATTGGAAGAATTAAAGAAAATAGTAAATTTATTTGTCCCATTTTGAACAATAAGATTAGAATTTATATTTACAGGAACACTAGTATTTGATAGCCCGCCAAACCCTGAAGTGCCGCTTAACGTGGCACCATTATTAGCCATGACTAAAACGGAGCTTGGAGTAAAAGGCAATGAGATATCTCGAACTGCTGCTCCATTCCCTGTATAACCTCCAGCAACATAGGGGGAAAAACCACTGTGATACACAAGCTTCCAGCCGCTTAAATCGTGGTAATACAACATTCCATTGGCACCATCGGCGTATATGCAGCCTGGAGACGCTAATTCGGGCGGAACGGATGCTGCTTGAACGCTTAGACCGTTAAGAAATTGCTTAACACCCGTTACGGATTCATTTCCTGTTTTGGAAAGTTTACCCGTTACTTCTTCCCATTTTGTCCACATATCATTCAATTTTCTGCGTGTCCATATTTGATTAGACCCATAGAAATAAGCGACTTGTGATCCATAGTTACTAAGCTCGTAATGTTTTATGACGTCATAATAACAAATACCATTCCCCCTTGGAGCGTTAATTGCGTTATACACTGAATATTTACCTGTCTCAATTAACGCGTCTACATTAAATCCATCAGGCATTATTTTTGTATTACTTACTTTCAAGTCATTTTTAGCAACTTCACGCTCCAAGTCACTTATAACCGCATGCAGATTTTCAGCATATGTTAATGAAGCTTTAAATATCGGAACATTGTTGGTAGACAGTGTAATTGTGTTGTCACCTTGTTCAAGAACAACAGCTCCCTTGGTTTGTATATTTTCAACAGAAGAATTTAGCAACTGGTATAGCAATTGATAGTTTTTGTATACTCCACCTGAAGGAATTGTTGGTACGTTATTTGGCGTTGCATTATCCCATTCAATGATGCGAACCCATGACTTCGTTCCAGAACCATTATAAGGAACTGCTGGACTTCCTCCATGAATGTACATTCTCCAACCATTAAAATAGGCTTTAATTTCATCTATAGTGGGAGTATACGAATTACCCCATCCACTATCTGAGCTAGCAACAGAAATGAATAGAGTATCATACGTCGAATTACCAATTTGCCAATAATCATTACTGGGCCATACAGCAACACCGCCTAAATCATTTATGCAAGGCTTTCCATCGTATTTTGTTAAATATCCTTGAGGGACGGTTTTGATTGCCGGAAGACCGATTAATTGAATGGCAACTATTTTGTATCCCGCAGCATTTGAATGATAGTTCCAAGGAAGCGATCCATCTAAAACTATTTTTTCCAGTTTCTTTATTTTTTTAAGTTGTCCGCTTATATATTGAACTGAATCTTTATGTGAGCCGCTACCATTACTATACAACTCAACAATACTGGTAGATGAGGATTGCCGTTGCCGTTTAACGGACTGGCTATGAGCCCCCTTGATTAAGGAAACATCCGTGTAGGTATGACTTGTTTTTGAATAAGAATAGGTTGCCATATTATTTTCGTCTGTATATCCAGAAATATTTGTTAATAGAACCGCCATCGCTATCGTATTTATTGTTGTTATAAAAGTTCTACTAGTATTAGGCGGGATAACTATACGTGAATTGGCTGTACCGTCTTTATAATCAAACCTCACCCTCATGTAACCACTAGTAGAAGTATTATTGAGCACGTATGAAGTGTTAGGCTCTAATAAAACTCTGTCTAATTGTACAACCACCTCAGCGCCGGCTGGCGATTCAGTAGCATCCAAAATTATGGAGTTAGGACCAAGAAGGGAAATTCCCGCTCCAGCAGTTGCTCCTGCATTAAATCTCCAATCGTTAAAATCAGGCAACAGATTATTTTGAATGCTAGTAATAACAGGGTTTCCAACACCATAAATGCCCTTTCCCAAATACGGATACTTTTCACCAAGTTCTCCACCATTCATAGTGTCTAGCTCATAATATTCAGTGGCAGTAATTTCATAAACCCTTAATGCATCTACATAAGCAACTTGCCCAGCAACTCCCTTTAAAACAACTTCTGCTGATCCAATAATATCTGTTGTTGGAGAGAATTTAGTAGCAACTGTGCTAAACTTTGACGAATCAGCCGTTGTAATTAGTTTTGTAGTTGCGGAACTTGCAGTCTGGATAAAAACTTCCTCACAATTACTATTTTTCACATCGGCCAATAGAATATAGTACCTATTTGCCTTATAAGAAATTGATGCTGAAGCTGCTACAACACCTAGAGTAAATCCATTTAAAATAGTTGCCTTGACACCATAATTGCCTACCGTTTTATTTATAGAATCTAGTACACCAGTAGATTGGTAAAAAATCACCTTGCTAAGCTCCTCAAGATTTCCTAAATCTCCAAGCATATTAATGAGCGTACGTCCTTCTATCTTCGGGAAAACAAGCGCAGGGACATTCCCGCCTTGAATTGTTTGTGCCCCTGTTTTAATAGGTACTGTAATCCTTGAATCACTTTTCATTTCATCAAGTTCCCCATGTAATTCCCCAATCGCCCCAGCTGCATCCTTCGCCTCCGTCGGCACTGTGGGCATATCTCCGATAGCCGCGGCCTGTTCGTTCACTTCCTGACCCAGCTCATTCATATCCGTCTCGGTCACCATATCATTAAATTTCCAATCTGTTTTAGCCATGTGTATGTTACTCCTCCTTCACAAAAATCGTTTGAATCATAAGCGTGTCTGATGCAATCGGTAGGTTTACGATGTTGTCGCTGACGGTTCCGGCTGCATTTTTCAGTTCAATGCGAGTGACGGTATCGACCGTGCCTTGCGGAATCAAATAATTCAGGTTAAGCGTGTTATCGCTAACCGACTTCATAATAAAATCCGTAATCTCATAAGCCCCGTTATTGAGTACAACCTTCGTAATTTTTGAATCAATAAACTCCGCAACCTCCTGCTTAAACGTAGACGTAATCACTTCACAACCACCTCTGCTTCCCTATCTGTAAATGGCGTAACTCCGAGCTTCCAGCTGCCGAGTCTAGTGTTCCGCACGAGCGGAACACCTGCAATCCTTTCTTTCAAAACAACGCCATCCATAATCGCTGTCTGCTGACGATAGACGATATTGGCAGGCTTAATAGCCGAAACCGTACGCTCGACCTCTTTAAAAATATTAGCGTCATCAATCGCAGCTGTTACCGTCAATATGAAGTTTTGCACATCAACAGCAGCGATGCCTCGTCCAGCACCAACAAGAAAATCCAGCCGCTCCTGCAAATATCTCATCGTAAAAGGAGGCTTGGTCGAATAACGATTGACGATTCGTCTCCGGCGAAAATCAATGCTTTCCGCATTCGGATCGGCTTGAATGCCCAGCATGCGCTCCCGGCGTTTAATAGCAGGCAGGCTCGCGGTCATTACAAACCCATCAGCCAACTGCTGTAGCTCCGCCTGTTCCAGCAGAGCTAGTTCCACATCTTCCGTGGCGGCGAGCTTGATGAATTCTTTAATGTCTGCATACATCTCCGGCCAATAGGATGAAACCAGCTTAGTCATTTACAACCACCGCCCCCAATAACGGGATTTCATCCTCAGCCAAAGCTAAATTGGCGGCAGCTCCGTTTAGCTTTGTGCCAAGTACATCCACCACTCCCGAAACGGTCAAAATACGAGCCTCGATTTGAGCAATGCGAACGGTAAGCTCCTGCTGATTCATCCACTCTTGACGCAGCTCTAGCAAATAAGCGGAAATTTTATCCTCAATATCGCTTTGAACTTGTCCTATCGTCCGACCTGCCGCAAGCATAACCGTTGTTTCCACGGCCACCTGCGCCACGTCGACGCCCGTTACCGTTACCTCATGTCCGATTGGCGCCATACCGAGCCCAAGTCCGCTGTTGATCGTTGGATCGACGGCAGTCTGAACAAGCGCAACGAGTTGTTCCGCTGGCTTTGTCCAATTTGCAGCGATAATTGTGCATTTGACGGTGCCGCCGCCATTCCACACCGGAAAAATTTTCGCCCCGCCAACGCCATCAATTGAGCTGATCATTTGCTTGTAATCGGCAATATTGCCGCCAAACGCTGGCTCGTTCACGACGCTGTAATACCTTGCTCGCAAAGCCTCATCCGTTTCCGCTTCTTCGCCAGGCACCAAAATTTGCGCAAGCTCGGCACGCGCGAGCCCGTCAACATAAGCAAGCGGCAGCAGCGCTCCATATTTCTGATTGCCAACGATACCCGCTGTCTCACAGGTCAACGTGAAAAGTCCCGTTCCGTTTTTCCCCGTCACCGTATACCTCAAATCATCAAGGGCAAACCGGCTCTTCAAAGGAACATCTACAAGCTGCCCATTGCTGCCAAAAAACTCCCCTTGCCGCTGGGCAAAAGTCGCAGGCTGCCTTTCCACACCAAACTCGGCTGTCCGGCGTTCCAGCCACTCTCCAGTTGCCGTATCCGCGAACAAAAGCGCCTGATTCACATCAAGCTGCGCATACATCTCTGACAGCTCGGCAGCCGCTGGCGCTAAAGCGTCAAATATAACGCTGCCCTCCCGCTTATCTACATCCTCTGAAACCCGGTCCAGCATGCGCTGTAAAATAAAGCTGTACGTAAATGCCTCATACACGGGCCATCACCTCCTCTTTAAAACTGCCTTCATCGGTTACTACCGTAAAACTTACCGCTGCCTTGTCCCCCTCAACCGTCAGTTCAAAATCCGTCACATCTGCTATTCGATCATCCGCCAGCAGCGCTTCAGTTACGCGGCGCTTGAGTTCAGATCGTACATAGAGATGGGAGGATTCATTCAATAAATCCAGCTCGGAGCCATAATCAAAGCTATAGATAAAATAGCGATAACGCTCCGTTTGCAAAATTTTGAACACAGCCTGCTTAATCGCACTGAGGCCATCCGTCATGCCGGACATGCGCTTATTGGCAAAATCGATATAATACGTGCGGCTAGGCTCAATCGCCGCTTCGGTCTGCAGCTCGTCGATAATTGCACCTTGTGGAATCATGCGCTCACCCGATCCAGCACGACGAACTGTTGTCCGCCCTGAACCCGCAGCAGCAGCACAATATCACCCGGCTCCAAAGCGCGGCGAATCCGCTGCACATCGCTCACGCCTTCGGGAATAATTAAAAAATCCTCCGAAAGCGTGAAACGTTGGTCAACGTTCACTTCCAGAGGATTCGTGCCGGTTACCCGGCCGATTAACACAGCGACGGGGTTGCCCGACGCATGGGCGGCAGCGCCCGCTTTTTTAATTGCATCAAGCAGTGCCATCATATCACCTTCAATTCTAAAGTCATCGTATGCGCGTCCGCTTCAAGCTTGTGGGAGCATTCATCGACCAGGAAATACTGTCCAATATCCAGTTCCTCTATGACAATGGGAACATAGGAGCCTGCACGCACGCGCAAATCGCCAATGGCTTCAATGCTGAGGCTGCGCTGCTCCCGATTTTTCAGCTTCAGCAGCTGGTCCAGCAATTCATTGATTTGCGCGCTGTTCATTTGCTCGTCGGCTACCTGATAAAATTGCAGCAGGCCCCATTTGGCAATATTCGCACTGTCCTGCCCAATGTAGACGTCGCGCTTCCCGGTTTCTTTATTGTTTTGCACCACTTTGATCTTATTGTACGATTCACTGTCGATTGAGTTTTTATAGCCGAAATCCGTCATCAAGCTCCAATCGCCAATGATAGAATCTGTCTTCATGTCCTCAATATTGCGTAGAGACAAAGCACCCGCCTCATCGAATAATACAAAATTGCCCTTATCATTGATTAGCGTATAGTCGAGCGCTTTGCACATAATATCCAGCAGCTTTTTGTTGTCCTCTACCATAGAAGGAATGACATACTCCGTCTCCGCCAGCGTTCCTATTTTCAAGCCCGTATCCTCAGCAATTTGCTTAATCATTTGGGTGGCGGTTTTGTTGCTGAACACATACGTATCGCTCATCAGCAAATAACGCAGCTGGTCATACGCCTTGATTGTGACACTCTCGTCCCTGCCGAAATTGTATTCAAACACATAGCCGTAAAATACGACCTTCCCATCCTTCGACAGCCGAACGACATCGCCATTGTTGACCGCAAACGCCTGATGCTGATAAGGAGCGCCCTTAATAAGCGTAAAATCCAAGCTCGATGCGGAGCCTGTCCGCTTCGTTTTATACGTCAGGGAAGGTACGAGATTTGTCACATTCCACACTTTCCCATTCCGGTTATCGATCAAAATTTCCAGCATCTCATCACCCCGGCAGCTTCAGCACCCTACCGATTTGCAGCTTGCGCAGCTCAGAATCGGCGATGCCATTCAGCTTCTGTATTTCCTTCCAACGCGACTCGTCACCCAGCTGCTTTTTGGCTACCCCAATGAGCGTATCGCCACTTACGAGCGTGTAGGTTTTTGGGGTTTCCTTCGTCTGGCGCCCTTTTGTATCGCGTTCTTCATGAAAAGATTTTTCATGGCCTTTTTTAATTTCGACGGGTCTTGCTTTATAAAACACATACTTTTTTAGCCCCAGGCTGTACTCAATATCGCCCGAGCCCGCCGCTTCCCGCCATTCAAATTTCTCAATACTGACGGCAAGATTCAAATCGAAGGAGGCACCTGTGAAAATAAAGCGGATCGGACGTTTCTTTTTCATCCAGTCTTGGATCAGCGTCAAATATACGTAAGGCTCGAGCAGCGTCTCGCTAGCGATAAACGAATAATTCGCCCCAGGCGCAGGAAAAAAGCTGTCGAAGGAAATCTCCGTCAGCTTTGGACTTTGAATCACATTAATTTCACCAAGACCGGATACATCGTAAGACTTGCCGCTAGTTGCGTCGCTAATTTGCAGCTCAGCTGGATTAACCGGCAGCTGGAAGCCAATTTCCTGATTGTTGTAGCTGAGCCAGATGCCGTACTCATGATGCTTGTTCGTAATCATTAAGCATACACCCCTTCCGCCGACGAAGCGATTTGCTCATTCAAGGAGCGCTCGATTCGGCCAATGATGGTGTCGATATCGGTGCCATTGTTAATATCGCCGGTTTGTACGCTCACGGTCGGCTGGAGCGATACAAAGTTCTGAATATTTTTCATCTCCGCAAGCTCACGCATCGTCTTGAGATCCTCGCTGGCAATGTCGACGGTGTCATTGACCTTGCCTACTTCATCAACTTTGTTTACATTGGCAATGTCAGGTGTCATGCCAGCTCCCATGCCGGCTGCTCCTGCTCCGTTGTTTCCACCCGGAATATCTGTGCCACCTGGCGTTTCAACAGTTTTAGGCTGCGTAAAGCCTCCACCTAGATCAGTGCTAAAATCACCCAACTTATCAGTCATGCTTTTAGTCATATTTGATCCTACATCAAAGCCTGTTTTAAACGAATCTCCTAAATCCATATTTTTCATTCTATTGTTAGAAAAATCCTTAACATCTTTATCAGACGTTGGCTTGAATTTTTCAAGAGAATCATTATCAAACTTTGATATTATTTTCAATTCTGTCCCGGTTAAACTATTGATCTTTTCCAAGACCCAGTTAATACCATCTATAAAACCATTAATGACCGTACCGAAATACCCCATTACTCCCTTGAGAATATTGTAGACCAAATTTTTAAAAGCATAAAACGGATCGATGAAAAGATTAGCTATGAACTCAACGTAAGTAACAATAGCGTTCCAAAAAAGTGCTATAATATTATTAATATTCGCTAACATTGCATAAAAGGTACCTACCACAAATCCAACTATATCTCCGACTGTCCCTCCAAAGGCAATAACCGCGGCTACTAATAATCCTACTACTAAAATAACGGCTAGAATCGGTAAATTCAACATTAACCATCCGGCTATCTGCATATAAAGAGGAAGCAGCATATTATATAACCCTAGGATCATAGTAGGAAGCAAAAAGACTGCCGCTGTTAGTAACATAGCAGCAATTGCCGGCCAGTAAGTTATTATATTTGTTACTACCCATAAAGCCGCATCCCCCAGCATGACAAATAGTTCAGCTGCAAAGCTTAACCCGGCTCCGAGTATGTCAAAAAAACCTTGAAGCTGTCCGCTATTAAAAGCTTCCATAATTCTTCCAATTAATGGGGTAAGGACATCTAATGCCCCCATTCCTGCTCCAGCCAAAGAGGTTTTTAAACTATTTACAATGGTGTCCAATTGACTTTGTGGACTACTGTACACAATATCCAATTCAGCTTTTCCAAGATTTGCATTTTCAAAAACTTGATTAAGGCTGGTCAAAAAACCGTCCATATCACCATTGTTAATGTATTCTTGCGGATCGAAGCCCTGTGCTGCTTCAGAAGAAATACCGTATTGTCTCATTAATAACGTTGTATCGCCATTCATCGCAGATTTTATGGCCTCACTTGACCTAGCAGTACCACCTCCATTTGTATCGAATGCAGCAAGCTGCATAGCCATAGAAGTCATCTTCGTAAATTGCTCCATGTTCTCTGCCATTGGAAGCAAATTCATCGTATTTTTAATCGCTTCACTAGGGTCAATCCCTGCTGAAATCGACTGTTCCCTTACCGCCTCGAAAATGGCTGTGCCTTTTTCCGTACTCCCAGTACGTGCAATTAACATGTCCTTTTGAGTGCGTTCGTTTAAGGCTCCTTTAAGGGATATTGCTGCTAGCTCAGAGGCTAATTTCAAAAGCTCCGTTTTAATTGATCTAAAAGGTGCAAGAAATGAATCATCAACCGGTATTTTAGTTGCAGCTTTAATCTCATTAAGTGGCGTAACAATCAGATCCTGCAGCGGTATTTTCAAAACTTTACCAAGTTTTCCCAATGGATTAATAAACATTTTATTTATGGGTTCTTGCAATGTATTTCTAGCATTTTCCAATGGCTTAATGAACATTTTATCCAATGGCCCTTGCAATTTACTACCAATATATTTTAATGGCAAAACAAACTTACTCTCAAACTCCCATGTTAATGCTTGGCCAACGTCTTTCATTTTCGAAATCGCCCCAGCCACTTTGGGTATTTCGAATAGCTTTTCAGCACCCTTTTGTACTATTTGGCCCATATTCTGCAATTTCAAATTTAAAGCATTACCAGCATCTCTTAGTGGTGCTAGTAATAATCCATCCAAAGACAATTTTGGTCCGCTTACTCCCTTTAGCATGCCACCCAGCCCCGACATACCTGAACCGCTGCTCTTGGCAGCAGTCGCATTGAAACTGCTTAGCGTTTTACCAAGTGTTGAAACTACACGGCTCATCTCGTTCATCGTCTTGTTCAGCTTATTAAATTCCGAGGTTGCAGCCATCATTTGCTGGGTCGAGGCAGCGCTGGTTTGCGCCATAAACAACAGGGTGTTTTTCAATTGATCTAGCATCTTAACTGCGCCAGCGGCGGCGCTCGCATCCAAATTTATCGTACCCGCCATCCTTCCACCTCCTTACAGAACAAAAGCGCCCTCTAATAGAGAAGCGCCGTCCCGTTGCTTTCATTATTTCTTCTTCATCTTGGCCCGCTGTTTTTTCTCGCTGTCGATGCGGACATCGATCATGGCGTAGATCGCCGCCCGCTCGCGGCGCGACATACTCAATAGCTCATGGGGCAAAATGCGAAGCTCATGGAGGGCGTAGTAAGCGTAATTCGCTTCTCCGTCGCCCTCTTTAATTAGTTTTTTACTTCATCGGCCAGCTCATTCAGGCTTTGATTGAAGCCGTTGATTTCCTGGACGCGCTGCACGAGCGAAGCATATTCGCCCGGACGCAGCATTTTGCGGAGCAGATGCTCAGCGCCCATCGTACCGTACGATTTTTGCAGCTCGGCATCCTTCAAGCTCGGATATTGAATGCTGCTGACGACCAGCTTGGCCAAATATTCATCCGTATTCGTCTCCGGCACGAAGGTGCCATTTTTGCCTTTCACTTTGCGGGTCGCGGATTTGCGGCATTCTTCATTCTCCGCCTCCGTCATGCTGCGCAGCTCCCAGGCTACCGGATTGCCGTCTGCATCCTTGAATCGCTCGGACACGACGAATTTCTCCGTCGCCTCCGCAGCTGTATTTTGCGCAAAAAACAAGCTTAAGTCACTCATTTGCTACCTCCATGGATTGGGTTTATTTTAAGATAAAGCTGTTTTATACGCGTGCTGGCGCTTTGAAGCTTTCGGCAATATCGACGCCGTCGAAGGTGAACTCCAGCTCTTCTTCAAGCGCTTCGCTCTCCGTGTCGAGCTTGCCGATGATGACCTTGTTCAGGTTGACGTTGTACAGCACAACCTCTTGGCGGCCGATTGTCGAAGTCGGATCTTCGTTGATGATGTGGACATCAAAGTTCGTATCAATGCCCGTTTTCACGTAATCGAGCATCATTTGGCGGAATTTCGACGTCACATAATACACCGTCATGCTGCCGGTACCCGACCAGCCCGTCGCTTTATGCTGCAATGCGCGATGACCCAGCGTCTTAATTTCCGCTTTCGTCTTCTCCACGCTTGCTTCAAGCGTTTTAATATAGAACATTTCCTCGTTTTGGCCGTTGATTTTCGCATAAGCGCGTCCCTCTTGCCCCGAAATCGTATCTCCTGCATGCAAAAATGCCATATTACTTCACCGTCACTTTCATATATACTTTTTCAATGCTGTCAACCGGCTGAATGTAAACGTTGATGACGATGCTGTCAGAAGCCTCGCCCGCTTCAACCGTCAGGTCCGTTTGGGAATTAAAGTTTTGAATCGCATTGCCATCCTGAAGCAGCGTCAAATATTTCACGCATTCGCTGCGGAATAGGCTGCGGCCATCCGGGTTGTTATCGATTTTGCCAATGTATTGCGTCTCGAACAGTTTTTTCATGTCGGTCGCAATGCCGTCCAGCACGCGGATAACGCGGTTTTTCGCAAAAGAAGGATTTTTGCCTGGCACATAAGTAACCAGAGAGTTAATATCCTGCTCAACGATGACGCGGCCGCCATTCGGCGTGAACAAAAATTCGCCTGAACGCAAAGCCTGCTCGATTTGCGAATTCGAATAACGAACGTCAGCATCCACCGCACCTTCATAGACGCTGTAAGTAAGCGACTGGCTCATGCTTGCGCCGGAAGTAGCAGCTGCCACCCATACGGTTGCTTGCTCGGCATTCACAGCTGTGCCGTCTTCAAGCTTGACGCCATTTTTCACGCTAATGATACCTTCGTAATCCGATAGTGCAGCATTGGCCAGCACGACCTGAATTTTCTTGCCATCATTTTCGCGCAGTCTGCGGGCAAAAGCCGCATAAACCGACTTCAGCGAGCTGTCGCCAGATACAAGCGCCACCGCATTAAATTCTTGCAGCTCAACAGCCGCCAAATAATCCAGATGATTTTGATTCGTCACCGTGCCATTCGCACCGCCAGCAAGCACCGTACCAGCTGTCGCTACAAGCGCGCCAGTACCGCTGAAATCGACGAAGCGATTGGATTCAAGGCCAGCAATCGCAGCAACTGTCTGCGAATCCACTTCTTCACCCGCCAAATAAGTGACAACGTCGAATTGATCTTCATCATCCACATTGCTCTGAACCGATACGGTAATCGCATTGCCGCGTGTACCGCCAAATTTAGCCGTTGCAACCAAACTGCCAATCGTTGCAGTCGCTTTCGTTCCTGCATTCAAGCGGTAGAGCAGCAAAGTTTGTGCCCGTTTCAAAGCCTCACGAACGAGCAGCATTTCCGGTGCGGTTACATCATAACCGAGCACGCTGCGCAGATCGTCGCCTGCTTTAATAGAAATCATCGTTTGCGGCGCACCCCAGTTCAGCGTCAGCGCCGTTGATACGATGCCGCGTTCCCCTACGTTTGCTGCCGATTGCGGCTCAGCCGCGAAATTAATGTATACCCCTGGTCTTGCTTTCGTTTGCGTTGTCCAAGTTCCTCCTGCCATGATCTACATGACCTCCTTTTGTGAATATGCTTGTAAATGCTGTTTGACCTGCTCATGGGAGTAAGTGCTGTGCTCGTCCAAAATGACATTCAGCACATCCTTCTCGCCTGCGGAATAGCGCGCTGCTGCCAGCAGCTTCTGCTTGCTATGCTTTGCTTCCATCGTGCTTTGCCGATTTTCCTGATCGTTCACCGCTGCTTCCCTCCTGTTTCCTCCAAGCTAGCCTTGCGGCTCTGTTCCCGCCTCACTCGGCGATTACCGGCCTTGACGCTGCTGCTGCTGTAAAGCTTCCTTCGTCTGGCGCTACATGTCCTCACCCCCTTTCATGTTGTGATATTTAAATTACTTATAATTATGAAAACAGGATTTAAAATACCTTGCAAGCATCGCTTGTTGCCGTTGCTCATTTGGTGACAATATCATAATAACACGGTTTTGAAGGTCATTTCGGACACTCAGCGGACACTATACGGACATAAACCGGACAATCTCGGAAACCGCTTTTTGACGCCATCTGCGGAAGGTACGATCGACGATTCCAAGCTCCGATGCGACGAAGTCGGCTGGCTTTCCTTCAATATAACGGAGCCTCAGCAGAGTCGCATATTCAGGGAAACAAGCTTCCAGCGCTTCCAGCGACTCATCGATCGTTTGCAGCTGGCGCTCCAAATCCTGCAGCTCGCTTAGACGTTCAATGACACCCTCATAACCTTCCGGCGCTGCACCTGCCCTTGCTTCAATAACTTTAGCGATTTTGCGGCTAAGCTCCTGTACAAGCTGCTCTTCATCGGCATTACCCGGCTGGATTTGCTTTACTTCCCTAAGCTGCGCTTTCGTTCCAGCGGGGTACCTCGTCAAATGCGTATGTGCCAGCTTCTCTAATTGCTGCTCCTGCTTGTCCAAATACATATAGGAAGGAAGCCCGCGCAGCTGGCGATGAAGCTCCTGAAGCTTGTCATCCTCATATACCGTGCTCACCGTCAGACCGCTTCCAACCTTTTGCCTCTCAATTAGTTTTTTCCTGGCGACGAGACGCTTGTACGACTTTAATTGCTCAATTGTCATTTTTTCTACGTCCATTAAAATACCCTCTTTCTATTTAATTAAGTATTTTTATTACCCTATATTTCAAAAAAATAATAGCAGACCTACGATATTGACAATACCATCGTTAAAAGGTAAAATATAAATATAGTATTAAAAATACGTTTTTGCCGCTTAATTGGCTTCTATACTCGCTTTCAAACGGTTCACTTGCTAGTTTCAGTAGCATTTGCGGAATCAGTTCATAGCCGCTGTAACGACTGTGAATCTTATTATAATTGATATTTATAATACCGTCAAGTATTATAAATACCTTTTCAAGAGACGGAGGGTATTACCATGGCGATGGGAGCAAGGATCAAGCAATTGCGCACACAACGAGGATTAACCCAGCAGGAAATTGCCGAACAGCTTGGCATGGGACGCTCAAATTTTGGGCATATCGAGAATGATCGTGTCGTCCCGACCAGTGAGGATTTGCAGAAAATTGCAGACATTTTGCATACGACTGCCGACTATTTGCTCGGACGCCGCGATGCGTTTGCAGAGCATGTGCCAGACTGGGCAACTGCTAAAGACAAACGCGATTTCAAAAAAATGCTGGAGGAAGACGGAGAAGTCATGTTTGACGGCGTTCCGATGAGCCAAGGCGACCGCCAGCGTGTCATGGACGTGCTGACCGGACTATTCTGGGAAGCTAAGCAAATGAACAAACGTGCCCCCAAACCAGATATAACGGACAAAACAACAGATCATGCCGAAGGGTAGGTGCTGCCATGGACAAACTAATACTGCGCCTTGTACGAAAATTCCAGACAAGAGATCCTTTTGTAATCGCAAACGGTTTGGGTATCCATATTCGTTATGCGGATCTGGGGAATGAAACGCGAGGCTTTTATTATAAGAAGCTGCGCCGTCGGTTTATCGTCATACACGAGCGTCTGCCGGATGACTGGCAGCGTTTTGTTTGCGCGCATGAGCTGGGACATGACCGCCTGCATCCCGGCTTCAGCCGTTTTTGGTTGGACGAGCAGTCCTTTATCAATGTTGGAAAATATGAGCGCCAAGCGAATAAATTCGCCGTCCGCCTGCTGACCTCCGGCGACACGATTGGCCGCTCGGAATCCATTGGCGAGCTGCTGCAGCGCAACGGCGTGCCGAAGGAAATGGATAAGTTTTATTTTTAGCTGCGGCCTTCCATTAGAGGTTGAACAACAAAGAGCTCCAGAACGCCAATCGGCGGCCTGGAGCCCTTTATGCTGCAATCATTTTATAAATACTTCTCCAAAATATTCACGAATGCCGTTAAAGTCGCCAAATCCGACTCATCAAACCGCGAGAACTGCGGACTGTCAATGTCGAGAACGCCAATAACCGCTCCATCCCGCTTCAATGGAATGACCAGCTCGGAATTCGATGCGCTGTCGCAGGCAATATGGCCGGGAAATTGATGCACATCCGCTACCAATATCGCCTCGCCGCGGCTAACCGCCGTCCCACAGACGCCTCTGCCCACTTTGATGCGCGTACATGCCGGCTTGCCTTGGAAAGGTCCGAGCACAAGCTCCTCCCCTTCCAGCAAATAAAAGCCGACCCAATTAATATCGCTCAAAAATTGCTGGAGCAGCGCCGAAGCATTGGCCAAATTAGCGAGCTGGCTGGGCTCATCTTCGATAAGCCCCTCCAATTGCTTCAGCAGCAGGCGTTCGTTCTCTTCCTTCGTTCCTGTATAAAGTTGTTCTGCAAACATCGCTTACTCCTGACTGATTTTGATCGCTTGCTCCAAATCATAAATAATATCGTCAATGCCTTCCGTGCCGACAGATAAACGAATGAGTCCTGGCGTAACACCGGATGCAAGCTGGCTTTGCTCATCGAGCTGCTGGTGCGTTGTGCTTGCCGGATGGATAATGAGCGACTTCGAATCGCCGACGTTGGCAAGATGGGAAAATAGTTCCACGCCATGAATCAGCTTTTTGCCCGCTTCTACGCCGCCCTTAATGCCGAAGCTGATAATCGCGCCTTGGCCCTTCGGCAAATATTTTTGCGCCAACGCATTCGATGCGTGGCTTGCTAGACCTGGATAGCTTACCCATTCCACTGATTCGTGCTGCTCCAGATAGTTTGCTACTGCAAGCGCATTAGAGCTGTGGCGTTCCATACGCAAGTGCAGCGTTTCAAGTCCTTGCAGCAGCAGGAATGAGTTGAATGGCGACAGTGAAGCTCCCATATCGCGAAGCAGCTGTACACGCGCTTTAATAATATAAGCAATCGCACCAACAGCTTGCGTATATACAAGTCCATGGTAGCTTGGGTCCGGCTCAGTCAGACCTGGGAATTTATCATTTTGCGCCCAGTCAAATTTGCCTCCGTCTACAATAACGCCGCCAATGGACGTTCCATGACCGCCAATAAACTTCGTCGCCGAGTGTACAACGATGTCTGCTCCATGTTCAATTGGACGAAGCAAATACGGGCTTGGGAACGTATTGTCCACGATGAGCGGAATGCCATTCTCATGGGCAACCGCAGCTACAGCTTCAATATCGAGCACATCGCCGCGCGGGTTGCCGATCGTTTCAGCGAAGATCGCTTTCGTATTTGCATTGATTGCTTTGCGGAAATTTTCCGGATCGGAGGAATCAACGAAATGCACTTTAATGCCGAGCTTCGGCAGCGTATGGGCAAACAGGTTGTACGTACCGCCGTACAGGCTGGACGAGGAAACAATTTCATCGCCTGCAGATGCAATGTTCAGAATGGAGTAAGTGATCGCCGCTGAACCGGACGCCACGCCAAGTGCGCCAACTCCGCCTTCAAGCTCAGTAATCCGCTTCTCGAATACATCTGTCGTTGGGTTCATAATGCGTGTATAGATATTTCCAAATTCTTCAAGACCAAACAATCTTGCCGCATGATCTGTATCTTTAAAGCCGTAGGAAGTCGTCTGATAAATCGGTACCGCACGCGATTGTGTAGCGGGATCAATTTGCTGACCTGCGTGTACCGCTAAAGTTTCAGGTGAATATTGTCTTTCTTGCTTAGCCATTATAAAAAACCTCCCAGAACGTTAGTTTTTCCAAGCTTACGAATATAACACCCTGCGTCATCACTAATCCTACCAATAAAGTAGGAATTAAAAACGATTATAGCAGATCTATGCAAAATTATACAGTAGGGAGACAAGCTTTCATACAAAAAAATATTCCGCCAGCCCTTGACAGAACTGGCGGAATACAGTTTAAGCAATCCAAATTCTACTCTTACTCAAACGCCTCAAAAGGCGTCACAAACTCCGGCATGCCCTCGGCATAAGACGTATACTCATACTGCTCGAAAGCAATGGCGATTCCCTCATGCTTCAAGTAGAAGGAACGATTCGACTTGATGCCATCGAACGGTGCAATTAGCGGCAGCTTGCGTTCTTTAATTTGCTTGTTGATCGAAGCATTCATAATGGATAAGTATTTCGAATTGTAATCGGCAGCTTCCTTCAGTGTCAGCAGCTCGCCGTTATTGATATCAAATGTATAAGGCACGCGGAAGGTCATCCCATGCGCTCCGCCCAGATAGGAGTAATAATCCACATACAGGCTGAGGCGTCCCTGTTCATTATAGGTCACGTTAAAAACGCCCTCGAAGGTCGCCTTTGGAAATGTTGTGCCCGGATTTTTCTTGATGTACGCTGCATTTGTGGCCGTTGCTTTAGTAAGGTCCTTCTGACCTGCTGCCGCATAGGACTCCGCTTCCTGCTTCAGGAAGGTATTAATTTTCCCCTCAACTGTTTTGTCCTTAAGGTCTTCGATGACCGGATAATTGACGAGCAGCGTTTGCTTGTCGTTATTATCCTGAATCGTGCCCAGAGCAACCGTTAGCTCATTTTCCTCAATCGTGTTAATAACTACGGTCTTGCTGCCTTTCTCATAGGAAATGCCATAGCCCATCCGCTCCAGCAAGAAGCGCAGCGGCACATAAGCCGAGCCTTTATAAATAAGGGCCGAATCGCCGTACGTCTTCTGACCATTAATTACATAGCTGCCATCCTCCGGATTCGCCGTTAGCTTGCGGCCTCTTCCATCGAGTGTAATCGTGCGGCTATTCACATTCCACGTAATATCCAGGCCCAGCTTCTCATTGAGCGAGCGAATGCCAATATAGGTGCTGCCGCTAATGTTAATCGTCGGGATGGAATATTTGTAGTCGTCAATGATAAACGGTTGCGGGACGACGCGATAAGTTTGCACAGCCGTTGCCGCTGCTGCCTTCTCTATGCCGGGAAAACCAAATGCGGCAGGCGATGCGCCTACTATAAGACTTGCTGCCAAAATCGAAGCAAGGGTACGTTTGTAAGTCAAATTTTTAAAAGGATTCCTATTCATCATTCATCTTCCTCTCCGTGAATTCATTATCATTGTAGACGCATATACCACCGAATAAGTTACAAACTGGCTTTTGAAAATAGGGCTTGGGCGCTGAGCGGAGAAACGCTCAGCGACTTGTTCCGAGCTACTTGTTCCGATTCACAATAACGAGCTTCATCTCCAGCATTTCTTCCACCGCATATTTAATGCCCTCGCGTCCTGTGCCGCTGAGCTTCACGCCGCCATAAGGCATTTGATCGACGCGAAACGTAGGAATATCGTTGATCAGCACGCCGCCCACATGCAGCGCATCCGCCGCATCAAGCGCTTTGCCTATATTTTGCGTGAAAATGCCTGCTTGCAGGCCGTAATCGGAGGCGTTCACCTGCTGAATGCCTTCCTCGATGCTGCTAATTTTATTGATCAGCACGATCGGCGCAAACACCTCCTTGCAGGAAACCTTCGCTTCTGCTGGCACATGAAGCAGCACAGTCGGCTGCATAACGCCTTGCTCGTCGACTCGGCCGCCAATAGCTAGCTCGGCGCCTAGCTGGACCGCTTCCGCCACCCAATCCATCGCCCGCTTCGTCGCAGCTTCCGTGATAAGCGAGGATACATCCGTATGCTCGTTCAGCGGATCACCTGTCCGCAGCGCTACAGCTAATGCGATAAACTTGCTGACGAAGGCATCATACAGCTCGTCCATTACAAAAATCCGCTGCAAGGATATGCAAATTTGCCCCTGATACGAGTAGGCTCCGGTTACGCACCTTGCAGCTACAGCATCGACGTCACTGTCCTTGTCAATAATGACAGCCGAATTTGAGCCCAGCTCCAGCGTCACCCGCTTCAGTCCCGCCTGCTTGCGAATGCCTATACCGACCTCTGGGCTGCCGGTGAACGTAATCATCTTCACGCGGGCATCCTGGACCAGCTTCTCGCCAAGCAGCTTGCCGTCTCCACTAATAACATTGAGCGCTCCTGGCGGCAGGCCGGCCTCCTCGAACAGCTTGGCAATGAAATAAGCAGACAGCGGCGTCTGCGGAGCAGGCTTCAGCACGACGGTGTTGCCTGCCGCCAGTGAAGGTCCCACCTTATGGGCGACCAGATTCAGCGGAAAATTAAACGGCGTAATTGCGCCAATAACACCGAGCGGCTCGCGCAGCGTATAGGCAAGCCGTCCCTCGCCACCTGGAGCAGCATCTAGCGGCACCATCTCGCCATGAATCCGCTTCGCTTCTTCCGCCGCAAATTGATACGTTTGCACGGTGCGATCCACCTCGGCGCGAGCCGTCTTGATCGGCTTTGCCGCCTCCATAGCTACGATTTTCGCAACCTCCTCCTTGCGTTCCTGCAAGAGCGACGCCACCTTGGCCAAAATTTCCGCCCGGCGATAAGCGGGCAGCTTCCGCATAACTGCTGCCGCTTCCAGCGCCGCCTCAATCGCTTGATCGGCCTGCTCGATTGTTGCGCTCGCTACCTCAGCAATCACCTCGCCTGAATAAGGCGAGCGTAATGAATCGTACTGCTGTGCAGCTGCTTCCTGACCAAACACATATAAGTTTTGCTTCATTGCAGCTCGTCCTTCCTCTCCCCAAAACATACCTGATTAACTAGCCCTATGTAACTATGTATAACCATAATTCGGGCAATTGAAGCGAAACCCCTTCTAGCGTACCAGATTCAAGCTTCCTGTACATTCATATCCTTATACTTTCATAATGGCCGATGAAAAAGCTTATATTGAAAACAAGCGGGTGAGTCTATACAATGAGCAGGTACCAAATTTACTTCCCTTAAGGTGGCTATTGCAAATGTTCAACCAGCTTCGTACCGTTAACAAAAATTATGCGCTGCAGCTCGCAGCTATTTTCATCGGCTTTATTGTGTTCGGCATTTCTGAAAATGTAAAAGGACCCGCGATTCCCCGGATCCAATACGATTTCGCCCTTGATGAAC
Organism: Paenibacillus sp. BIHB 4019; assembly: GCF_002741035.1. NCBI lineage: Bacteria > Bacillati > Bacillota > Bacilli > Caryophanales > Paenibacillaceae > Paenibacillus > Paenibacillus sp. BIHB 4019. Next base: position 3,462,764 of record NZ_CP016808.1, on the reverse strand, counting down.
AGCAGCTTGGCTCCTTGCTGTCGTTAAACGCGCTCGGCTATATGCTCGCCTGCTCATTCACCGCTTTTCTGACACGCAAGTTCGGCGTCAAGCTGGTCACGCTGGTTGCATTCGGCTCGATGGTTCTTTCAGGCGTCCTTATTTTCTTTTCCAAAAGCTATTCTTTCTTCGGGGCGTCCTATTTCCTCATGTATATCGGCAACGGCATGCTGGAAATTGCGCTAGCGGTCATCGGGGCGCGCATCTTCGTGCGCAATGTCGGAACGATGATGAATTTATCCCATTTTTTTTATGGGCTCAGCTCAACCGTTGCCCCGATGATTGCCTCAGGCCTCATTACAGTGAGCGTCTACGGCCATGTTTTGGATTGGCGCGGCATGTATCTCATTATGCTGTCGCTCTGTCTCATTCCGATGATACCGACGCTGCTGAGCAAATTTCCCGGCGATGATCCAGCAGATGGGCCGCGCTCTGGCTTCCGGGAGCTGATGCGTGATCCGGCATTGTGGCTGCTGGCGCTCATTCTCACCTTCGGCGTCGTCGCAGAGCTTGCGGTAGGAGGCTGGCTGGTCAATTTTCTGGAGAAGGCTTACGCTTGGAAAAATGTTTCCGCATCCGGCATGCTGTCCGCCTTCTTCCTCTGCTTCGCTGGCGCACGGCTGCTGCTTGGCCCGCTCACGGACAAAATCGGCTTTAACTTGTCACTGCTGCTCTTCGCCGGCGTCTCGTCGATTTGTACGTTTATCGCGGTGTGGGGCGGCGAGTCGCTGGCGTTTCTATTCGCCGCTGCCGGCATCGGCATCGCCCCGATTTATCCGACCGTTATGGCCTTCATCGCCAAGCGTTATCCGCGCGGCAGCGAATCCGCCATTACTTTTACGGTTACGATCATGGGCATCGGCAGCGTTATTTTCAACTATTTGATTGGCGCAGTTACCCAGCTGGTGAAAAATAATTACGGTGCCGAGACGCAAATCGGCTTGCTGCGCGGACTTCAAGCCGGTTACGGCTTCATCGGCCTCTGCCTGCTCTTATGCGCGGTAACCGGCGTCTTCCTTTACCGTTATTTAGCGGCTCGCAAAGAGCTAATCTAGCAGCCTGTCCGCCTGCTTAAAACGGCCTGACCAACTCGCGGGGCGCAAGTCTGGGCTCCGTGAATCGTCAGGCCGTTTTTCCTTTCACCAGCTTGCTATTTTCCAAAAGGCGGGCTTTGGCTGATGCTGCTCATCGAGCACAAATGGCCAATTTTTCCTGCCTCTCACCGGAAAGTTGTCCAGCCACGTATAATCATCCGCCGCTCCCCAAAAGGTCACCGATGTCAGTGATTCGCAAATAGCTTGAATCCCGCAGCCACACGCCGCTTTTATCCTCGATGGCTTCATTCACCACATCCCAGGCGTAAATTTGCCCCTTGTAGCGGCCTACGACTGCGGCAATATGCGCCTTCATCCGGGCAAGCAGCGTCTCGCGATTGGCAGAAGGCTCGCCATTCTCCTCCATTAGCCCTTCACACCGCCGACCGTCATGCCCTTCACAAAATATTTTTGCAAAAACGGATAAACCATAATGATCGGTACGCTCGCTATAATCGTCATCGTAGCTCTAATCGAGGTAGGCGTGACAGACGTGACCCCGCTCTGGCCGGAAGCGAACTGGTCGGCTGCGGTCGATGAGGTGGCCGCCGTATTCGACGTCTGAAGTATTTTCATCAGCTCGTATTGCAGCGTACTCAGCTCAATTCGCGAGGAATTGTACAAAAATACGTCGAACCAGGAGTTCCACTGTCCAACCGCCACGAACAGCGATACCGTTGCAAGCGCGGGTACAGTAAGGGGCAAAACAACGCGCATGAACGTCGTAAACTCGCCTGCTCCATCGATTTTCGCCGATTCCAGTATGCCGTCCGGCAGCCCTTCAATGAACGAACGAATAACGATCATATTAAATACGCCGATGATGCCGGGAATAATATACACCCAGAATGAATTGATCAGGTGCAGCTCCTTAATTAATAGGTAGCCGGGGATGAGCCCGCCGCTGAAATACATAGTGAAAATAAAAGCGACCGTGACAAATTTGCGCAGCACAAAGCTTTGGCGGCTGACCGTATACGCCAGCATGGCGGTGCAAAACACCGACACTATCGTGCCCACGATCGTCCGCAGTGCCGATATCGTCGTCGCATAATAAATCGAGGCCTCATTAAAAATATATTTATAGTTGTCCAGCGTCCACAGCCTCGGCCATAAATAAATATTGCCGCGAATCGAATCATTCGCATCGTTAAACGACAGCGCGAACATATTGATAAAGGGATACAGCGTAACGATCATTAAGCCGATCATAAACACAATATTGCATAAATCGAACAGCTTATCCGGCCAATTATAAAATTTGTTCCGCGCCAAACGCCCTTCCTTCAATGCGATCCCTCCTGCTCTATTAAAATAGTCTGCTCTCGCCAAGCCGTTTCGCAATCCCGTTAGCAGACAAGAGGAAGATAAAGCTGACGGCGGTTTTGAATATGCCCGCGGCGGTCGCCAGCGAATAGTTGCCCATATCCATCCCGTATTTCAATACGAATATATCAAGGTTGTCCGAGTATTCGACCGTCATCCCATTGCCCAGCAAATATTGCGGCTCGAAGCCCGACTCCAAAATATGCCCTAAATTCATAATGAGCAAAATGACGATGACCGATTTCATGCCTGGCAGCGTAATATACCCGATGCGCTGGAAGCGGTTCGCACCATCCATTTCAGCCGCTTCATATTGAGCGGGATCAATCGTTGTAATGGCCGCGAGATAAATAATCGTGTTCCACCCGACATTTTTCCACACTTCCGCTGAGCCGATAATGCCCCAAAAATACTCGCCCTTGCCGAGCCAAAGTATTGGATGTTCGATAATATGCCATTTAACGAGCAAAATATTAATAATGCCCTCCGGCGAAAGCACCGAGGATACAATGCTGGCCGCAACGACCCACGATATAAAATGGGGCAAATAGCTGATTGTCTGCACGACCCGCTTGAATAAAATATGGCGCAGCTCATTGAGCAATATCGCCAGCGTTATTGCCGTTAGAAAGCCGAAAACCAAATTAATCGTGCTCATGACGATTGTATTGCGCAGCACCTGATAAAACGTATCGTCCTGAAATAAAAACTTAAAGTTTTTCCAGCCTACCCATTCCTGGTCAAACAGTCCCTTAGCCGGGCGGAATTTCTGGAATGCGATCGTCCAGCCCCATAGCGGCACATATTTAAATAACACCAGCCATAGTAAAAAAGGGACGGACATCGCCACTAGAACCTTTTGCTGCAGCAGCTTTTTGAAAAAAAAGGGCAGGCGCGAGCGCCTAAGCGCTCGCCCCTCATCGGTTGAAATAGCTGGCTGTGTCTGCTTCTCCACCTAAAAACTCTCCTCTCTAAAACCGTCTACCAATTGCCTGCTACACGCTCCTTGACGATATTCGTTATAAAGGACTCATAGCTTGCGGAATCCAGCTTGCCGAATTCAGCCGTATATTCGCTCCAGATGGAATCGAATTGCGCCGGATCAGCGAGCACGAGCTTAGGCAAATATTTTTTCGCGATATCGCTGCTCTTCTGTTCAAAAATCTGCTCCGGCGTGCCTTGCCCTTTATTAATGCTCCAAGCGGGGTACCACGGCCGTTCATCCGGCTTCGCAAACATTTCAGCAAACGTCTTGACGCCATAGGCATCCAAAATCGCCTTATCCCCGTCCGTATAGCCTGCATAAGCGACCTCCGGCTGATTGCCTACCGCATAGGAGTTGCCATCCGCCAGCAGGGAATTATTGCCGTAACGCGGCCAATTGTATTGGAAGTAGGACCAACCGAACTCGCGAGTGAACTCCGTGTCATTGCGCTCGCTGATTTGCTGTTCGTTCATAATAAAACGCCCGTTTGCATCGACGCTGTAATTTTGGTCCTTGATGCCCCATTGCACGAGAATTTGATTTTCTTCCTTGAGCATATTGTCAAAGTATTGGATAATGCGGACCGGGTCCTTCGCATTTATCGAAATGCCGATACCGCGGTTGTTAACGAAGGCAGGGGGATCGACATATTGATCCTTCGTATTTTGATCAAATACGATTGGAAGCGGCGTATAGCGTTTCTCGTCAATGCCCGCTTTTTTCAAATTGTTCGTTGCATCTCCAACCTGCCAGCCGTAGTTGAAATAGCCGAGCACACGGCCGGAGGTCAGCTTCGCCAAATATTGATCCTTGTTTGCAGTGAACGATTCAGGGTCGAACAGCCCCTCGGCATTTACCTCATTCAGCTTCTGAATCCAGCGTTTCTCGTATTCGCTTGCTTGATAGGTTTTCGCTTCATGCGTAGCCATATCAACGAGCACGCCGCCATCGTTCGGATAACCGGCCAGATGCATCGAAGGGTTTGTAAGAGTAAAGAAGTTGTCAGCTACACCTGCAAAAATAACGAAGCCTACCGTATCCTTGCCATCCACTTGCGGATGCTTCTCCTGATACTGCTTGATCAGGTCAAAATATTCATCCAGCGTCTTAATTTTCGGATAGCCGAATTCCTTCAAGACCGAGCGCTGCATCCAAAATGCGCCTTGGCTAATGCCTGGGTCGCCAATGTAGCCTTGGTCCGCGGAAAAAGGAAGATGATAGATTTTGCCGTCAGCCTGCTTGAATTTATCCATATAAGGTCCATATACGCGCTTAATATTAGGGCCGTATTTCTCGATTAAATCGTCCAGCGGAATGAAGGCGCCGGCATCCATCAGCTTATCAATTTCGCCATCTGGCACGATAACATCAGGATAGTCGCCGCTGGCGATCATAACGCCGGATTTCGTTTTTACGTCACCGACGATAAACTCCATTTTGAAATCAACGCCGGTCTGCTTTTGCAGCTCCTTGCCGATGACCGTATCGCTGGCGAGCGTATCCTTGTTAGCCGCAAAACCGTAATACGTGAAGGTGACGGGCTCCTGCTCACCCGCTGCTTCCGAGGAGGATGCCGGACTGCTTGACGTTTTTCCAGCATTGCCAGCATTGCCTGAATTGCCGCTGTTGCTGTTGCTGCTGCAGCCGATCAATGCGACAGACAGCGTCGCTGCTAGTCCCATTGTCCAAAGCTTCTTTTTGACCATATTGGTATGACCCCTTTCCATCTATTGGTTTATTTTTTGTAAGCACTTTCATTGTAAAACGTGGGAAGAGGCTCCGTTACCCTAAAAACTTTAGCTTTTACTGTGAAAACTATAGGTCAGGTCAAGAGCAGGGTCGGGGGAACATTGGGGCTGCGCTGCGCGAAAGGTCCGGGTTCTGATCGCCATTCCGCCCAAACCATTCACATCCGCTTCCCCCCTTATTCCCCCTCCCCTAGCGGGATGGACAAGAGGGCGTGGCGTCCCTATTACGCGCCCTTATCCATTACCGGGAGGCGGAGCTCTATGGTGGTGCCGGAGCCGGATTCGCTGCGGAGGGTGAAATCGAAGGCGTCTTTATAGCAGAGCTTGAGCCGGGTGTATACATTTTTCATCCCTACGTTGTCGCCCATCGCCCCGTCCTCCTGCAAATATTGCATCAGCTCGCTCAGCTTGTCCTCCGGCATGCCTATGCCATTGTCCGTCAGACGGAATAAAATCCGGCCATCCTCGTAACCAATATGCAGTCCAATGAGACCGATGCCCGGCGAGCTCTCAATACCATGGATGCTGGCATTTTCGACAAAGGGAAGAAAGGTCATTTTAGGAATCGTATGCTCGTATACCGCATCCTCGACCGTCAATTGATATTGCAGCTTGTCGCCGAAACGGTATTTCTGAATTTCCAGAAAACATTCAATCAGCTCCAGCTCCTCGCGAACCGACACCCAGCTGCGCTTCCATATAATCGACTTGCGGAATATTTTGGCCATCGAATGGATCGTCCGCGCCGTCTCTGTCTCCCCCTTCATTAAGCTGCGCATGCGGATCGTCTCCAGCGCATTAAAGAGAAAATGCGGGTTGATCTGGCTGTGAAGGGCATGAAGCTGCGCTTGCCGCTGGCGGATTTCCAAATCCTTTTTCTGAATATCCGCCATATAGACGTCGTTGATTAAATTGTCGATCCGCATGGTCATCCGGTTGAATTCGCCCGTCAATTGCCCGATCTCATCGCGCGACTCCTCGAACGGAATCGTCTCGAAATGCTGGTTTTTCACCTTCTTCATATGCCTTAAAATGCGGACCAGTCTTACGTGGATAGATCGAGAAATGGCGGCAATAATCAAAGACGGAACGACAATGTTAATGCTCGCCAAAAATAAAACAAAGGTGCCCGACTTGCGTACCTCCTGCAAAATAACCTTCTCGTCCATGACGCCATACAGCCGCCAGCCGTTTAAATAATTGTTGTTCGCATACGGCTTATCGAATGCAATTGACTTTTCCGGCATCGCCATCTGCTCAAGCCGCAGCGTTCCCGCCTCCCAGTCTGCCCCCGCCTCATTCGTATAATGAATGGTCCCGTTTGCATTGACGAAATACATGTTCCCTTCAAAACCGATGCCGGCAAACAGCTGCCTGAAGGTCGCCATATTCAAATCGCTTTTGATCAGGCTGTTGTATCTCCCGTCTCCGCTATTATTCAAACGCTGAATAAGGCTGATCGTATCTCCGCTATGAATGAGGACGGGATACGAAGCGCTCGTTTGCTTGAACTGGTTGTACCAGTCGGCATCGAGAGCTGTATCATCGAGCGGCAAAATCTGCCCCGAGGCAAGCACCGTCGGGTTGTCGGTATAAATGACTGTCGAGCTAATCGTAGAATAGGCTTGCTCCGACTTCATAAACACGCTTTTCATATCCGTAAACGCTTCTACATATTCCAGCTTTGACGTGTACGTGTGATCCAAATGCCCGTTCAGCAGCGGATCGATATAATATAAATAGGAGATGCCCGCCGCCTCATCAATGACGGATCGCACCTCCCGCTGCAATTGCTCCAAAACCATGTCCGCATCGCGCGTCTTCTGGTTTTTGATGTTGTTTGTGGTCACGTTGTAGAAGATGACGTTCGTCAGTACGATCGGAATAAACACCGAGCATATGTACATAACAAGCAGCTTATCCCGCAATTTCAATTGATTTAATAAATGCATCCACCTGCCGCCTCCATCCGTTTAGGTTTTGCCAAATAGGCCGTTGCGATAGTCGGTTGGAGTAACCTTCTCCAGCTTTTCAAACTGGGTGACAAAATAGTCCGAATTCTGGAAGCCAACCATCTCTGCCACCTCATACATTCGCATATCGGTTTGCCGCAGCAGCTTCTTCGCTTCCCTGACCCGAATGCTGAGCAAATATTCGTTGAAATAGACGCCATAGGTTTTGCGGAACAGCTGCCCCAAATAAACGGAATTCATATAAAACTTCCCCGCCAGCCCCTTTAAGCTAATATTTTCGTTATAATGGGCTTCAATGTATTTCTTAACCTTCTCGATGCCGCCTTTGGATTGGTCGCTGCGAAGCAGAGCGATGCAGGCAGATGCCTCGTTCGTAAAAGCGAGAAACAGCTGCTTCAAGTCGCATAAGCGTGTGCCCTGCTGCTGCCAATTCATCATAGCGGGAAGCTGCTTCAGCTGCTTTTCATCCCCATTCATTTTGCGAATAATATTAATGATGCCGATGACGAAGCGGACCATCGCATTCGATACGGCATCGGGAGCAAAACGTTTCTCGCGAAACGCCTGAAACAGCAGGTCGATGTCAGCGGCATATTGCTCCGGTTTATTTTCCTCCACCTTCTCAATCAGTCTGCTGTACAATGCTGCCTCCATATCAAAATAATACAGCGGCGTTCCCTGTACACGGCTCGCATGCACAATAACTTGGTCCGCTTCCGCAAATTTATAGGCCAACGCTTCATTCGCCCCGCGGTAGGACTCTTTAATCTGCTGCAGCCGCTCAACTGGATTGCCTACGTACAAAGTGACCGGATGTCCTAACTGATTTTCCAAGGTGCTGTGCAAGAGGCGAAAAATATAATGCCTATCAGAATCGTCCGCCAGCAAGCTGTTCATATGCAGCAGGCAGCCATACAGCCCCGTCTGCTGCTCATAGGTGAATATGGCAGGAGACTCATGCTTTTTGTCCGCTGCTTGACTGGATTGGTTGGATTGGCTGGATTGGATAAGGCGGATAGCCGCCTGACAAGCGGCTGTGAAGGCTTTCGACGTCGTATCAGTGGTGCTCGCCATGTGGACTCCCGATTCTATTGCCGTTTCTGATGCTGTTTCTGTTTCCTTGGCCGCCATGCCTGTATGCAGTTCAGCCAGCACATAAACATACGTGCCAACCTCCTCTAGCTCAAGGGCTGAGCATAGCGTCTTCATATCCTCTTCTTTAAAGCTCCCCTTAATCAACGTTTCAAAAATCGAGTCGGCAGCCAGCTTATCGCCCGTCAAGCTCGCAATACGCTTAAGGGCGAGCGTTCCGGTCAGCTTCTTCAGCGTCGTCGCAAGCTCGCCCTCATCAATAGGCTTTAATATATAGTCATGAACCCCATAGCGCAGCGCCTGCTGGGCGTAATGAAAATCGTGAACGCCGCTTACAATAATGAAGGCCGGACATTCCTGTTCCATTTCCGAAGCTGCACGAATCAATTCCAGGCCATCCAGCATCGGCATACGAATGTCCGCCATTACGACATCCGGATTAAGCCGCTTCATCTGCTCCAGCGCATCCATGCCATTTTCAGCCTCGCCGCAAATTTTATAGCCCAATGCTTCCCAGTCCATTAAATTCATCAGCCCTCTGCGGACAAACATTTCATCATCCACCAGCAGCACCTTATACATTCGGTTTCCTCCCTTGTTCCTAATGAAACTCTATAATTCGCAGATGTTGCTTCAGATTCCTTTATTATGCAAAAAATAACTCAAAAAATGGCAGATGCATGTTAGTTGCCGATTCAAAGAAAACGCTTACATTTTATTATAAAAGCGGGGTTTTCTTTTTGACCCCACAATGTTTAGGATTTGTTTAGAAGATTAAAGGACTTTTTTGGAGCAGGACAAACTCACTTTCTTCTAAAGAACGTATTATAAACGACAACCACCATTAAAATGACAAATAACCAAAAAGCGATAATCCATGCAGTGCCCGATATGACTTTTATCGTTCCTATGAAACCCAATGCTATCACCTTTCCTGTCCTTCATTTGCTGAGCAGAAGCCTGTTTTTTCATGCTTCTCAAAAAAAGGTTGATTAACCGATAAAACCGAGTATAATACTTGGTATATAACTTGAGCGGGGAGATAACGGACATGACAGTTGAAGCGTACACTCAGATTTGGATCAATGACCATTTAGATTTAATCAATTATGCAGGGCAAATCGGGGATCAGGAATGGCAAGCTGAGCTTGTAGCTGCTTTGCAGGAAATGAATGTGCCGAGCTACCCTTCGGAAGAGGTTGTTAAGGAGCAATTGTGGCGCCAGTATGATGAGGTGCTTCGGCAAATGCTGGCCATTTATGAACAACTGCGCAATAGCGCATTTAAAGAGGATTTAAATATAGAGAAACAGCTGTGGAGCCTAAAGCTTAGAAGAGTTAATCTAGCAAAACAAATCAAGCAAGCCTAGTAATTAGACGGTTATTTGGGCTGAAAATAAAAAAGGCAAGCAGTTGTCTGCTATGCCGCTAACTTTTATAAGGACCGGCCAGCGAGGCTTAGGCCATCATTTCCTTTTTGTCGCGCATCATAGCCATCATACCAGTCATCATTTCGTCGCACTCTTGCATCTTGGACATCATCATGTCGCTGTCCATCATTTCTTTGCTGTCCATGGAATCCATCATCATTTTCATACATTTCATCTTGCACATCATTTCTTCCATACACATCATCATCATCATGTTTGTCGTCATTATTCTCACCTCCACTTTCAAATTCATCAGTTATTTTCCTCCCTTATCATAAACCAACTCCCACAAAATAACAAGCTTTAGTAGTTGATTTCTAATTACATACTGTGTTATATTTATATGTTACTATTCTCATTAGACTTATAGGGATTGTTTTAAAATATGAAAGATACGGCGTTGGGATCAGTACAAATGGATATTTCTGTGCTATAATCAGCGAGCAATAGATACGGCTTTATGGGCGGTCGGCTAGTCTCCCGGAAGGGAGGTGATGCCTTGTGACAGTATTTGAAGCAATCATGATCATGCTTACTTTTGGTTTGCTTATCGTAGCGCTACTGTCCGAAAAACGAAAATAGACCGCCCCCCGGTCAAGGAATGCGGTCTATTTCGGTCGTAACACCTGATTAAAGCCTACTGCCCTTAAAAGCAGCTGTTGCAGGGGAGTCGTGTTAGCGCACGGCTCCTTTCTGCATTATATGTTTCTGTTGCTAATAATATAACATTGTAACTTGGATAAGTAAATGAACGTCCAATAGGGACACTTGAATTTAAAGCTACCACAAAGGAGATAAATCATGCTAAAACCTGTACCTTTCGGCATCATCGGATTTGGCTGGAGAGCGGAAGCGTATTTGCGGATTGCCAAGCAGCTGCCGCATTTATTTCAAATAGTCGGCATCGTGGTCAGAGATTCGGCAAAATATGAGCATGCTTCAGATCAATGGGGCGTGACCCTTTATTCAACGCCGCAGGAGCTGGCCAAGCATTGTGAATTTCTTGTTGCAGCCGTCTCAAAAACTTCTATGCCCCACGTCCTGAAGGAAGCGGCGTTACTAGACATTCCGCTGCTGGCCGAAACGCCTCCTGCTTTCAACGAAGATGGCTATCAGCTCGTTTCCTCGCTCATCCAATCCGGCGCCCGTATTCAAATTGCCGAGCAATACCTTTTGCAGCCGCATCATCAAGCCAGAACCGCCATGATTCAATCGGGAAGCCTGGGAGAAGTACGCCACGTACAAGTATCGGCGGCACATGGTTATCATGGCATTAGTTTAATTAGACAGTGGCTCTCTGTCACGGATTCCAGCTGCCAAATCGTTTCGCGGCGTTTTGAACTTCCTATTCAAGAAGTCCCTCATCGAGGACGAGCTGCGCAAGACCGGCTGGAGACCGAAATTCAGGATATTTCCATTATAACTTTTGGAGATGGTAAAAGTGCCGTTCTTGATTTCGCACGCTCTCAATATTTTTCGCCAATACGACACAATCGCATTCTAATACGCGGCTCTAAAGGGGAAATCCGGGATAATGAGGTAACCCGGAGTTTAGGTGCCAACAACTATGAAGACGTAACGATTAGAAGAATGCAAGACGGCTTGGAGGGCAGCCTTGCTCCGCTTTCGCTTCGGGAATTGCGGGCAGGATCAGAGTGCGTTTTTCGCAATCCGTACCATCCTGCCCAGCTATCTGATGAGGAAATTGCGATAGCCGAAGTTTTGACACGCATGACGGCATATATAGCAAGCGGAGAAAGCTTTTATTCACTATCCGAGGCTTTAATTGATGTTCGTCTATCCCTTGCTATAGATGAGTCAATTGCTACCGGCCTTGCAGTAAATGTGCTGTAGCCAGCTTGTTCATTTTCAGAAGCTAAATAGACACCGTATATGGCACTCTCCCCTTAAATTGCACAACCTCTCGAAGGCCCAGGCTTTGCAGCAGCTCTATCGCTTCTGCGAAGCCTTGCTCTAAATGCCCTACCTGATGGGCATCTGAGCCAATGGACACCGCTCTGCCTCCCATTTCCACATACATGCCCAGAATATAAGGATGCGGATGAATCCAGCCTTGGCGATATAGTCCGGTTGTGTTCAGCTCCAGCACCTTTTGCTTTTCAATAATCAGCTTTAAAATATCATACAAAATAGGCTTGCAAGCCGCTATATCTTGTTCCTCAACCGGATAGGTCGTATATCTCGCGACATAATCCAAATGGGCAACGATATCAAAATTGTCCATCTGGTCGACAGCCTCTCTTACATGCCTAAAATAATGCTTAAGCCTTTGCTGAATCGGCAGATCATGATAGGCTTTTTCGGAAAAATCGAGGGTGCCATCGTTATGCGCCGAAAGCAGAATGACATCAAACGGCTGCTGAGCCAAATAGCCGTTTATGACGTCTTTATAATCGCTCCGATAGCCGACCTCAATGCCTTTGCGAATTTCCATCTTATAGCGCTGCGCCAGCTCTTCCGCTTCTTGCTTGTAGCTCTTCCAATCAATGAGAACATTTTGTTTGAAATATTTGCAATCATACTCTAAATGGTCTGTCGTTACGACAGCCGGCTTTCCCAGCGCAAGCGAATATCGCACTAGCTCCTCCAGCTTTGAGCTGGAGTCTGGCGAATAGGAGGAATGCACATGCTGATCGATTAAAAGATTAGGTATTGTCATCCTTTTCTCCTTCTCATTCTACTGAAACTGCAATAAATTGCGCCCTTCATCTGTCATATCGAACAAATGGATTTTATCCGGCCTGATATCAATCGAGACCGTCTCCCGCTCCTTTAACCGCTTCTCGTTATCGGTCAGCAGGCGAATCATCATATCGGACTGTCCAGCCCGATCCGTCATTTTAACGAGCTGCCCGCTGCCTAGATGCTCAATCAGATCAATTTCGAGATTAATCGATGTCTCACTTGGCTGCTCGGGAATGTACAGATCATGCGGACGTATGCCCAGCTTGACCGCCTTTCCTATGTGCTGCTCCTCCAGCCTGCGCGACTGAGGGATCTCCAGCTCGAACAGCTCTGTCTTTACCCACTGCCGATCCTCTCTTTGCTCCACTATGCCCTCAATCAAATTCATAGGCGGATTGCCTAGAAAGCTTGCGACGAACAGGTTATATGGATGATTGAATAGCTCGCTTGGAGGGGCATATTGCTGAATTTTTCCGCCATTTAGAATGGCTACCCGATCAGAGATGGCCAAAGCTTCCTCTTGGTCATGCGTGACAATAATAGTCGTTACGCCTAATTTGCGCTGGATTTTTCGAATTTCATCCCGTACATCCAGCTTTAACCGGGCATCCAAATTGGACATGGGCTCATCCAGCAGCAAAATTTCCGGGTCCTTGGATAACGCGCGCGCCATGGCGACACGCTGCTGCTGTCCGCCTGACAGCTGCGACGGCTTGCGATCGAGCAGATGATCGATTTGCAATATTTTGCTCGTCTGTAAAGCACGCTCGTAGGCGTCCTTCTTAGCCATTTTTCGCTCGCGAAGCGGAAACGCAATATTGTCTCGAACCGTCAAATGAGGATACAGCGCATAGGATTGGAACACCATTCCGATATTTCGATCCTTCGGCTCCACATGATTGACCAGCTTATCCTTAAAATAAATTTCTCCGGAGGTTGGCTTGAGCAGCCCTGCCAGCATCATTAGCGTAGTCGTCTTTCCACAGCCTGAAGGGCCTAGCAGCGCGACAAATTCGCCCTTTGCGATTTCGAGATTCAATCCGTCAACCGCTCGGCCTCCATTTTGCTTGCCATCATAGTTTTTCACAATATTTACAAGAGAAATCATACCTGCTTTGCTCCTCCCAAATTCACCTTCAGGAATATTTTCTGGGTAAAAATATAAAACACGATTAGCGGAATTGTATAAAACAAACCAATCGCAGTAATCAATCCATAGTTCATAATGACATTTTCCTTCGTTACGAGCCGCGACAGATAGCCAGCGAGCGTCAGCATATTGTCATCGAATATAAACAGCTTGAACAGAAACCATTCGCCATAGGCGCCTAAAAAGGCAAAAACAGCAATTGCCCCGATGCCCGGCAAGACGTAGGGAACGAGTACCTTCATAAGCGCTCGAAATCTTGAGCAGCCATCTACCATCGCCGCCCATTCCAAATCCCACGGCACCTCGTCGAAGAAACCTTTCATAATATACACTCTGCCTGGCAAGGAGCCCGTTATAGCAACGAGGATAACGCCTAAGTACGTATTTACCAGACCCATTTGAACCAATATGAAAAACGTAGCGATAATGAGCGTGATGCCCGGAAAGGAGCGCATAAGAAACAGAAACTTCATGGCGGCCAGCTTTCCTTTAAAATCGAGCCGAGAGAACGCATACGCAGCAGGAACAGCGATGCCGATTTCAATCAATACAATAAGAAATGAATAGACTAATGTATTTAGAACAATGGGCCAAATCGCCGGAAGACGAACGCCCGCATACTCGACTGGCTCCTTAACAAAATTGAAGTTTTCAAGCGAAAATTGGCCTGTCGTGCCATTAAAGGTGGCTGCAAGAAAATACCATATAATCATGCCGATAATAGGCATCGTGAAGAGCAGCAGATACGTGTGCACGAGCAGCCTTTTTACTATCGTTGTCGACATATTTGCCTCCTAATCTTCAATCCGTGATGGCTTTATCATTTCATCGAAATCGAACAGCCTCAGCAGCCATAAGGTCAAAATAAGCGAGATCAGCACAACCAAAAGCGAAAGAGCGGCGCCGTAGCCATAATATTTTAAATGAAAGGCCTGCTGGTACGCATATAAAGATAACGTCGTCGTGTCGCGCATAGGTCCGCCATTCGTCAGCAGCAGGATGAAGAAATAGGAGGACACAAAGCCAATAAGATCGGATATCGTAATATACATTAACGGCCATTTTAAAGATGGAAGGATGATTTTAGTGATGACCGATTTTTCACTTGCTCCATCTACTTTCGCAGCCTTATACAAATCTTCAGGTATCGAGCTGATTGCAGCAGATAATAAAATCATGCCTCCTGAAGTTGTAGATACAATTGTAGCAATGATTACAATGGCCATCGCGATTTTCGTAAACCAAGAGACGGGATCGCTGTCTGGCTGGAATAAGAGCAGAAATTTATTGATCAGCCCGCCCTCCGTCGGATCAAATAAATATTTCCAGAACGTTACATATACAACTGCAGGAATGCTGCTCGGAATTAACCATAGGACACGATAAATGACTGCCGTCAATTTGCCCTTTAAGAAGTACTGGGTGGCGATCGATATAAACAAACCAAAAATCAAAGAGAACACGAGCGTAATCACAGCAAATATAACGGTGTTCCATAAAATTTGCGGCATGCTGTAATCGGAAAATATGCGCTTGAAATTATCGAAGCCAACAAAGTTGATTTTCATCGATGCATTTAAATCGGTGAAGGACATTATAATGGTCGCAATAGCCGGAAGAATAAAAAAGACCAGCACCAGAAGGGCAAAGGGCATAATGAATAAATAGGGGTACACTTTCTTGGCAAAAGGTTTCTTGTAAGCTGTCTTGGCTGAAGTTACCGGGATCTCCATAATGAGATCTGCACCTGCTTCCTATAAGCAAAATAGATGGAAAGGTGCTCTTATAATCAGAGCACCTTTCCTTGTATCATCGTTATTCTACAATGAGACTGTCCGCTGGCACGTTTTGCTTTACATCCTTTTGGAATAATTCAAAGGCCTGTGCGGCGGTTTGCCCTTTCGTCAGAATGGCATCAATGCCAAGCGTAAAGGATTTCATATAGACCGCATAATCCATTTGGGCTGGACGCGTTTTCGTAAATTCGATTAAATAAGCATGATCTTTATAGAAGCTCATTTGCTGGAAGCGGGCATCCTCCTGCGCTGCCGCTGTTACCGGCAGCTTGCCGCTCTTAAGCGTATGATTAACCTGCAGGTCCGGATCCAGCACATGCTCAATCAATTTTTGAACATAAGGCATCTTCTCATCATCCACAGTAGGTCCCACATAGATCATCGCAGGGTTGCTGTAGGATACAGGCTTTCCTCCCTGCTCGACCGACGGAACCGGAATCCAGATCGCATTTTCCTTAAACCATGCTTCATAGCCAGCCAAGTCCTCTTCCATGCCAAGTTGTGTACGCATCACTTGATAAAATTCAGTACGGGCAAATTCGGCAAACAATTCGCCTTTAATGAACAGCTCGGCAGCCTTGTCCGTATCAATCTCGGCAATTCCCTCCGTAACGACGCCGCGCTGCTTAGCATCTTGCCAAAACTCATAAACCTTCTGCGTATTTTTCGACAGTACCATCTTGTTCTGTTCCGCACTATAATTAAAGTTGCCGAATGTATAATTCCAGCCTTCAAACCTTGTATCCTCAACGCCAAAGCCCACTTTAACCAGCTTTTGCTTAACAGCCGCATCTGCAAGATCCACAAGCTCACTGAATGTGAAGGCTCCAGCATCAACGCGAGCCTTCAGCTCATCGATTTGCGTCGTTGTCCAGCCTAAGCCTTCCAGCGCTTTGCGGCTAATGAATACGGGAGAAGCATCCATATCTTGAATGACGCCGTAGTAATGGTCCTCGTATTTCATAATGTTGTTGTAGGACTCCGGCATATTTTTGAACACGTCTGACGTTCCAACCCAGTCCACATCACGAATGAGCCCGGCGTTCAGCTGCCAGCCAATATCCACGCTGGAGTTAATAAATACATCTGCTACCTTATTCGCTTGTGCCTGCAAAATCAGCTCATCATCGCCAATACCAGGCCACCAATCTATTTTCACCTGCACGTTTTCCGGCTTCAATTGTTCATTCAAACGCTTTTCTGCTTCTACAAAATTGTCCTTCCGTGCTCCCCATGTGTTCTCGCGTACGGAAATCACGACCTCTTTCATTTTCGCCCCATTGCTGGAAGTCTCTGTACCGCTATTTGCAGCAGCGCCAGAGTTTGAGCCTGTCCCACATCCAGCTAACAATGCGGTACTAGCCATTACACTAACCAATCCAAGTGCAAGCCTCTTCATGCTTTTAAACCCTCCTCGTTATCCAGTTATCACTGGCTTAACTAAACTATAAAGGAGAATTGTAAAACCTGTGTCAATTACACATTAATAAATTGTTTTTTTATTCTTTTAATTGCAATGTTGTTGTTTTCAAGATGATTGATCTGTTTTATTTGGTGAACACTTGTTCAAGTGCTTGATCCAAAATCGTGATTGCTACTTCCATTTGTGGAAGGGTTGTCATTAATGGCGGAACAAGCGTAATGACATTTCCTCCAGACACCTTGAAGCTTAATCCGCGGGACAAGCACTCATAGAGAACCTTTTCGGCACCTGCAACTTCCTTTTCTTTCGTCTCGCGATCAGATACAAGCTCAATTGCCGCCAGCATGCCTTTTACCCGTACATCGCCGATTACGGTATACTTCCTCTGCAGCTCCTGAAGCTGCAGCGTCAGCCACTGCTCCATCTTTTGCGCGTGCTCCAGCAGGTTTTCCTGTTCGATGTATTCAATGGTAGCCAAAGCTGCCGCACAGCCTACAGCGCTTTTCTCATGCGTATAATGACCGAGTGAAATATCGCCAGCAATATCTAGATGCTCTCTCGCAATAATGCCTGCCATCGGAAAAATGCCGCCACCTAAGCCTTTGCCAATAACAACGATATCCGGGACAATCTCATAATGCTCGTGAACGAACATTTTGCCCGTACGGCCTAATGCCGTCGGTATTTCATCCAGAATGAGCAGCACGCCATAATCATCGCAAATTTGACGCAGCCGCTGCATATAGGCAATGGTAGGAATTTGTACATCCGTGCTGCGAATCGGCTCTAGAATGACCGCGCACACGTCGTCCTCCCGCTCCAGCATATAGCTTAAGTAATCGAGATTTTTGGCTGCTGCGGCTTCTCCATCTCCAAAGATCGAACGATAGCTGTTGTAGGGCATCATATGCTCCGTACCAGACATTAACGGTCCGATCCCGCTTCTGAATACAGCTTCGCCGCCAATGGATATCGCATCCAAGCTTGCGCCATGAAAGGAATCCCAGGTCGATATCGTTTTGTGCTTGCCAGTTGCCCTGCGGGCTAGCTTTAGCGCTATTCCAATTGCGCTAGTGCCGCCTGGCGTAAACAGCACCTTGTTCAAATCTCCCGGCGCAAGCTGGACTAGCTTCTGGGCCAGTTGAATAGCAACCTGGCTCGTATATCGGCGCGGCAGAAACGGCAGCTGCTGCATCTGTTTCATGATGGCATTCATCACATACTCATTTTTGTAGCCGACCTGATGAACGCTGTTTCCATGAAAATCAATCACCTTGCGTCCGTCCTGATCCTCAATGTAAATGCCTTCTGCATTTACGATGGCATTTAAGCATGGCGTTGACATAGACTGATGAAGAAAAAGCTTGCTGTCCTGTTCGAGTACAGCAAGCGTTTCTTTGCTTAGATGCTCATCCTGCCAAGCTTGACGGGCATCCGTTCCATTGATATCTCCTTCTATGCGGCTATTGATGCGGTTTGGCATAAGGCAGCTCCTCCTTCATCAAACGTTCATTGATTTGCTCAATCATTGCTGGCAGCTCGGACATGTCCTCAATAACGGCATGGGCTCCTGCTTCCATATAGCTCTTGCTCACAGCAGCGATAATATAGCGTTCTTCCTCTGGCGTCAGCTGCTGCGCCTCTGCCTCCGTAAAGCCCAGCATGGAGCTGCCCTTCACAATGCCAATCGCCCATACGCCAGCACTATTCGCTTCTTGGATGTCCGAAATCGTATCGCCAACCTTTACGACTTGCGCATGATGGCAAAGGCCAAGCTGCTTCATATTTTCATAAATCATATAGGGATACGGTCTGCCCTTGTCCATCACAAGATCGGGTGTTACCCAATGATCAGGTTCGTAACCGTATTCCTTAGCTGCTTTCGCCACAATGGACAGCATGGTAGACGTATAGCCTGTAGTCGCTCCGATTTTCAAGCCTTGCTGTCTCAGCTGCCGTATCGTCTCTATAACATAGGGGTTTGGTTTTCCGTATTGCGAAAGGATAGCCAGCAATCTAGGCTCAAACTGGTCATGCAGCTCATCAATATCCGCCTCCGTATAGCTGCGTCCAAATTTCGCTTGAAAAGCAGCTTCTATTCTTGGCATTTGCAGCAGCGATTGAATATGATCCCGCTTGAGCTGCCCCATAGGAACACGAACCTCTTCCATCGTAACTGGAACGCCTAGCTCCTCAAAAACATCCATAAACACCTGCACGGGCGCAAAACAGCCATAATCAATGGTCGTCCCGGCCCAATCTAAAATAACGCCTTCAATTTTCATAATTGACCTCTCCAACATAACGTAATATTTGCTCACTTAAATGCTCCATATCCTTGGCATGCACGTCCCCGATATTTCCGATTCGAAATACTTGGGCGTCTGTCAGTTTTCCAGGGTAGATAACAAGGCCAGCCAGCTTCAAAAAGCTATAAAAATGTTCAAATTCAAAAGGGATATGCGTCGGGTACAAGAAGGTTGTAATAATGGGAGATTGCAGCTCTCTCGGCAAGTATGCCGTAAAGCCAGCTAGCGCCAGCCCTTCTACAACGATTTGCTGGTTGGTACAATACCTTGCATGGCGTGCTTCCACACCGCCTTCTTCAGCCAGCTCCTCTAGTGCCTGTGCAAATGCGTGTACGACATGCGTTGGCGAAGTAAAGCGCCATTTGCCGGAGTCGTTCTCCATCGTCTCCCACTGGTCATATAAATCGAGCGATAACGAGCGCGCTCTCCCTTTGCATTTCATAAGCTCCTCCCTTTTGCAAAGCATAAAGCTGAAGCCTGGAACACCTTGAATACATTTATTTGCGCTGCTAATGATAAAGTCGATTTTCAGCTCCTCTACCCCAATCGGAATGCCGCCAAAGCTGCTCATGGCATCGATGATTGCGATTCGATGATTTCGCTTAATGACCTCCATTACCGCCTCCAGCGGATTCAAAATGCCGGTCGTCGTCTCGCAATGGACCATAGCGACATGCGTAATCGCTGTATCCTCAATTAGCTTCCTCTCAACGGCTTGAGGATCTATCTGCTCATTAGCCTCAAACTCAAGGGATGCATGCGGAATATGCAGCACCTTTGCTATATCCTCCATGCGCTTCCCGTAGGCGCCATTTTGCAAAATTAGCAGCTTGCCATCATTCGGGATGACAGAGCCAAGCGCCGCTTCAACTCCAAAGGTGCCGCTGCCCTGCATGAACAGAGCCGTATAGTGCTCCTGAGATGCGCGGCCAATCTCTAGCAGCTGCTGGCGAATCTGCTGGACAATGGCTTTATAGTCATGATCCCACGTGCACCAATCCTTTAACATCGCCTCTTTGACCGTTAATGTTGTGGATAAGGGACCCGGCGTCAATAATACATATGGATTGCTCATAGCTCCTCCTATACTTGCCACTCGGATTTGGGATAGATCGGATTGCTCCACGCAACTTTGCCCGCTGCATCTACACATTCCACTCGCACATATTGCTCATCATTTTGAATGAAATATTCCGCTTCGGTGATGGATTCGCCAGTTGGGTCCATTTCAGCCAAGCCATTGTGGGGAAAGGTAATAAAGCGAATACTTTGCACGGGGGAGCATTTGACCGTAAGCCTGTCGTTCTCCATGCGAAGATCATAAATGGACGGACCATTGGAGCTGTAATAACGCCCTGCTTTCATCGCCTCAATAATCGCCTGCTGCTCTAATCGCTCGGTCTCTACGGCAATCCAGCCCCCATAAAATTCGGAAACGGCCATATTCGTCGGACCGCCGTGGGCATCGTCTGCCGCAATGGCATTGACCTGCTTGCCTCGTTTTAGGACATAGTCCCAGTAGGATATGCCGTAGCCTACCGCCTCTTGAATTTCCGATTGGTGATTATAGATTTCGATCGCTGCATAACCCTCCAGCTGAAGCAAATCCTCTTCCCGATTTTTCGACCATTCTGGGTGGTTCATAATGACGAAATTGCCTTTGCTCCTCATGTCGTCAATCAATTGCTGAATCGTATCCAGGTTCTCGTAATCGGGCTTCGCATGCACCTCATCATGCTGCAAGGGCTTCTCCGCCTGCAGCGAGCGATCCAGTAGCCCATGCAGATGATACTGCTGGCCAGTCGTTTCACGATCCATCTCGCATGCCATTTCATAGCCGTCCAGCATAATAAAATCCCCGGTGTCATACGCATCGCTGTGAAAATATATTTCATGGTCGCTTAAGCACATAAAATGATAGCCTTTTGAACGATAAGCCTCTCTCATTTGCTCTATCGTATATTCCCCGTCACTGCGAACGGAGTGCGCATGAATGTTGCCTTTATACTTTTGACGCTCAGCATCTAAAATAACAGCATCCCTCATCGCTATTTCCCCTCCGCCAAATCTGCCACAAAGATTGGATTAGACCACGCTATTCTGCCCTTCTCGTCCACACACTCAACCCGGATATATTGCATGCCCTGCTTAATCTTCATGCTTCCAGAGGACATCAGCTCGCCCGTCTCGCGTTCCACGAGAAAGGGTCCGCGCAGCGGAAATGCTTTAAACATAATATACTGGCAGGGCGAGCACTCCACATGGACAACCCCATTTTCCACACGATAATCCACAATTTCGGGACCCGAGCTGGAATAAAACTGTCCGTTCTTCAGGGCTGTAATAATCCCTTGCTGCGTAGGCTCCTCCGCCTCGACACATACCCAGCCTCCACCATACTCAGATATTTTGCTGCCCTGGTCATGCTCATGCGAGTCATCAGCAGCGATGCCAAACACACGCTTGCCATTTTGAAGCGCATGATCCCAGTAGGCCGCCCCATAAGAAGAGCTTGGTGTCCATTCTGTTGCATGATTATAAATTTCGACTGCAAAAAATCCATCGTACTGCACCATATCCTCGAAGCGTGTCAAATGCCATTCGGGGTGATTGAAAATAACGAGATTGCCATGTGCCTTCATTTCATCAATCAGCTTCTGCGGGGATTGCGGCCCCTCCCAAGGAATGGGAACCTCGAATGCTTGCAAATGCTGAAATCTCTCTTTCTCCGGTCGCATCGTCGGATCATCCAGCACGCCAAAGTGGTAGCCTGGGTCTTCGTCCGGCACTAAATTCAAGCCGCCTCTTTCCATGCCTGGCAGCACGACGAAGGATTCAGTGTCATAATCAGCCGTTCGAGCGTAAATATCATGATCGGTTATGCTAATGAAGTCATAGCCTTTAGCCTTGAAAGCAGCCACAACATCCTCCGCTTCCTGCGATCCATCTGACCATGTCGTATGCGTATGCAAATTCCCCTTGTACTTTCTTTTGCTTTTGTCTAAATACACGGCGTCCTTCATCGTCATCACTCCTGTTTTCCTAGTTATCCATTCGCTTAGCAAATAATTGCTTTTTATTGCTTTTATTTTTATTTATGTTGTTTTAAACATTCTACTGCGAAAAAATGACCAATACAATGCGATTCAAAAGATTTAACATAGGGATTACAATTTTGACACAACAACAAACAACATTAAAAAAAGCCAGCAGAGAAGTTGTGCTTCTCTGCTGGCTTTTACGACGGTTTGGACCCTCTCATGGGACCTTCTGATTCGCTCATTTCATTCGAACGTTTCATTTGATCGTTTCATTCAATTGATTGATGCAAACCTTATAATTTACTCATAATTTACTCATAATTTACTCATGCTTTTCTTCTGCTTTGCTATTCCGTTGGCATCATCCATCTCGTATTCTTCTCTTCCAACTGTGTCTTCCATTCCGCCGGAGGCTCCAGTTCCGAAATCACGATATCGACATTTTCAAAATCGCATATTTTCACCATGGACCGCTTGTTCCATTTCGATGAATCTGCCAAAATGATCGACGTTTCCGACTGCTGAATCCATTTGCGGGTCAACGTTGCCTTCTCATAGTCATAGCTCGTAAATCCGTGCTCGATCGATAAGGCATCTACGGTTACAAATGCTTTATTCACAAAAATATCCGACATATTCGCTTCCGCAATAGCGCCCGTGACACGGGAATGCTTTACATTCACCTCGCCGCCAAGCATAATAATGCGACCATCAAATTGCTCTCGTTTCTTAAGCTCAATCAAGGCCATCATGGCGGATATTGAGCTCGTTAATACAGTAACCTCCTTCTTTTGCGATAAAAAAGGGATAATCTGCAGCGGTGTTGTGCCTTCATCAATAAAAATAATGTCATGGTCGTCGATTAGAGTAAAAGCAAGATAGCCAATTTTCTCCTTCGCCTCTTGATTAGTGAAGGCTCTTTCAAACAATGTCGGCTCTATCTCTACCTTGAGCTTGATTGCGCCACCATACACCTTCTTAAGCTTATTTTCCTTCTCCAGCTCATCGAGATCTCTGCGAATCGTTTCTGTTGTAACCTCAAACATGCGCGCCAGGTCGCCCGCAATGACCTTCCCATGCTCATTCAGCAAGTTCATAATGCTTAGCTTTCTTTCTTCGCCTGCTAGAGACATCACAAACCCTCCATTCTATTTCATTACTATGCTCACGCACCCAGAACCCTACAAAGATGCCGCCGCTGCTGGCGCTTCCGGGCTAGGCCCAGCTAAATTCCGCATCCATTTCTGGGAACGATAACGTTTATACCCGATCAAAGCTTTGCTAATCTCTTCACATAAAAATAAAGCATAGACCCATTCAAGCGGCAGATGGAGCAGATACACGCCAACAAATACTGCCGGCAAGGCAATGGCCCATGTTGTAATTAAAATCATGTTCATCGTAAACAAATTATCTCCGCCTGCTCTAAACATACCGACAATCCACACATTATTCAAGAAAAAAGCAGTCATTGCCAGTGCTTGCAGCAGAAGCACATTCCCTAATGATGCATGAACCTCCGCGCTTAGGTGAGGAAAAATCAAGGCTGCAAACGGCGAAACCATAATAATGACAACACTTATGATTATACCAGCAATGACCGAAATGCGAGTAAATCTGCGCGCATAATCCATCGCCTGCTCCGGCTCATCCTGTCCCAGCTTTTGTCCAATCATAACCTTTGCTGCATAAGCAAACCCGTGAATTCCCATCATAAAATAGCCCTGCAGCGTATTCCCCAGCTGAAATGTAGTCAATGCCGCGATGCCCATTGCTCCAAAAGCTACGGCATACAGCATATTGCCAATCGACCACATGCCTTCGTGGAACACAAGCGGCGTGATCGTTTTCAATACCTGTTTGCGCAGCAGCAGAGGCAAGCTAAATAGCTCGCGGACGCGAATGTTTACATAATAGGATTTACTATAAATGAAAACGAGCAAAACCAGCAGACTTGCACCTGAAGCGATTAACGTTCCCCATGCAGCTCCGGCAACACCAAGCTTAGGCAAGCCGAGCCTGCCATAGATTAGCCCATAGTCCAGCGTAATATTGACGGCCATCGCACATAGACCGACATACAAAGTGATCTTAACCTTCCCTATAGATCCAAGCGCCTGGGCATAAGCATCTCTAATTGCACTGATTAGAAAAACAAACGCCATAATCGTCACGTATTGAATGCCAAGCGGCATGAGTTCAGCGTCTTTAATAAATAGAAAGAGGATCGACTCCTTCCAAATCGACACAGCAGCAAATGCCAGAAGACTGATGCCGATACCCGTCAGCAGCATAAAGCCGAATGTCGCTCGCAAAAGCGTATACTGCTGTTTTCCATAGTACTGGGTCATATAAGCAGTCATTCCATAAACGGCGGTAAGAATCATTGATAAAATGAAGCTGATTCTGCCTGCTGCGGCCGTAATCGCGACTGCTCCATCTCCCAAGCTGGTCACCATCAGCATATTAACTAATGAGAACGAATTAGCAACTAGCATTTGCAGCACAGATGGAACGACTAATCCTTTCATCTCGCGGGTAAATTCAGACTTTCCGATCGTACGCTTCCCCAAGCCTATCCCTCATCCACATTCAAATTGTACGATACCTTGCATGCTTTTCACTTTTTTTCAATTAAAACACCGTAGCTTTCATGTTGTTTTAATTGCTTTTTTGTTGCCTCATTTATCATACCTATTGTTTGTCGATTAATCAATGCAAGATCGCAAGAGAAAACAGCTTTTACAAATACTTAAATTTTTATCATTGCATTCAGACCAATTAAATAAAAAAGCCTACCTCCCTGTTTGAGGAAGCAGGCTGAATGACTGGCTCACAACACGGTGCAGACGTGACTGACAATAATAGCGGCTGTTTATGGGAGGCGATGCAATCGATTCAGTGCATCAAACGAAAAAAAATGATATTATGAATGATGGGTAAAGGACTTGGCTATAACTTATATCGTTTTTATATATTGCAACAAGAGGAGATACTATGAGTAACGAACAAAACTTTTGGCTTGACTTACCAAAGCCATTTTTTATATTAGCGCCAATGGAAGATGTCACAGATGTTGTATTTCGTCACGTCGTTAGTGAAGCTGCAAAGCCTGACGTATTTTTCACGGAATTCACAAATACAGAAAGCTATTGTCACCCTTTAGGAAAAGACAGTGTACGTGGCCGGTTAACGTTCACAGAAGATGAGCAGCCGATTGTCGCTCATATTTGGGGCAATAAACCAGAATTTTTTGAACAGATGAGCATGGATATGAAAAAGCTTGGGTTTCGTGGTATTGATTTAAACATGGGATGCCCCGTGCAAAACGTCGCTTCTAATGGAAAAGGCGCTGGATTAATCCAGCATCCTGAAGTTGCAGCAGAAATTATTCAAGCCGCAAAAGCAGGCGGATTGCCGGTTAGCGTTAAAACAAGATTAGGCTACCATAACATTGACGAGTGGCGCGATTGGTTAGGACATATATTGAAGCAAGATATTGCGAATCTCTCCATTCACTTGCGTACTAAAAAAGAGATGAGCAAGGTTCCTGCACACTGGGAACTAATCCCTGAAATAAAAAAATTACGCGATGAAATTGCTCCAAATACGCTGTTAACGATTAATGGCGATATTCCGGACCGTGCAGCAGGATTAAAATTAGTGGAGCAATACGGCGTTGATGGCGTCATGATTGGCCGCGGCATTTTCACCAATCCATTTGCGTTTGAAAAAGAACCTAAAGAACATAGCCCGAAGGAGTTTCTCCAATTGCTTCTTTTGCAGTTGGATCTTCACGATAAGTATTCGCAGGAAATTCTGCCGCGCTCCTTTAAACCGCTGCTTCGCTTTTTCAAAATCTACGTTCGCGGCTTTAGAGGCGCAGGCGAGCTGAGAAATCAATTAATGGAAACAAAATCGACAGATGAAGTACGTCTTTTAGTGAAAGCTGTTTTAGAGCAAGAATTAGATTGAGCCATTAAGTGATGAGAGACCTCTCGAAAGTTCATTGAACTTAGAAAAGGTCTCTTATTTTTGTGTTTTGTGGTACATGCCACTAAGACAATGAAACAGAGGCTTCCTCATAATTCAGTGAAATTAAAACATAAAAAACTCTTGGATTATTGCCCCATGGGGCAGAACCGTATCATTTTTTTCACCAAATACTTACATCTTCTAGCTAATGCCTTGAATGGACTAACAGAAAAGCAGCCTATTCCGGTGGGAATAGACTGCCCTGTACTAACTAAGATTACGGAGAGACCAGATCCAAGCTCGGCTCATACTTCTTCACGAACGTTTTAACTTCTCCTTGATTAGAGATTTCCTGATACATCACATAGATATTGTCTTGGCTATCTATAATAAGCTGTAAATAGTCCGGCATATCCCCAGAGATAGCAGCTTCGCCCACAGGATGCCAACTGCCGTCGTATTTCATTACGGTCAGCCTGTTGCCGTTGGCTAAATCATTATAGGCAATATACAGAGTACCGTTGCTATCAACTACCATAGGTATGCCCAATCCTCTACTCGATGTCTGTAAAGAATGGCTTATGGCCACAGGTTCCCCGTCAGGTCCTGTATATTGTGCCAATCCAATTACATTGTTGCCGCTATAGGCGAAATAAAGCTCATTGTTCAAGCCAAATGCTACTGATGAGCTTCCCGCCCCTACGCCCCCAGATGACTTATCAATGATGATATCCTTCCAAGCACCGTCCTCATACTTCAACACAGCTTTTTCAGAATTTTGGAAAAACAAATACGGGGTATTGTTTTTATCGAATGTAATATCTGGCTGATAGTAAGCACCTTTCGATAGATCCACACCACCACTAACGCTCACCCAATTTGCGCCGTCATATTTCACCACCCCTTGAAGTCGACTTTCATCGCCAGCAGAAGTATATACGACATATGGATTGTTAGCACCGTCGAGCGATATCTTTGGATTCTTCTTATTGACAAGCCCATTAGTAGGCGAGCCTATAGTATCCCAATTGAATCCATCGAATTTTCTCACAACGGTATAATAATCAACGTAATTCCCATCCTTAAGTGAATAAGCAATGTAAATAGTGTCATTGCTGTCTATAGCAATATCTGGACTACCCATGGTTACATTACTGTCTCCACTACTGCCAATCTCTATCCATCCGCCATTCTCAAGCTTCTTCACGATGACAAAGCTTCCCTGCTGATAGGTTACAAAAATATTGCCTTTGCTATCTATTGCATAGCGTGGAGAGTATTCTCCTGTTGGGCTGCCTATAGCTTCCCATGGTGAAGGCACCCACTTGGCGTATAGCGTCATGTCTGCTGTCACTGGTGTATCGAAGTCGTAAGGATTTGTCAAGCTGCTATCGCTATACCAACCGGCGAGCACATAACCCTCCAATCTCGGTGCATAATATACACCTGAAGGCTTCGAAATCTTGCCGCCCGTTGGCACTCTCTCCCCTCCTACACTCGATCCTCCGTTACTATCGAAAGTGATCCAGTAAGAACCCGTTATCCACTTTGCATACAATGTGATATGATTCGTCACCGGTGTCTTGAAGTCATATACTTCAGTCAGATCGGCGTCGATGTACCAGCCCTCGAGCGCATAAGAATCTTTATTTGAATTCGGGACCGTAGCCGTTTCACCATGTACAATAGACTGATTAGCCACTGCCGAACCGCCGTTCGTTTCGAAGCTCACCGTATAGTTGACCGTCCACTTCGCATACAACGTAAAATCGTTATTCACATATGTTGTTTTGAAATTATAAGCCTCCGTCAACGCAGGATCAATATACCAACCGGCGAACACATAACCTTCCCGCCCAGGATTGCCAGGTATATCTATGGTGGAGCCGTGATTCACTTTAACACTATTAATCTGCCCTCCGCCATTGTTATCAAAGCTCACCGTATAGGAATTTCTCGTCCATTTGGCGTACAAGCTTATATTTCTCACCACAGGATCCGTGAAATTATAGGCGTTCGTTAGGGCGCTATCACTGTACCAACCAGCAAACGTATGACCCTCCCGTGTAAACCCAACAGGTTCTATAGCCATGTCTCCCCCTAGTACAGTCTGGCCAGGCACTGTTGTACCGCCATTCCGGTTGAAAGTTACTGAATAACTATGTCTATACCATTTCGCATACAACGTAAGTTCACCCGTGTCCACCCGTGTCGAGAAGTTGTAGGCGTTCGTTAGGGCGCTATCACTGTACCAAGCCTCGAACGAATAACCTGCCCGCGTTGGGCTTGTAGGTATTCCAACAATTGATCCTTTTTGCACCGTTTGTCCAGCCACTGGTGTGCCGCCATTACTGTCGAAGGTCACCGTTAAACTATCTTGCTGTTTCATAATCCATTTCGCATACAACGTAATATCATCTGTTACGATCGCTGTCATAAAGTTGTACGCGCTCGTTAGAGCATGATCACGGTACCAACCGTCAAACACATAACCTTCCTGCGTTGGATTTTCAGGTGCTACAGCTAAAGCTCCTTTTCTTACCGTCTGGTCAGGCACAGATGTGCCGCCACTGCTGTCAAAACTAACCGTATAACTAATTTCATTCCATTTCGCGTACAACGTAATATCACCTGTTACCACCGCTGTCGTGAAATCATAGGCGTTCGTTAGCTCGGTATCTCTATACCAGCCAGCGAACTCATAACCTGCCCGCGTAGGGTCTGTAGGTATGCTAGCCACAGCTCCTTTTTTTACCGTCTGGTCAGGCACTGCTGTGCCGCCACTGCTGTCGAAACTAACCTTATAACTAAATTCATTCCATTTCGCATACAACGTCATATTATCGGTTACCACTGCTGTAGCGAAATTATACGCATTCTTAAGGGTGCTGTCTCTGTACCAGCCACCGAACACATAATCTTCCCGCGTAGGTGCAGCAGGCTCAATCACCTTATCACCATAGCCCAATGTCTGATCCGCAACCTCCTGTAAAGCGCCATTAACATTGAAGCTTACCGTATAGCTGTTAGGCTTCCATTGTGCGGTAACTTCAACATTATGATTAGGCATCGCTTGCGGTGGTGCAGGCAACCATCCTGCGAATGTATATCCCTCCCGAATCGGATTACCTAAACGTAGCGACGTAGTCGCTCCATATGGTACGTCAACTTCACTAGTCTCCATGCCTGCGCCATTGTAATTAATCGTCATCTTATAATTGCTGCGCTTGTAAAATACCTTCAGAGTTGTTGTACCGTCGCCTGCTATTTTGCTTTTAAGCACAGTTCCCGGATTGCTGTAATCAACTGTAAAGTTTTCATAGGACTTAGGCTGAATTGTCATTAGATCCACTTCGGTGCCCGTTGTACCGCGATAAGATTCTGTATCTGCCACCGTATAAGTATTACTTGAAATATTTTGATGTAGATGAACGACTTGGTAAGATATATCCTCCCTTGCTATCCACTTTGCGGTATAGGTTGTATCTGAAGTCGGCATAGTTCTAGGAACCTCTGGTGTCCAACCGGCAAACGTATATCCGAGCCTCGTCGGTATTAATGGTATACGTGCGGCAATGTTCTTGCCGAATTGCTCCGTTACCTTGAAGATCTGGGGGCCTGTGTAGCCCAAGTTGAAGCTCATCGTACGATTCGCTGGAGTGTAATATAATCTAGCGACCGTCGAACCATCTCCCTTGATATACACCCCACTTACCGTGCTATTCCTGTAGCCTTGATCATTAAACCTATCGGCTGTCATCCTGATCTCTGTATCAGTAGTCCCGGTCAATGTTTCCGTATAAGCAGGCGAAGACGCTGTTCCTGTATTCGGATCAATCAAATAATGCTCAACGGTATAAGGTGTATTCGTATTCACAATCCAGTGCGCATACAAATTGCGATCCTCTGCAGGCATTTGGCTTGGAATCGTCATCTTCTGACCACCAGAAGCCTCCGTGTACCATCCATCAAAGGTGTATCCCGGTTTGATCGGAGTTGTTACACGAAGCGGCGCATTATAAGCGGCAGCGATAACTTCGGTCATTTCTCCATTCTGTGGATCCAATTGCAGGGTATAATCCCCTACTCTGGCAAACCAAGTCAACGGAATCGTGCGCTTGAGCGGTGCAGCATTGAACGTAAGTGGTGAGTCCTTCCATGTAATGACTAAGTTGCCCGTGCTTACTGGAACACTCGTATCGACTACCCTTATCACCCGGCGTTCTTTGTTATAGGAGAAGTTCGGATTATCTAACTGGACATCGAATTTCGCAGGATCAATCGAAAACTTACCGTGTTCGAGATACATCTCTTCACTTATATCCCCTGTTTTCAAATCGAATAAGCTCATCGTTACTAGCTTCGTTGGTAAATTGAGAGATGACGCCTTTCCTGCTAATGTAATTCCGAGCTTATCATCCTGCGGATAGGCGAAGTCGAAAACATTTTTCTCTGCCCCTCCCGTGTACAGCGGCCATTTATTCTCGTACACCGGCACGCTAGCCGAGAGCATTCCATCACCCAATTGGACGCCAATTGCGCTCTCCAGATAGATGCCAATTTCTACATACATAGCGCCTAAAGATCGGGCGGACTTCACCCCGTTCAGCTGCTTCAACTGAGAATAGAAGAATCCCCACAAATTCACATAAGCCCCGGGTTCTACGGTTAGCCCAATGCTATTCAGATCGACACTTCCAACCCCCGCTTTAAGCTCCAGATTAATACCCGCTTTCAATCCGAGCGTCCCCATGACATAGAAGGTAAACTGGTAATTGCCGTCACCCTTCAAGGGTACGGTACTGCTCGTGCCTCTGAGACCAAGCACGAACAGGGTAGCCGAGTAGCGCTTGGCAGTCGTATAGTTGAAATCAAGCCCTAACGTCAGGTTAACATTGCCGGTGACAACGAACTCTGCTTTAAAGTTGACTTCAATGATACCATAAGCTACGTTCTTGCTCACCTCGAACAGTTCCTCCTTAATTAATGGAACCCAGTCCGTCTCGTTCTCCATCATCTCTTTATACTGTTCCTGCAACGTCGACGCGTCTACTCCGGTATCTTGCACACCCTCCATTAACGCTTGAATCTCTGTCGTGATGTCTCGCACGTCGCCTAGCACGCCACCAGTATTCGCTTTATCCCAGTCATCCAGCGCATCTTCCAGTTTATCGTGTTCGACGGTAGCGA
The DNA here is from genome assembly GCF_002741035.1 of Paenibacillus sp. BIHB 4019. Classification (NCBI taxonomy): domain Bacteria; kingdom Bacillati; phylum Bacillota; class Bacilli; order Caryophanales; family Paenibacillaceae; genus Paenibacillus; species Paenibacillus sp. BIHB 4019. The sequence goes on along the minus strand of NZ_CP016808.1, from coordinate 3,431,488 downwards.
TCTTCGCCGTCATGTTGATCCCGGTATACGTATAGGCATCCAGATTAACGGTGACACGGTAATCCTCAGGGTAAGGAATGCAGATACGCCACAAGCATGCCTCTCCCCAGTCCGTCTCCCCATTGACGCCGAGATTCAAGCTAATCTCCTCAAGGAATGTACCGGTCATATGGATGACGAGGTCGCTTTCTTCATGGATACGAATGACAATATCGGCTCCTACTTGAAGCGTAGCGCTTACTCCGGAGTTTTGTCCGGCAATATTTTTCACTGTCGTGCCAAGTGAAGCTTTGACGGTCAGATTCTCCACACTAACTTCGCCTACGTCATTTGAAGCCGATAGCATACTCACTTCCTTCTGTGACTTGAATGCATTCGTCTCCATAGCCAGAGTAGATAGATAGTCCGCGGCTTGATCGACGAATCCACTGGCTATCGCTTGCTGCTCAATTTGATCCTCGAGCTTCGCGATATCCTCCTTCGACAGCAGCAGGTCGCCGTCAATCGCTTGCTGCTGATAGATGTCGAAGACATGCTTGATATCTTCCTCTGTGGCATCGGTATACGTAATGATATCGTTCTCCATCGCGGACGTAATCGACGTAATGCGCCCATAAGCGATTACCTTGGAGCTTTCTTCAATTAATTCACCCTCATAGAAAGCGATAAAATCGCCCACATCAACGGTGGTGAGTTCACTCAAACCTAGTGGCGCATACTCGCTGTCGCTGTAGTTCATCGCGCTGTGCGCTATCGTGATAGAGTTGTTATCCCGTTCTTCATCGAGATCCGCCTCTACGCTCACAGGCAGAACATCCGGCTTGAACAACACTTGCTTGGAATCTGCGTGGTCATAGGTGTAGGTATTACTGTTAATCGCTGTGATCTGTACATAGGCAACATCACCGTCGTCGGCGCCGGTTGTGTCTACCGTGCGCAGATTAGGTTGAACCCCTTCATAGATGGCGACGACATCGCCAACTTGAATCGCGGCGCTTCCGGTATACGTGAACGTTCCGCTGCTTGCATTCGCCGCAGCGAGACCAGTCTCGCTGCCGCCCACCGTCGTTGTGACCACCGGAATCACGGGTGAACTTACATCCGCGCCGTCCAGCATCATATCTCTGACTTCCGCGAAGGGCAAATAGATCATGCCCGGATTGAGCGGAATGTTCATAACTTCTTCCTTGGCAACGCTAAAAACATAGATTCTCGTCGTTGCGTCTTGACCTTGAAAGGACAGGCTGTCGTTCGTCAAGGTAAGTTGATAAGTGTGGCCTTCTTCAAATCTACCGTCTACAGCAGCAGACACTACATTGAAAGTACCCGTCATACCAATGACGCTAATTCCCGTAAAATCAGGGTCCGCTGTATCGACAAATGTCATTCCTGCCTTTACTTCCTCTGCCGTCAAGTTACCGGATGCATCGTTTACAGTAATGGTAAAACCAGGCGCAACATCCATTACCGAATAACTAGGAATACTCTGTACAGCATTACTCACTTGATCAATATACTTCGCATACAACTTCGTATCAGCAGTAACGCTGCTGCCTTCCGCGAAGATAAGTGACAAATCACTATCCCTAAACCATCCTTGGAAAATGAATCCGTCTTTTGTCGGGACAGGTAACTTACTTAACGCTTCCCCTTGCGGTACCGTCAGGGTTGTTACAGCTGATCCGCCGTTGCTCTCGAACGTCAGCGTATATTTAGTGCCGTTGCCACCGTTGTTATTGCCGCTGTTGCCTCCACCAGCACCACTGTTACTGCTAGGTTCAGGTGTTGGTGTAGATGTTGGTGCTGGTGTTGTCGTCGGTTGATTTTGGCCTTGCCACTCCTTCACAATCGCGTCACTACGCATGAAGGTAGCAGCTGCTTCCGCACGAGTTGCTTGGGCATGCGGTTTGAAGTTACTATTTTTATCACCAACGAACAAGCCTGCTTGCCATAGTTTTACAATAGCATTGGCTGCCCAAGGTGATGCACTCGCAAGATCTGCTGGTGCTGTGGTTATGAAATTACTAGTTTGATAGGGAATTTGATAGTGTTCAAAATAACGTAAAGTCATCGTCGCCATCTGTTCCCTAGTTATTGTGGCATCTGCAGAAAAGCTCTGGTTGCCCGTACCAACAGTAATCCCTGTCTTAACTGCCCACTCCACATACGGTGCATACCAAACACCCGTCTGCACATCGGCAAAAGACGAGACAGGATACTCCCTTATATCCACACCTGCCATTCTTCCTAGTGCTGTCACATACATGGCGCGAGTCATCGTTCCATTAGGCGAGAAAGTATCCTCACCCGTTCCGTTAAATAATCCATTCTGCTGGACATAAACTACCTCATCGTAGAACCAATCCGTTGAACTAACATCTTGAAATTCAATCGTTCGATTCATATTTTGAAAACCACTGGGTTCTGATGCTGCCACCTGAGGCACTGGCAACAAGCTCATTACCATGCTGATGGCAATCATCCATGCAAGTAGAGGCGATTTTAATTTCCATGCCTGTTTAATTACTTGTTTCATCCCTTTTTATCCTCTCTATTAGTAGTTTTGAATCTCTTTCGTTGCCCTGTTGGCACGCTTATTATCAGGCTCAAATACGCTATCCCACTGACCGCTTCGTCATCACAAATGCATCGTCCCCCGCCTTCAGTTATACCTATCTTCCTTACATAACAACTAAAATTACGACAGTAAGTGCGAAAATCCTATCTTTTTTTCCCTCTTATCCTACCATGATTGATAGAATCATCAGTGAAGTACAAAGAAAACTTTAAACTTGTAACCGCATTCACAAACGTAAACAACACAAAAAACCACTCCCTAATAGAATCATTAAGAAGTGGTTTTTATTTGATTTATTATTTATAGCTGTGTCTGCTTCACAAGTCGTGGTCATTACAGCCTCAATTTATGAAGCAAAATGCTGGGATGATATAAAGCTGAAAAGCTCGGAAGCCTTGTCTGCCCTGCCGCATGGAGCGTTTTTCAGCTCCATCGGCGATGAAATCTACCGCTTAAGCGCGGTCGCTCATCATCGAATGACTTCGATGATAATGATTTCTACATCATGCCGCCCATTCCGCCCATGCCGCCCATGTCAGGCATGCCGCCGCCAGCGCCTTTAGGCTCTGGCTTGTCAGCAACAACCGCTTCAGTTGTCAGGAACATAGCTGCAACGGAAGCTGCGTTTTGCAGCGCGGAGCGTGTAACTTTGGCAGGGTCAACGATACCTGCTTCGAACATGTTAACCCATGTTCCAGTAGCAGCGTTGTAGCCTACGCCGATTTCTTCATTTTTCAAGCGCTCAACGATAACCGAACCTTCTTGGCCAGCGTTCGCAGCAATTGTGCGAAGCGGCTCTTCAAGGGAACGAAGAACGATGTTAACGCCTGTTTGCTCGTCGCCTTCTGCATTAACAGCAGCAACTGCTTTATATACGTTAATTAGAGCAGTACCACCACCGGATACGATACCTTCCTCAACCGCTGCGCGAGTCGAGTTCAGAGCATCTTCGATGCGAAGCTTGCGCTCTTTCAATTCTGTTTCAGTAGCAGCGCCGACTTTGATAACCGCTACGCCGCCGGACAATTTAGCCAGACGCTCTTGCAGCTTCTCACGGTCGAAGTCGGAAGTTGTTTCTTCCAGCTGCGTACGGATTTGGCTTACACGAGCCGCGATGTCAGAAGCGTCGCCGCTGCCGTCAACCACGATTGTGTTTTCTTTTGTTACGCGTACTTGACGAGCGGAGCCCAGTTGCTCAACCGTAGTCGATTTCAGTTCAAGGCCCAGTTCCTCAGTGATCACTTGACCACCAGTCAGAGCAGCGATATCTTGCAGCATCGCTTTACGACGGTCGCCGAAGCCTGGTGCTTTAACCGCTACGCAAGTGAATGTGCCGCGCAGTTTGTTCACAACCAGAGTAGCGTTCGCTTCGCCTTCAACATCTTCTGCAATGATCAGAAGCTGTTTGCCGGATTGAACGACTTTCTCAAGCACAGGAAGAATTTCCTGAATGTTTGTAATTTTTTTGTCAGTGATCAGGATATACGGGTTATCCAGAACAGCTTCCATTTTGTCTGTGTCAGTAACCATGTAGTGGGAGATGTATCCACGGTCGAATTGCATACCTTCAACCACTTCAAGCTCCGTTACAAAGCCTTTCGACTCTTCAACAGTAATAACGCCGTCGTTGCCCACTTTTTCCATAGCTTCTGCAATCAGTTGGCCCACTTCATCGTCAGCGGAAGAAATAGCCGCAACTTGAGCGATGGATTGTTTGCCTTCGATTGGTTTAGCGATGTTTTGCAGCTCTTCAACTGCAGCTTTAACCGCTTTTTCAATACCTTTGCGGATAACCATTGGGTTAGCGCCAGCAGTTACGTTTTTCAGACCTTCGCGAATCATCGCTTGAGCCAAAACAGTAGCTGTAGTTGTACCGTCACCGGCAACATCATTTGTTTTTGTTGCTACTTCTTTAACAAGCTGTGCACCCATGTTCTCGAATGCATCTTCCAGCTCGATTTCTTTCGCGATGGATACACCATCGTTCGTGATCAACGGGCTGCCGAATTTCTTCTCCAGCACGACGTTGCGGCCTTTAGGTCCGAGTGTAACTTTTACAGCATTTGCAAGTGCATCTACACCACGCAGCATTGCGCGGCGAGCGTCTTCGCTAAATTTAATATCCTTTGCCATTATCATTTACCTCCCGAAAATATATTCATATAAGTATGCTTAACGGCCTGCGCCGTTTCGTTTAAGTCCAGTCAAGCTGTATGTTAGCAGCCTATTCAAAGATCGCGTGAATGTCGCTTTCTTTCATAATCAAATACTCTTTGCCGTCGTATTTAACTTCTGTTCCCGCATATTTGGAGAAAAGGACGCGATCGCCTTCTTTAACTTCAAGCGCTACGCGAACTCCGTCTTTCAGCGCGCCGCTGCCAACAGCCACCACTTTACCTTCTTGCGGTTTTTCCTTAGCCGAATCTGGCAAAACGATACCGCTTGCAGTCGTTTCTTCTTTCGCGATCGCTTCTACTAATACACGTTCACCCAAAGGTCTGATCATTGAAAATAGCCTCCTTTAAAAATTTGTCGCTTATTTTTGTTAGCACTCATGAGCATGAAGTGCTAACAATCATGTTTATCATACTTTTTTTCGTTATTAATTTCAAGTGCTTGGGAATGATTTTTGCAGGAAATTTACATACCATTGGCAAAAAGACCGCTTTATGAACCCTTCCGCTTCAACTCATGCTGCGCTAGCAAAGCCCCTCATCCATTGTAGCCGAGCTTATGCCTAGGTAAACGGTCTTCTGTAAAAGTTTGAGGCGCGGCTGAAGCTTCGCATTTATAAAGTGCGCAGGCCACAAATAGCTGCAAAAATAAAAGAAAGCGCCCCTGTACGAAAATGGCTGCGCTTCTTCATTTTCTCTTGCTGCTGGCAGCTTTCTCGCAACCTATTATGACTGCTATCCCTTTAGTGCATGATCAATTGTAAAAAAGGACCCTGACCACGCTTTGCGCGCTGTCCAATCCTCAGGCTCGCCGCTCCAAAAGGGATGCTCGGCGGCAAGGCCCAGCGGGAGAAACACAGCCGCGCATAAATATAGGCTGCCTGTGGAAATATAATGCTCGCCAATGTTTGGCTGGCTGCCGCAAAAGCCGATGGTCAGCCAGCCGTCCGCTGTAAATGTGCCGGGCACAGACAGGCTGCGGCGGATAACCGCTGTTAATGCGCATCGCGCCTGCGCCGGAGTTACGCTGCTTGGCAGCTCGCCGAGCAGCGCACTTTGCGCCAAGCTTTGCATGGCGCCGCAGCGGTACGCAAGCGAGCGTCCCAGCGGCGGAAATGTGCCCTCCGGCGAAATGAGCCGCTCCTGCACCTCCGCCCAGCGCTTCGCTCTCTCCTTGATGCTCGCGTGCATTGCATCCCAATCTTCATAGCAGCCTTGAACGGCTGCTACAATGTCAACGAGCATAGGCTGGATTACAAAGCTGTTGTAATAGTCGAAGTGGAACGATGGCCCATCACCATAGGCCCCATCTCCGACATACCACTGCTCATGCTGCTTAAGGGCGTAATCAATGCGCATCGGGTCCCAGTCGCTTTCTCCCATGCGGTACAAGGCCGCTTCAATAATCGCGGAGAAAAGCAGCCAATTCATGGCGAAGGGCTTGCGCGAGCGGGTTAGTTTGAAAGCTTGGACAACGTGCTTCTGCGCCTTGGCATCCAGCTTGTCCCAAAGCTCCGTCGGCGCACGTAAAATCGCCTGCGCCAGAAACGCCGTATCGACAATCGGCTGGTAGCCTTCAGCGAAATTCATATAATCAGGCGATTCCGGGTCGCAGCCGGCGGCAATTGCGCCGCGAGACAGCTCCGCATATTGCTGGCGCAGCCGCTCTTCCTCTTCGTCTGCCCCGCCGCTGCCCTCAAGCCAGGGCGCTATTCCACATAAAAGGCGGCCCAGCGCCTCCAGATGGGTCACATCAGAGCGGTCCTGTCCCGCAGCAGACTGCACGGGCATCGTTTTTTTTAGCTCACGAGCCGCAAGCAGACGCAGCACAGGCTCAGCAACCCGGCATAGCTCGCTCACCCAATACTTGCGTTCCTCCGCTAACCGCACTCTCTCGCCTGAATCCGTACCTTTTTCCCCAATCAACGGCCGTTCGCCCCTTTCTGTTCCCTAGCTATGCGAATTAAATAACGATCAGATGACACTTGATGCTCGCCTTACGACCAGAAGCTATCGTAGCCGCGCAGCTTGGACAAGCCCTCCGTAAAGAAATAATCGCCGTAGATGAGCGGGACGTCGAGATTTTTGCGTTCCGGGTAATGGCTCGTGCCATGCAGAACCAGCCCTTCCTCCTGTCCATCGTCCGCCCATGCGCCATAGTTCTCGTACAGCGACTTCAAAATCCGCTCGCCCGCACTGCGATACAACTCACGCTCGACCTCTGGCACTACATCCGCAATGGCGAGCAAACCGCAGGCCGCGCAAGCGCCCGCTGATGAATCGCGGTATGGCTCCACGCCATCCGGCAACCGGAAATCCCAATGCGGTACGGAATCCTCCGGCAAATTCGCCAGGAAAAAATGAGCCGTGCGCTTAGCCGCATCCAAATACCGCTGCTCTCCGCTATGGGCGTAACTGAGCGCCATGCCGTAAATCGCCCAGGACGCGCCGCGCGACCATGCCGATTCGGCTGCAAATCCTTGCCCGCCATGCTTCGCAGCTGCTTCGCCACTTTGCGGATCAAACTCTACGATATGATAAACCGAGCCATCCGGCCGAATAAAATGCTCCAGCACCGTATCGGCATGCGCCATGGCCAAATGCTTGTAGCGCGGGTCCTCCGTCGTGCGCGAAGCCCAGTAGAGCAGCGGCAAATTCATCATGCAGTCGATAATAGCCAGCCCGTCATTGCGCTCGCCTTCCCGCCAAGGGTTCCATGCCCGAATATAGCGCCCTTGAATATTAAAGCGGCCGCACAGCAGGTTTGCCGCAAGCAGCGCCCGCCGCCGGGAATCGTCCTCCCCAAGCAGCTTATAACGTGCCACACTAGTCAGCGTCCACATGAAGCCGATATCATGGTCGAGCCGGTCATAGCCCATGATGACTTCGTCGAGCTTAAGCTCGCAGGCTTCGGCAAGCTCTTTGTAGCGCTCCGTGCGCGAATTCTCATCTTGATAGAGCAGCCATAGCAGCCCCGGCCAAAAACCTGCCGTCCACCAATGCGCCGGTTCCAGCACATAAACCCCGTTCACGCTTGCATGGGGAAATTGCGAGCCGATTCGGCCACTCGTCCGTCCGATTTTCTGATTCACCTTGTCCCAAGCTTCATTCACCCAATTTTGCTGCTCCTGCATCTTTTCCTGCACGGTCATTGCTTCGCTCTCCTTTTCTTTGGCGCTTTAATCTATATAAGTTGAACAATTGATTAGCATGATGGCGTTGGTCGCAGCTGCGAGAAAGATTGGACCTCCGGCTGCTGTTGTTTTCTGCTTTCTTGCTTTTATTCCTCATTGAGGATGAAATAAGAAAACAATAGTCCATGCTTACGAAGATGCTTTCCTTCGGAAAGCTTTAGGCGGACGCCAAGCCGGTGTTTACGAAGTGGCTTTCCTGCGGGAAGCTGTGGCTCTCTACAGTACCAACCTTCCTCTTTCGTTTCTCCCTTGTCCCATCGCTTTCTTTCGTTCAACTTCTATAGTTCACTTAGCTATTCCACCTTATGGCTCAAAGCGAAAAACAAACTCGGAATCCACGGCCGCAGTTCCCGCCTCCAAATGATGGAAATCCAGCGTGTACCATTGCCGCTCACGCCCAAAATGATCCATGTCGCTCCGCTGCGTCACCACTGGCTTCCACTGCTGCGCATCGAACGCAATCGTCAGCCTCTTGCGTCCCTGCAAGGCCACGACACCGCCAGCCTCCCCGGCCTCCGGCATCTGCCATGCAACGAAGCGCTCGATAATCTCGCGCCCGCCTTCTACTTCCTCCCGAAACCGATACCGGTTTCGGATCGTCAGCACAGGCAGCGCGCCCTTCTTGTTCCACTCGAAGCGCCGCCCCAGCACTGCAAGGCCCGCTTCCTCGCCGTACGCGGCCTGCAGCGCAAGCTCCAGCACATCAAGCTCCGCGCTGGTCGCCGCCTGCACAACCACGGCGCGCGCGTCCGCGCCCTCGCGCTGGCGCGCGCCGCCAATAATCGGCACGGAATGTCCGTGCGAGCCGTTGCACCAAATCGTATACCGCAGCGGGCCAAAATAGTCCGCCGTATACTCCCCGCTGCCCAAATCCGCCAAATAGGCTTCTCCATCCGCATGAAGTACGAACTGCCCGACATCATTATGATTGTGCGGCTCGGCGTTATGTCCGCCTTTGGCGGCAAAGCTATAAGTAGCGCCATTCGCTGCAACATAACGGGAAAGCAGCCACTGTACATTTTCCAAATAAAACGATTCTGTCGGCCATAAAGCTGCAGCGTTTTCCAAACCGCTTAGCCTCTCGGCACTTTCACTTGTCGTTGTTGTTCTCGTTGTTGTTCTCGCTGTCGTTGTCATTGGCGCTGTCGTGGGCGTTGGCGTTTCCGACTCTGCCCACCAAAGCAAATTCCGAACCGCAGGCGCCCACCTTGCGCAGTGGTCCCCTGTGTAACTGTCGCGCAGGCTGGCATGCGGCAGAGCCACAGCTGGAAACTCCTGATGCAAATAAGAGCTTAGCCCCATAAAGATACCGCTTTCAGAAGGAGCATCGGAAAAATTCACAATGCTGCGGCCACCTGTAAAGCATTTCTGCTGAAACATCGCGATTTCTTGTACTTTTGCGCTGCGGAATAAATCAATAGCCCCATCCGTTGCTGCCTTAAGCAGCTGTGCAAAATAAACATAAAAGCCAAAACCATATTGCCAATACGAATACCCTTCCGCACAAGCTCCGTCTTCGCCATAGCCGTCCAAAAAGCAATCCATCGCAGCTAATACGCGCGAAAGCACCGCTTCCAGCCGTTCGCGATCGTCCATCAAATGCAGCGCTGCTGCGCCAATCGACCCGGCACATACCGCCGCCCAATTATGCTCCGCTCTTTCCCAGAAGTAAGGCCCCTCGGTCAAAAATGGCAGAAACAGCCGCTTTTCCACTTCCTCGTGAATACGCAGGTGCAGTTCCTCTGGCAGCCGGGGGCCGAGCAGCACGCTTATTTCACTGAGCGCGAAGCCCGTCTCCGCAGCGAATAAATCAATGGGCGTTTGCTGCTCCGCCCCGCCGAGATGCGCTGGAAGGCACCAAGCCCGCTCCTCGCAGATCGACCAAAGCGCAGCCTGAAGAGCTTCCAAATATTGCGGCTCTTCCGCTTCAATCAGCGACATAAGTGCGAATGAATTAAGCCGCCGCCTTTTTTGAAAATAAACCCGCTCGTACGGCAGCCGTTCCCCCGTCTCCCCGTACATCCGAAACAAGGTCTCGCTCAGCTCCGGCTCAACGCTCGCCAATTGGCGCTGTGCCTCGGCGCGAATCTCCTCGACTAACGGACGCTGCACCTCAGCTTCGCGCAGCGTGTCATACCATGCCTCGCCTAGCTGTCCCGCAGACAGCGGCTCTCCCTTCACCAACAGCGCGAGTCCTCTCTGGCGCTCTGTCGGCAAATAAAGCTGCCCGGAGAAACGCACTGCAAAGCGCCTTTCCAGCGGCAGTTGTTGCTGTTGCTGTTGCTGTTGCTGTTGCTGTTGCTGTTGCTGTTGCTGTTGCTGCTTCTTCTGCTCCATATATCCCGCTCCTCTCCCCATACTTCTACAGCCTTACGTTTGTTCCCCGTTCCCTATCCGTTACAACCCGCTCTCGTTCTGTTCTCGATAAGTTCTCGATCTGCTCTCTATTTGCTCACTATCTGTTCTTGATCTGTTCTCGATTGACTCACTATCTGTTCTTGATCTGTTCTCGATTGACTCACTATCTGTTCTCGATCAGCTCTCGATTGACTCACTATCTGTTCTCGATCTGTTCTCGATCTGTTCTCGATTGACTCACTATCAGTTCTCGATCAGCTCTCGATTGGCTCACTATCTATTCTCCATCTGCTTTCACTATCTGTTCTCGCTCTCCACTCTATCCGCTTCCAAGCCGTGCCCAATCCGATCCAGACACCTTCAGCAACTATCCATCTCACCTTAAAATAACAGGCTTACAGCTGCCTTAACATCTCTTACAATCGCTTTCCCCTTCTTACAATCGCTTTTGGCCTCTTCGATATTCCACAGGCGTCACACCTGTACATGACTTAAACAGCTTTATAAAATAGCTCTGGTTATCGTAGCCGAGCGTCTCGCATATTTTGCCGACGGGCGAGCCCGTTTGATCAAGCAGCTCTTTGGCCCGATGCATTTTCATCCGTATTACATATTCGATAAAGGTCTCGCCCATTTCCTTCTTGAACAGGCGGCTGAAATAGCTGGGGTTCATAAACAGCTGGTCGGCGACCTCGTCGAGACTGATCTTTTTGTCCAAATGCTGCGAAACGTATTCGCACGCGTCGATGACCTCTGCCCGCTTACTGCCGCTGACGCCATTTTCGGAGGCGGTTATCGCTGACAGGCAGTGGGCAATCAGCCACGCTTGCAGCTCGGAGAGGCTGCCCAACTCCCACACCTCATGGTGGCTGACGTCAATCGAGCTTGCTGAGCGGGTATGCTGCATCAATTGAAGCTTGAGCTTTACGTCCAGCAGCAGCTTAAACACCCAATCCTTCACCTGCTCGGGCGGCAGCCTTCGCTGCTCCGCGAGCGACAGCCACTGGCGCACCAGCTCCTCTGCCGCCTCGCGCTTATGGCCCAGCAGCGCCTCCCGCAGCAGCTCGGCCGCCTCGCCAAACCTTTCCAGCAGCGGATTGTCGCTGCCTGGCTTTGCAGGCTGCGCCGCCTGCACGGCGCCTGCCTTCACAATAGAGCCAGGCGCGCGGTAGAAGCGCGCCTCCGCCCCGGAAAGCAGCTCCGCCAGCGATTCCCGCAAGCTTAAAGGATCGCTCGCGCTATCGCCGATCAGAAAAGACATCGTCAGCTTCAACGAGCTTTTGAGCATACGCTGCACTTCCGCGAGCAGCAGCTTCACCTCGTCGAAGCCGTTTATTTTCAATCCGTGCGGGCATACCTGCATGAAGAAGGATTCCTGTGGACTGTACACAAAATGGGCAGCGGGGCAGCCCGTCTCCCTGCTCGCCATCACCTCGCGGGTAACATTGTCCACTACAAAACGCAGCACCTCCTCCGAGCGAAAACGCTGCAGCGCCCGCGGGTAATCGTCGATGATGCCCAGTACGGGAATGACCCGCTCGCAAGCTCCGAACGGCAGGCCGAATGCTCCCAGCTCCTGCTGCCATTTTTCGGGATCCAGCATCGGCTGATGAAGCGTCGCCTTAATAAACTGCTCCTTCAGCAGCGCCTTATTGCGATCGACCATATGCTCCTTGCGGAGCTGCTCCATATGCAAATCTTTCGTCACATTCAGCTCCGCCTGAAATTGCAGCAACAGCTTGCGTATATCTGAAGGATCAAGCGTATCCTTCAGCAAATAATCCTGCACTTGCAGCTTGAGCGCCTGCTGGGCATAACGAAACTCATCGTGGCAGGAGAGCACCGCTACGCGAAGCTCTGGTTTGCGCTCCTTCAGCCGGCGTATGAGCTCCAGCCCGTCCATGCGCGGCATCCCGATATCTGTAATCAGAATATCCGGCATTTCCTCCAGCGCCGCTGCCAACGCGACCTCGCCGTTCTCATGCATGCCTAACAGCCGAAAGCCAAGCTCCTCCCACTCAATGGCAAAAGCCAGCAGATCCAGCACAGGATAATCATCATCAACCAGCATCACCTTAACCATCAGAATCCACCACCTGCTTCGGAATGTACAGCGTAATGACTGTGCCTTGCCCGATATCGCTGTCTATCGTCATCTGGAAGCGCTCGCCGTAGGTTATGCCCATCCGCTCATACACATTAACAAGTCCAATGCCTGAAAACTTGCCCGCTAAGGCGCCTGTTTCACTCTCTTCCTCGCCTGCGGCTCCCTGCTCCAGCTTGTCTAAAGCTTCTGCGCCCAGCTTATACCGCAGCCGTTCAAGCTTTCCCTTCTCAATGCCTTGGCCGCTGTCGCTTACCGTTATTTGATAGCCGCCTTCCGCTTCGCTCGCACTAATCGTCATTAAGCCGGCCTGCTGGCTGAAGCCGTGAATGAGCGCATTTTCAATAATTGGCTGCAGGCAGAAGCGCGGGACGAGTGCCGTTAGGCTCAGAGGCGACAGGTCGAGCGTCAGCTCCACCTTCTCCTTTTGCCGCATATTCATCAGCCTCACATAATCAATGGCAAGATCGACTTCCTCATGAAGCGGAATGACGCCTTTATCCTGGCTAATGGTCATCCGCAGCAGCTTCGATAGCGAGCTGATCATTTCTGCGCTTTCCGAATCTCCTTTGCGCAGCACCTTCATTCGAATCGAATTCAGCACATTAAACAGAAAATGCGGGTTGATCTGCGCCTGGAGCATCGCAAGCTCCGCCTTGCGCTTTCGCACCTGCGTCTTCGTAATTTCGCCAATCGTCTCCTTCACCTTATCGAGCATTAGATCGAAGGACTGGCCCAAATAGCCGATCTCATCCTCCCCGCGAATGCCCGAGCGCACCTCCAAATTGCCGCGCTGCACCGTCTCCGCTACCCGCCCTAGACGAACGAGCGGCCGTGTGAATTTGCCCAGCAAATAAAGCAGCAGCACCATAAATAAGCAGAAAGATACGAGCTGGAACGTAAAGACGCGTTTAAAAATGACATTCAGCTTAAATACGGCGCGATCATACGGCGTAAGCGACACCAGCTTCCAGCCCGTAAGCGAATTCGTATGCCAAGCCATTAAATAATCCTCGTTTTCAATTTGCAAAATATGCGGGTCCGACTTCTCGCTTGCAAGCGTTGCATAAGGAAAAATCTCGCCCACACGCGTGGCGTCGGGATGCGATAAAATGTGGTCCTCGCTGCCAAGCAGCATCGTCTCCTGCTCCAGCTCGATTTTCCGGAAAATATCGCTCACCTTGGTTTCCAGTATCGTCACGATGACGTAGCCGTAGGGATTTACGCTGTCGCCGCGCAATGCCCGGGCAATGGACAGCTGGTAGGGACTGCGGCTTTTATCACTGTCAAACACCGTCGGCGTAGCACCCGGCCAAAACGATTGCAGCCCGGACAGCCCATTTAACTGCGCGAACCAAGGCTCCTCGCGAAACAAGCCGGGGTCGTATTCATCAAACGAATAATTGGCAAAATTCGTCCCGTCCTTCAGCAAAATCGTCACATACGCCTTGTCGCCGACGACGGTCATATTTTCAATTTTATTCATAATCTTCATGCGATCGAGATAGCGGTCATATTCCGCGCTCGCGCCTTCATAGGTTTTGCCTGAAGCAATCGCTTTCATAATCCGGTTCATTTCCGAGTCCAACTGCACGTTATTGGCGATATAAAACATATAATTAAACAGATTCGACACGTAGCCATCCACCAGCTCCAGCTTTTGCTGCGATTGCGTGACCGCCTCCTGCTTCATCGCATCCTTCGTCAGCATATTGTAGACGGCAAGCGTAATTAAAGCGGGGAGGAGCAGGCAGACGACAGCCGCTACCATCAGCCGATAGCGAAACGACCTCAGCCGCAGCAGCGACAGCCATTGACTAGACATAACCCCCACCCCTTTTTTTCGTCGTTCTTTCAAGTGTAACTGAAACTCACCATCTCCGCGCCGTTTTCCCTTAAGATTTTTTCTGTATTGATTGGACTAGAACATATAAGATCGGGAAGCATCAGTCGATCAGCATTGGCCCTGAGATTAAGCTGCTTAATCTGGAACTGGCTTTGTGTCGGACAGTGTGGCCGTTATTTGTGAGAATAGCAAGCTTTGGCCGTGCTCGCGGACTCAGAAGCCGCTATATGTGCTGCCTAACATGCAATGAGCCTAGTTTGAGGGATATAACGGCCTCACAGTCCGCAGCGATGTGAAAAAGGACGAAAATGGGTCAATAAGGGCTTTACAGTCCGCGAGCAACGCAAAGACCGCAATTATACCAAGATCGCCACGTTACAAAGCCGTTGGGGCCACAGCTGTAATAGCTAAAGCTGTACGAACCAAGTGAATGTCATCCAGCAGAAAAGATCCGTCCCAGTTGCAGCAACTTGGTCAAAGAAGGAGTAGGGTGGCTGGAATCTTTAGCTCAACCTATACAGCAAAATCATTGATTTTCTGCGGTTTCAGGCAAAAAGAAGTGCAGCAACAGCTCTGCACTTCTCCCTATACCTTTTACCCGTGTGGTGAAAAGGTCTGCGTAGCAATAAGATTGGACTGGAGAAGCGTTAGCGCTCGCTTTTATCGTCAAATTTCTACCATTCCCCTTGCTATAAGCAAAGGAAATTTGACGATAACGGCGATCGGAAGCCCATCTTTTGCGCAGCAGACTTTCTTCCACCACACGCTCCCACTACTACTTTTTGTTCGAATCGATCACCTGCTGCACACGCTCCTGCATGGCGGCAATCGTTTGATCAACGTCCTGCTGATCAAAGATCAGCTTCTCGTACTCCTCATTGATCACTTTATAAATTTCCGCTTGATACGTAACGGGCGGAATGATTTTGGACGATTTGGCGTTTTTCAGCACCGACAGCAGCGACTGCTTGTCAACCTTCTCCGGATTTGCCGTGCCGCTCAAAATCGTATCAATAATCGATTCCAGCTGGGAATCGTCAATGCCATTCCAGGACGGAACATTTTTACCTTGAGCGATCTGCCCTTCGGTCGTATACCAGCGAACAAACTGGTACGCTGCATCCTTATGCTTGGAGGAAGCCGCAACCGACACATAATCCGTCGTTACCATCGTGTAGCCGCCTTCGTCTGCGGCTGCATTTTTTGGAATAGGAGCGACTGCTACTTCAAAGTTAAGCGGGAATTGCTCAGTTCCGCCCAGCTCCGTGTTCATCCAGCTTCCAATCATGATCATGCTGACTGCTTGATTGAAAAACTGATTGCGGTAATGCAGCTTCTGCGAAATCATATCGGTGTAAGGAGATGCCGATTTGTCCTGCTTCTCCATTTGCACGCGCAGCTCCAGCGTTTTGCGCATGAGCGGATTGTCCAAATTGGACGTGCCATCCGCCTTCAAAAACTCGGTATTATCCGGCTGGTTCGCCAGCGCCAGCTTCAGAAATTCCATCCAGCCGCCATTTTGCGGACCATGGAAATACGTGCCGTAATGCTTCGATGCGCCATCGCCTGTCGTAAGCGTCTTCGCATAGCTCATAAAGTCATCCCATGTCCATTCGGTTGGCACATCTAGTCCAGCAGCGGCCAGCTGCGTTTTGTTCAGCAGAACATACCAAGGGTTGAACTTGCCTGGCAGCGCATAATATTTGCCGTCCAGCATCGTATCAACCTTGTACTCCTCATTAACCTTAAAGCCCTCTTTAGCAATAAAATCGTCAATCGGAGCAACCATGCCAAGACCAACGCGCTGCGCATAGCCGGCCGGGTCACTGAACATAATGACGTCCATCTGCTCATTGGAGGAAGCGGCAAGATCCAGCTTCTGAATCGCTTCCTGCGTATCGCCCTTCTCGCTCAATACGACGACATCAACCTTGATGTTTGGATTTTTCTCCTCAAATGCCGCAATCGTCTGCTTCCAATTATAGCTCGCTTCGTTGCCGAACGTATGCAGCTTGATCGTAACCTCTTCATCAGCCGCCCCCTGCGCCGGACTTTCCGTGCTGCTGCTCGCTGCTGGCGAAGCCGCTGCCCCGCCGCTCTCTGCGTTTCCGCCTGATGAGCAGCCCGCCGCCACCATCATGATCGACATCAGCATAAGCGATAACCATTTCATTTTTCTAAACATGCAAACCCTCCTCATGAAAATAACGATAGCTGTGTGAAATAAGTGTGTATGCGCTTTCTATCTATCGTTATTGTAGCAATGCGGCTGCCCGCTCCTATACTACAATATTGACTACATTTACGACTATTTTGACTTCCCCTAGCAGCCCGCTTGGGGCAGTGCCTGCCGTTATACATCTTGCAACTGATTAAACTACCCCTTTACACCGCCCAGTGCAATACCTTCGATGACGCTTTTTTGCCCAATGACAAAAATAATCAGCAGCGGCACGATCGACGATACGGCGGCCGCCATAATGAGCGAATAAAATTCGCCGTTAATGGTCGTAAACTTTTGCATCGCCAATTGAATCGTGTACAAGCTGTCCGTCCGCAGGAAGATCAGCGGATTTTGGTAGTCGTTCCATGTCCAAATGAAGCGCAAAATCGCATACGTCGCAACGGCTGGACGCACAAGCGGAAACGCAATTTGCATAAATATCCGGGCATGTCCCGCCCCATCGATTTTCGCCGATTCAATATATTCATTATGAACGCCCATAAAAAACTGGCGCAGCATGAAGGTGCCAAGCACGCTGAAGCTGCCGAGCAAAATAAGTCCCGCATGGCTGTCGAAAAAACCAATCGAGCGATACAAAATAAACTGCGGCACCAAAATCGCCTGCTGCGGAATCATATAAGTGGCGAGTACGATAAGAAACAAATATTTTCCTGCTGCAAACTGGATTTTGGAAAAGCCATAAGCGGCAAGCGCGGATACGATGCACGATAATATCGTCGTGACTACTGTAATTTTAATGGAATTCAAATAGTATTTATAGAATGGAAATTGCCCATTCCACACTTCCTTGTAATTTTCAATGACATGCCACGTTTTCGGTATCCACTGAATCGGATAAGTGAATACATCCGCCTCAATTTTGAAGGAAGTGGACAGCATCCAGACGAAGGGCAGCAGGAACAAAATGCTCATGCCCATCATAAGCACCGTGAAAATCGATTTGCGAACCGTATTTATCGTTTTTTGGTTCATTCTCTTCTTGCCTCCCTTATAGAAATGCTATTAATAATTCACCCACTTTTTCTGGCCGACCCATTGCAGAAGGGTAATGAGCAGCACACAAGCGAACAGGACGACTGCCATCGAGGAGGCATAGCCGATTTTCAAATTGACGAATGCCGTATCATACAAATACCAGACGATCATGCTGGTCGAGGAAAGCGGCCCGCCTTTGGTCAAAATCGCTATTAAATCAAACACCTTGAACGTCGAAATAATGCCTGTTACAAGCAGGAAGAAGGAAGTTGACGACAGCTGCGGGAACGTAATGCTTTTGAATTTTACCCAAGCGTTTGCTCCATCAATATCGGCTGCCTCATACAAATCCCGCGGAATCGATTGCAGTCCTGCAATGTACACGATCATATTAAAACCGATAGCCGTCCAGACGGTAATCATCATGAGCGATGGAAGCGCATATTTGGGATCAGCAATCCATTTCGGCGGATTTTCAATACCAAGCGCCATGAGCAGTTGATTAACCGGTCCCGCCGACGGGTGGAAAAGCACCTGCCAGACGATAGCTACCGCTACAATGCTGGAAATGTACGGCATGAAATACGCAACCTTGAAATAGCCTTTTAAATACACATGCTTGTCGATCATAATCGCGAGAAACATTGAAACCGCCAAATAAGCAGGCACGGTCAGTAGAAAATAAGCATTATTTTTCAGCGATTTTAGGAATGCCGCATCTTTCGCCAGCCGCTCGAAATTATCGAAGCCGACCCATTTCAGGCCATCAAAGCCAGCGATAAAATTCCAGTCCGCCAGCGACAGCCCGAAGGTAGCGAGTATCGGCAGCAGCGTCAGCACCGTCACTCCTATGAGCATCGGGCCTACGAACAGAAAACCTGCGAGCGTTTCTTTTCGTTGGATCGCGCCGCTTGACCGCCTCGCCGCCATTTGCTGTTTGCCTGAATGCTTCTGCTTGGTCGTTGTTTGTTGTAGCGGATTCATGAGCCTTCACCTCGATCTATAATGGATACCTTTATCATAGAAAAAATGGCGCTCGCGCTGTGACGGTATTTTGCCAACCTATATCATTATTTTGACTTTATCGCAGACAAGCTTAAACCTCTGGCAAGCAAGCGTAAACGGCTATCGCCATCTTCTGACGGCAAAGCTACCGTTTCGCGCTGAACTATAAGCCGATTATAAGGGCACACCTTATAAATTCTTATAATTAAAAAAAGCGATGACCAGCACCCTATGGCGCCAATCATCGCTCTTTCCTTGTTCCGCTTATGCTGCTTGCAGCGGCTTATTCTTTTTGTCAGACGGGAGAAATACGGTGAACAGCCCCAGCAGCGGCAAATACGAGCAGCACTGGATTACGAACACAATGCTTGTCGCATCAGCAAGATTGCCGAGAATCGCCGATCCCGCACCGCCAAGCCCGAAGGCAAGGCCGAAGAAAATGCCGGATACGAGCCCGACCTTGCCTGGCAGCAGCTCGTTCGTATACACCATAATGATCGAGAACGCCGAAGCCAAAATCAGCCCCGCAAAAAAGATCAAAATAACCGAAAGCGTCAAATTCGCATACGGCAGGGCAAGTGAAAAGGGTGCCGTGCCCAAAATCGAAAACCAAATGAGCGCACGGCGGCTGAATTTATCCGCCAGCATGCCGCCGAACAGCAGCCCAATAACGTTTGCAACCAGAAACACGAATAAGATCAATTGTGCCTGGCTCGTCGATACCCCGAATTTTTCTATGGCATAAAAAGAATAATAGCTCGTTATCGCTGAAATATAAACGTATTTAGAAAATACCAAAATCATAATAATCGTAACCGCAACTGCAACTCTTGCCTTAGAGAGGCCGCTTCTTGCGAACGGATGATTTTGCACCGTCCCCTTGCGCTCCTTCTCCGCCTTTAAGTGCTTCGTGTACCAGCGGGCGACATAGCTTTGCAGCATGAACCCGACAACAAGCAGCAGGGAAAACCAGACGACACCCTTTTGCCCCGTATGCACGAACAGCATCGCTGTCATAATCGGAGCAAGCGCTTGTCCAATATTTCCGCCAAATTGAAAAATCGATTGCGCCAGTCCTTTGCGCGCCCCGCCTGCCACATAAGCTACCCGCGCCGACTCTGGATGGAATATCGCTGAGCCGATCCCAATTAGCATAACCGCAGCGAGTATCATCCAATAATACGCCGAGAAGGACAGCACCAGCACACCAGCCAGGGTGAAAAGAATGCCAATCGGCAGCAGCCTTGGAATCGGCCGTTTATCGGTAAAAATACCAATGAGCGGCTGTAAAATCGCTGCCGTCAAATTAATAATTAAAGAAATAAAACCAATTTGCGAGAAGGTTAACGAAAAAGAATCTTTAAGTACCGGATACAGCGCAGGCACAATCGATTGAATCGTATCATTGAGCAAATGCACCGAGCTTGCAGCAAACAAAATCGGGAAAAAAGTGGTGGCCGCCACATTGGCCGGCCGAATAGCAGCTTGATTGGTTGACATTAGGTTCTCCTTTTTCGAAGTAAAAATCGACGTTTGATATGCGATATATTGCATATTATATTCTGATTGTGTATGATATAGCAAGATTTATTTTCGCGACTGCTTTTTGTCTAAACCAAGCTTACTTTAATCCATTTGCGCCCTCTTGCTGCTTCGATATATGATAGGAAGTAGCCAATAACGCCGTTTAGGAGCTGCGGCTCGAATTTTTTGAAGAAGGTGATGCAATGCCGATACCGACTAATTATTCCTCGCCGCTGCGAATATCTGCGAAGGACCGGGCTTTAGCCCAGCTCCAGAAATGGATTATAGAAGGCACGCTTCAGCCCGGAGAGAAGCTGATCGATGGCGAGCTTGCAGATGCACTTGGCGTCAGCCGGACGCCGATTCGCGAAGCGCTGCAATTGCTTGAAGTACAAGGGCTTGTACAAATGCTGCCCAGCAAGGAAACAAGAGTGACGATGATTGAGGAAGAGGACATGCCTAAGCTTTATGCGCCGCTTGTTGCGCTGCATGCGCTCGCGGCCGAGCTAGCAGTGCCGCATATTCAGCCGGAGCACATAACGCGCCTTAGCGAGCTGAATGCACAGTTTGCGAAATGCATTCAGGAAAACAAGCCTTATGAAGCGCTGGAATATGATGAGGAATTCCATAATGTCATTTTGGAGCTGGCGGATAATGCCTATATTCAATCCTTTACCTCCTCGCTGCAAATGCACATCCGCCGCTATAAGTATTTATTTATCAAACGGCCTGCTTCGATTGCACAGGTAGGAGTTAAAGAGCATCAGGCGATCATTGACGCGCTGGAAGCCCGTGATGCGGAAGCCGCTTCCCTGATGATGAAGAAAAATGTAAGCATTCATACTTAGGCACAAAGCTTGAATTGGCTCATCTTAGGTAAAAAAGAAAACCAACTTCACTCCCCGTTTGTTCAAACGGAGTTGAAGTTGGTTTTCTCGTATTTATGGATCATGTTATTCGGCTTATTCCGACGGTTTTAATGCTTTTAGAATAAAGGTTGTCGTGTCTGCAATCCGCTCCTCCAGCGTAGTCGTATCCTCGCCCATAAGCACCAGCATGTGGATATTTCCTTTCGGAAAAAGCAGGGTTGAGCTAACCGCCGTAAAAGCCATATGAATCGAATTGAATTCAAATATTCCCTGCTCCCGCCCCTCCAGCAGCCATTTATGAATCAGCTGCCATAGCGGAAGGACACGCTCCTGAATCATTTCAATACGCGGAGTGAGCAGCGCAAACTCGCATTGAATAATGTAAGATAGCTCAGCATCCTGATAACGAAAGGTGAGCAGCTCCCGAATAACGAGCTTCATGCCTTCAAGCGGTTCCATATCCTGAGCGATAGAAGCGATGCCCCTGCTAGGAAAAAAAGCTTCAAATAGGGCGAAAAACAAATTATCTTTTCCGCCAAAATAATAAGAGATCAGCGCCACATTCGCGCCCGCTTCCTCACAAATTTGCCGGACGGATGTCCTGTCAAAGCCTTGAGCGGCAAACAGCTTTTTCGCTGCCAGCAAAATTCTCATTTTCACATCGATATCCGCAGCTTTCATCTCAGCCTCCTAACGGCAACCACTTTATTTGACGCAAGCACTCGGGGCTGACCAGAAAGCGCGGAAACGAATTAATTAGACTTCATTGCCATCTGTCCTGGCTTCATCGCAGCTTGCTTCTTCAAGCCAACCGCTGCCATGCTGATCACAAATCCGACGATCGCAATAATAGCCAGTGCTGCGACCTCGCTTCCGATGCCCGTGCCACCGAACAGCACATTCATTAGCCCCTCAACTGCATAAGTTGCAGGAAGCGCTTCTCCAAGCTTTACATAGAAATCTGGGAGCAGCTCACGCGGCACAATTGCGCCGGAAGAAACGAGCTGCGCAGACAGAGCAATAATATTAAACAGCATGCCAGCCATGCCGAACACGTACAGGAACATTTGAGAAACAAACATAAAAGCAAGCACGAACATGAGCTGGAACAGCCACAGCTTCAGGAAGCCCTGCTCCATTTGTCCATTGAATGCAGCTAGCAAAGAAGAACCAATCAGAGAAACGAAAACTGCCGATCCGGCCGTAATGATGCTGCGAGCTGCAAAACGCTTCCAGCGGCCTGCACCAGCGCTAACCATCATCGACGATTGCTCCAGGTTCATCCCCATAATCATCGCGCCGACATAAGAAGCTAGTACCATCATCATCGGAACCATCTGATTGTTCATGCCTTTGACTTGGTTGGTCGATTCAATGTTCGCCGTAATACGTTCCGCTAAGCTTTGGCCGGCAATCGCCGCCTGCTCTGTCGGAACACCCGCCTTGCCAAGCGTACCGGCAATACCTTGCTCTATCGCCTGTACATTGGCTTCTTTCGTTACTTCTGCGGCAACGCCGCTCATAATAGATTTAATTAATGCAGGATTGGATTCATTAATAATATAGCCAATATCCGCTTTGCCATCTGCTGCCATCGCCTTTTGCGTGAAATCAGCAGGGAAATAAATAATCATTTGCAGCTCGCGTGCATTAAGCTGCTGCTTCGCATCCTCAAGACTGGATGGCTGCGACATTTGGAAAGGCAAGCTGCTGACCAAGGAGCCTGCAATTTGCGTGCCGAACTGTTGATCCTCATTGACCACTGCAATATGCAGTTTATCAATACGATCGGTCACTCCATTATAACCTGTCATCCATATAACTGAAAATACAATTTGAAACATAAGCGCCGTAATAATACCAACAATTGTTGTCGGACGCTTCATAAAAGCTTGAATCGTGTTCTTCATCGCCAATCCCATCCTGTCTGTGTCTATTTATCCGGTTTAAACAAATGTTTTAAACAATCGATTTAAACAACTGTTTTAATATTATATTTTGCTTCAAAAATTGTCAACCTGAAAATTATGATATCCAGCTAGCTAGCTTATTAAGCTGAGCTTCAGCCAAATAAATGATAAAAATCCCTGTGCCCGCTGCCATAAAAGCAACGGATACAGGGATTTTTATCACGCCGGTCGCGCATGAAGCTATGACGCTTCTTCGTTCATTTCCTCTTCCCGCAGTTTGTCTGCCGCAAGCTGCTTGCGGTATATTGCAGCGGACAGGAAGACGCTCATTTCATATAAGCCGATTAATGGGATGGCAACGAGCGCATCCGATACAAAGTCGGGCGGCGTCACTACAACCCCAATAAAAATCATAATAAAATAAGAGATACGGCGCATTTTGCGCAAACGAATCGGATTCAAAATCCGGATTGCGGTCAAAAACATGATGACCAGCGGCAGCTCAAATAACAGCGAAATCGGAATCAAAATATTAAACATAAAGGTGAAATATTGAATAATTCCGAACGTCTCCACCAGATTCAAACTGTCCGATACATTTCTGGTGAAATGGAACGCGAGTGGAAAAACGACAAAATAAGAAAACGACAATCCCACCAAAAACATCAATAAAGCGAATGGAATATATTTAAGCGTTGCCCGCTGCTCCTTCACATGCAAAGCCGGCTTAACGAATGCCCATAGCTGATACGCCGTAAACGGGATTGTAATAATAAGCGCAATGACGAGCGCAAATTTCATATAGACGCCGACGCCATCCCACAAGGAAAACGTATGCATCGGCAGAGAGCGCGCTGGCTCAAGGCTCATAATGAAATCGTATGCAGGCTTGGCCACAAACAATCCGGCAATAAGACCGGCCAAAATAACAAGCAGCATATAAAAAATCCGTTTGCGAAGCTCTCCGATATGCTCCAGCAGCGGCATCAGGCCTTCCTCACGCAGCCGTTCGCGATTAAAGGGTTGTTCGGTAGCTTTGTCTTGCCTGATTCCCATCTGTCACAATCTCCTTCCAGAAAAAAAGCGGGCCCGATTAATCCGGCAGCCGCTTGTTATTCGACTCAGTATTTTCTGATTTGGAAACGTCGATCCGTTTCTCCTCTTTTTCCTTAGGCTCGTCATCCAATACATCTCTTGCACCCGCTTTAAATTCCTTAAGCGTCCGACCGAAAGCTCTACCCAATTCAGGAAGCTTGTTAGGACCAAACAACAGCAGGGCCACTAGCACCAGCAAAATAATTCCCGTTGCACCAATAGATGGCATAATTGTCTACCTCCTTCTCACTCTTCGATGTCTGTCCAAACTCAGCACCCGTACAAACCGCCATAACCGAGCTTTGTAATATCTTCCTTCACAATTTGATGCCCAGCAAGTATGCGTGCCAGCAGGACATCGAATGAAGTAAACGGGTCATGCATGACGCATCCCGGTAAGCCAAGAATTGGCACTTCGTTCAAATAACCCATTAACAGCATGGAGCCAGGCAGCATCGGCGTTCCATAACTAACAATGTGTGCACCCGACGCCTTAATTGCGCCTGGTGTGCGGTCGTCAGGATCGACAGACATTCCGCCTGTTACCAATATCATATCATAATCTTGTCCTAGCAAATAGTTAATTTCATTAACGATCACCTGCTTGTCGTCGGGGGCAAACCGCTGCTCGATGACCTCTGAGCCGAAGGCTTCCAGCTTGCTGCGGACGGCGGGACCGAATTTATCCTCGATCCTCCCGCCGTATACTTCTCCACCCGTCGTAAGCAGACCCACTCGCAGCTTGCGAAACGGCTTTACCCGAAGCGGCGCAGCGCCCTTATGCGCCAAGCGATACTCAGCCGCCAGCCGCTCCACTTCCTCTACCTTAGACTCCGGTACGACAAGCGGTATAGCGCGAGTAGCCGCGAGCTGCCCGTCCTTCTTCACTACGCTATTCGTTTTTACCGTTGCAAGCGCAATTTCGCCGAGCGAATTAATCGCATGCACAAGTGCTTCGTCAACCTCGACGAGCCCCAGCAGCTCGGATTTCATGCTTACTTTGCCTTCATGCGGCTCGCTAAGCCATATGCCGTCTCCGCTAAGCGCCTTTGCCATCCTGCTTGCAGCATCATCCTCATGAAGCTCGCCAGCGGCTAGCTCCATAATGTAAATATGCTCCTTGCCAATATCGAGCAGATTCGGAATATCGGCTTCGGTTATAATATGGCCTTTTTTGAAAATGCGGCCTTTAAACTCTCCCGGCACAATGCGGGTCAGATCATGAGCCAGCCGCAAACCAATGGCATCATAGACGGACACTTCCTTTAGCACCGTCTTGCTTTCCAAACTCAGCTCAGCCGCTGTAACTGCCTGCTCTTGTTGTTGCTGTTGTTGCTGTTGTTGCTCTTTCTGCTGTTGCTCTTGCTGTCCGGAACTGCTCATAATACGTCCTCGCCTTGTGTGCCGGAAATAATCTCAAGCGCCTGAGGCAGCTGATCCATAATGGCCATTAAGCTTTCATGGACGCCTTTCGGGCTGCCCGGCAAATTCACAATCAGCGATTTGCCACGGATGCCGCATACGCCTCTGGACAGCATCGCGCTTCTCGTCTTTTGAATAGCGCCAAATCTCATCGCTTCTGCCAGCCCTGGAATGACCCGATCGACCACGCGCAATGTAGCATCAGGCGTCACATCACGGATTGCAAGACCTGTCCCTCCCGTTGTAAGCAGTAAATCCGCCTGATAATATTCGGTCATCTCAATGATGGCTGCCATAATTTCATCCTGCTCATCCGGAACGATGCGATAATCGACAATAACGCCGCCAAGCTCCTCCTCTACCAGTTCCCTGATAACTTGAGCGCTCGTATCTTCACGTTCACCGCGCGAGCCTTTATCACTAGCCGTCAAAATAGCCACTTTCCACTGCATTTACCGTTCCTCCCATCCCTTGTCCGATCATGGGTGATTCCATCGCTGGAAACAGCCGCCCTGCTTTATTTTTCTCTCGAGTCTGCTTCCGCTTGAAACTGGTAATCGCCGTTTTTGCCACCGGTTTTTGAAACAAGATGTGTCGGGCCAATCACCATATCCTTCTGGATTGCTTTGCACATATCGTAAACGGTAAGCGCAGCGATCGAAACCGCCGTCAGTGCCTCCATCTCGACCCCTGTTTTACCTGTTGTTTTCACGGATGCCTGTATGTACAGCTCATCTGCGCCATTGTCGTCAAAGCGTACATCCACACCAGTCAATGGAAGCGGATGGCACATTGGAATGACGTCCGATGTTTTTTTTGCGGCCATAATAGCTGCAACCTGCGAAACAGCCAGCACATCGCCTTTGCCTATCGTTCCCGCTTTAATCCGTTCTAGCGTCTCGCTGTGCATCGTAACGGTCGTCTGTGCTGTAGCGCTGCGAGACGTAACGTCCTTATCGCTTACATCCACCATTTTGGCTCTGCCCTGCTCGTTAAAATGCGTCAACCCCACAGCACACTCTCCCCCTCACGGCTTTTATATGAAATGAATCCCTGATTCCGTTACGATTCCGTTCATCTTCAAATCATGCTCCTGCATCGGAACCTGCTCTGCAACCTGCGCCTCAAAAGCTGCGCCAATCCATATCGCGCGCTTCCCTGCCTGACTTGCCCGCTCGGCGAAGCGATCATAATAGCCTCCGCCATACCCCATCCGTCCGCCCTTGCGGTCAAATCGAATGCCGGGGACGATGATGCTGTCTGGCACATGTCCCTGCGGAAGCTCCTCGCATTTTGCCGGGTCAGGCTCACTTATTCCGTATGCGCCCTCCATTAAATCTGCTGGCGATTGCAGCCGGTACAGTGTCATCGAACGGTCAAGCGGATGGCATCGGGGCACGATTACTTCACGTCCTGTTGACCATAACCAGTCCATTAGCGGCCACAAATCCAGCTCGGAGCGAAACGGAACATAACACATGATTTCGCGCTGCTCTGGGTGCCCTTCCAGCCACTTGCTTAACGCGCCGCAAGCAAGCCCGGACCATAATGCCCGATCCTGCTTCGACAGGCGATCACGGACTTTAGCAGCATCCGCTCGAATACGCTGTTTTTCCGCTTTAATTTGCGATTTTTCATTGTCCGCCATAACCGCTATTCTGCCTTTCCAATTCCTCAATTTCGATTATGTTCAGTTTACCATTGTTATGCAACTTTCGCCAATGGCGGCTTGCATTTGTGGTAATATATAATGAAACAGTAAGCAAGCGAAAGCTAAGCAATTATTCGTTGGAGGTATTTTTCATGCTGCTTCAAGTTTCTAATATAAGTAAAAGCTACGGTGTAGATCCCATATTATCAAATATTACGATGCAGGTGCTTGAACGCGAGCGCATCGGACTCGTTGGCGTCAATGGCGCCGGCAAATCCACACTGTTAAAAATCATTGCCGGCGAGCTATCTTTCGACTCCGGCGCCATCCACAAGGCCAAGGAAACGCGGCTCGGCTATTTAGCTCAAAACAGCGGGCTGCAATCCGACCGCACCATTGAAGCCGAAAT
Source organism: Paenibacillus sp. BIHB 4019 (assembly GCF_002741035.1). Lineage (NCBI taxonomy): Bacteria > Bacillati > Bacillota > Bacilli > Caryophanales > Paenibacillaceae > Paenibacillus > Paenibacillus sp. BIHB 4019. Next base: position 3,404,129 of record NZ_CP016808.1, on the reverse strand, counting down.
GCGCGCCGTGTTCGCTCATTTGCTGGAGGCCGAGCAAGAGCTGCGCGATCTGGAGCAGCAAATTGCTGATCCTGCGCTGCATGAACAGCCGAAGCGCTATGAAGAGGTGCTCGACCGCTATTCCCGCCGCTCCGACTGGTTCCGCGAGCAAGGCGGCTTTGAAATCAATACGCGCATCAACAGCGTTCTTCACGGCATGGGCTTCGGCACCTTTCCGCCGGATACACCTATCCATACGCTAAGCGGCGGTCAGAAGACCAGGCTGGCACTCGCCCGTATTTTGCTTCAGGCGCCTGATTTACTCATGCTCGATGAGCCGACCAACTATTTGGATATTCCGACACTCACTTGGCTCGAAGGTTACTTACGCAGTTATTCCGGCGCCATTCTTGTCGTTTCTCATGACCGCTATTTCCTTGATGCGCTTGTGCAGACGATTGTCGAAATCGAACGGCATTCCGCTAAACGCTATACTGGCAACTACAGCCGCTATATTGACCTGAAGGCTGCAGAATACGAAAGCGATTTAAAGCAGTTTGAGAAGCAGCAGGACGAAATCGCCAAGATGGAGCAGTTCATTCAGCGCAACATTGTCCGTGCCTCTACTACGAAACGCGCTCAGAGCCGCCGTAAAGCGCTCGACAAAATGGACGTGCTCGACAAACCGCTGGGCGATTTAAAGAAAGCTAATTTCACGTTCCAAATTGAGCGCCAAACCGGCAAAGATGTGCTGCAGGTGTCGGATTTATCGGTACTGTTCGACGAGAAAAACAAGCCCTTGTTCCAGCATGTCTCCTTCCGCTTGCAGCGTGGCGAGACGGTAGCTCTTATTGGACCTAACGGTATCGGCAAATCGACCTTGCTCAAGACGATTGTCGGCCAGCGCCAGCCCTCGAGCGGCAGCATCGCCTGGGGCTCGAACGTCAAGCTCGGATATTACGATCAGGAGCATACCGGACTTAATCAGACCAATACCGTACTGGAAGAGGTTTGGGGTCTCTACCCCCATATGGAGGAGTCCCGTATCCGGACTGTTCTTGGCAGCTTTCTATTCAGCGGCGAAGATGTGCTCAAACGCATTTCGGCGCTCAGTGGCGGCGAGAAGGCTCGCGTATCACTTGCAAAGCTCATGCTGGCTCAAGCCAATGTGCTCATTTTGGACGAGCCTACCAACCATTTGGATTTATACAGCAAGGAAGTGCTGGAATCCGCTTTGCTCGATTATGAAGGCACGCTGCTCTTTATTTCTCATGACCGATATTTCCTTAATAAAATGGCGGAGCGTATTGTCGAACTGACACCTGCGGGCACCGAACATTTCCTAGGAAATTATGACGAAATGATAGAGAAAAAGCATGAACTCGAAGAAGCGCGGCTGGAGGAAGCGGCTAAGCGGGCTGCATCAAGCAGTAAAGCAGCTGTATCTTCCGACAACGTTAGCGATTACGCGCTGGACAAGCAGGCAAAGCGTGAGGAACGCAGCCGTCAGCGCAAGCTGGAGCAGGTAGAAGCTGATATTGCCGACTTGGAGCAAGCCATTGCGGATTTGGAGCTGCAGTTGACAGATCCAGCTATTTTCAACGATTACATGCGGATCCAGGAAATCCAGTCGCAAATCGACCAGAAGCGCATCGCATTAAGCGAAGCCTATGAGCAATGGGAAACGCTTAGTGAATAATATCCGCTATATCACTTCCTCTTTAGAATAACTTTGCAGAGCATTAACCATTCACAAGCTAGACGAATTGGTTAATGTTCTTTTTTATATAAAAAAAGTGCTAGTGAACGTGGTCATTAAAAAAATATAAAAAGATGCTTGCGCTATAAAAGCGCAAGCATTGAGAGGGAAACCAATGTTAGGGTATTACTGGGGGGATCAAGTGACTGCAGCTTGCAAATATTGCCGCAGCTATCCCAATATAGAAATGTCATTGCCTATCGAATATATAGGCATCGACGGTAAAACTCAAGGGACAAATTGCTCAAGTCGGATAATTCCAAGCCGTTTTGCCTCAGCGATCGCTTCCGATCGGGACCTAACGTTAAGCTTTTCAAAAATCCGGGTTAAATGGTACTCTACAGTACGCTGACTCATATGCAGCTTAATGGCAATATCTTTGTTGCTATTGCCGTACGCGACCTGCTGCAAAATATCCTGATCGCGTTCTTTGATTGATACTTCTTCAATTACCTTCTCAGCACGCGTAATTTTGACTTCGTTGCGTCGCAGCTGCTTGAGTAGCGAAATCGGAATAACCGCTTCCCCTCGCATAGCGCATCGAATGGCGTTATGCAGCTGTTCACGCGAGACCGTCTTAGAGATAAAGCCGGAAACGCCGCATTCAATCAATAAATTATAGTGCGTACTAATTTCATACCCAGTATATATAAGCACTTTGCGATCTGGATCCTGCTGAATCAAACGTTTTGCAAGCTCTAGACCACTAATGCCTGGCATGTTCAAGTCACATAAAATAATGTCAAAGCCTTCGTTGCTAATCGCATCCAGCGCTTCCATGGCCGATAATACAACCGTCACCTTCATTTCAGGATCTTGTTCAATCATCGTTTTGGTGCCTTCTCCAACAGATGGATGATCATCAACTAATAAGATACGAATCACGCAGCAAACCCCTTTCCGATCGGCCAGTCGTCATATTTTGCGGCAATATAATAATGACCTCAAGACCTTTTCCACGTTTCGACCGGAATGTTATTTCACCTTCAAGGCTAGCGACTCTTTCTTTAATACCGGATAAACCCATATGCTCGAAAGAAGCCTCCATATAATCGACATCCATGCCGACCCCATCGTCCTTATAGTGAAAATAAACCATGTTTGTTCGCTGCTCTAATTCTAGCGTGACCAGATTGGCACGCGCATGCTTATCAGCATTGCGAAGCAACTCTTGGACAATGCGATAAATCGCTGTAATCTGCTCTTCGTTAAGCAGGTTGTCGAAAGGCTTGGCCCGAAAATCAACCGCAAAATTGTTTCTCATTTGCGTATGCTCAATAATCGACTCCAATGCTTCAACAATGCCCATTTCCTTAAGCAGCGGCGGTCTTAACTCATTGCAGGTTTCCCGAATTTGATGGATGACATCAAGCAGCCCTTCCTTGATTTCGTCAAGCTCGACTTCAAGCTTTTCCGTAATCGGGTGGTCCAGCATGAGTGCTTCCAGCCTACGGTACCACAATAACTGGTCTTGAAGCGCAGAGTCATGAAGATCTGCTGCAAGCTTCCGCCGTTCATTTTCTGAGAGGCAAAACAACAATCTTAAAATCCAAGGTGTTGTCGCCTGCTCTTTCTTAACCTCAGATTCCAAATCCTCGATTAAGCTTTCAATCAGATATAAGTTTTCAAACACAATACTTGCATAATTTGCAAGCGTCTTGAGCCAACGAAGCTCATCTGAATTGAAACGGGTATGGTTGGTTTTGGAGCCAATCCATACGATGTACTGCTTTGACTTCTGACAGCCAATAATTAGTCCCAGACCATGAGGCAGTTCAACGACTTCCCCGACTTGAAGCGAATCAGACACTTGCAGCAGAAAAATAGCTGTACTCTGCTCATCATCCTGCTCTCCTACCGGGTTAACCACGGCTTCAATCTGGTCTACAATGAGAAAATCAATTCGGCTAGCCGGAAGCAATGCCCCAATTTCTTCTTTCAGCACCATCTCCAGATCATCCCGTTTCATGACTCGTGCAATTTTGCGTGAGAAACGATCGAGGCTGTCTTGGTAGCTGTACATCGCTTTAAAAAGCTTGGGACGAAATTTATGATCAATCTGCTCCTTGGAATAAAGAAACAGGGTCATAACAACGTAACTAACGATAAAGATTTGAAGCCATCTGACCCAGGAGAATACAACGTCACCACTTACAATCGCAGCATACGCCAATGTAACGATAAGCGCTGGCAATAAGGACAGCAATGTATAATACTTAAAGCGGGTCAATATAAAATCAACATCAAACAATTGGTTGGATGTTAATAAATAAAAGTAAACAATCGGCAGCACGAATAAAAACGGTGCTGTGAACGCCGCCGGCAAAATTTGAATGTTTCCTCCCAACAACGGCAATAAATTCATCGTCGTAAATGGAGTAAAAGCAACCAAATGCGAGGTTAGCGTTATTTTGAATAAAGAGTTGAACCTGCTACTCCGATAATAAAAGAACTTCCTAAACAATTGATAGACACAAATGAAATTTCCGACTATCAGCGTGGCATGATATACCATTCTAGCGTTTAGAAATACTTTCTCCGGAATAAAATTCGTCCAAATATAGACGAGGCAAAACAAGGAAACGATACTGAAAGCTACCGACAGATACCATATTAGCTTAGGGCTAATAAAAATCATGCCATATCTTCGCAGGTACATATTCATAAATAGCAGGAACAAAATAGCTACAAATGGAATGACTGCATACATGACGGTAACGCCTACCAAATCATTTCGATAGGCTGCGGCTGAAGAAAAGTAACTCAGCCCAATCGCCAAGAAAAACAATATGAGCATAATGGCAGCACTATCATTTTTCCTTTTCCTATACAGGAAGGTGGATAGCCCCAGAAACAACAGCAGGGAAGCCCATGGAATATAAAGCTGAATGAGCAGTTCCAAACCGGTATGATCACCGTTCCAACCTCGATTGAAAGTCACTAGCCTTTGTTCGCCAGTTTTTTCACTAACGACAATGCTCTCAACTCTCTCTACGGAAGAAAACTTGATGATATTAACATTCTGTCCAGCTGGCTTTCCATTAACTTCATCAATAACATCCCCAAGTTGAATACCCTTCAAAACAGCTTGTCCTGCTGGCTCAAGCGACTCTACCAAGTATTCACCTTGCGAATTTTTCACAGTCACTATACCAATAAACGGATCACTAATGATAACGACTGTAAGGTAACCAAGTAAAGCGAATAATCCACTCAGGAAGAGAAAAAGCAATAGATTCCTTGAGCGCAACAGCTTCATCTTTCTCCCCCTAAATTCATGCAGCGCATTACCTTATGTCCAGTAGACCATTTGGTAATTATCTTTCTTATCTGCTTGAATGCTCAGGGTTTCAAAAATCGCTTTTTTCTCCGCTGGAGTTACTCCAGCCATTTGCAAGTTCCCGCTTATTGCTAAATCCATCAACTGCGAGTCTTTGGCTAAAGAACGAATATATTCTTTCAACACTGGAACTCCTCCTTGGAATGTGTAAAGGTCTTTCTGTAGATAACTATAGCAGGAAATGATAGGTAAGCAAACGCAAATCTAGTTCGTATTTACCGCAACTACCATTGCGGTGTTATGGCGGAAGCTATTCTTTAGCCAATATGCTTAACAGCATTTCCTTATGCACGGCCACTTCAGGAACCGATTCCATGAGCTCTATAAAACGGTTATAGTGTGTACGCATCACGACGGAACCGTACAGCATGGCGCCGGATTTTTCATAAGCTTCCTCAAACAACCCGCGCTTATCAGCTACATCAGCCTCATTCAAACGACCTTCAAAATAATCCCTGATCCAATTATGCTGATCTACAGCATCCTCAAGCATGTACAAAGTAAGAAGCGTCTTCTTCCGCTGCAAAAAGTCATTTTTCTCATCCCAGCGAAGCAGATCACGAATGTCATTTTTAATTTGAGCCGCCATCCCTACCTCAACGGCATACTCGGCAACAATCGGATGCCAGCCTCGACCGGTCAGCATAACGCCTGTCATGCACGCATGAACGATCAAGGCTGCCGACTTTTGCTTAATGGATTGAAAATATGAGTGTTCATCTGATACAGCATTCATCAAATCCATCATTTGCCCATTGGCCGCTTGCAGGAGTTGAAGGTTCATCATTTTCATTGTTGTTTGCACATGGGAGCTATCGAATTCAGAATCCATCATCGCTTGCTGCGAAAGGGTCAAAAAAGCGGCTGCAAGATGCAGCGCTATAGGCAGAGGAGCTTCAGACCAGGCCTGCTTTGGCGCATCCTGATCCTGTAAATCATCGAATATATCGGTCGCTAAAATAAGAAATTCAACGGCTGCCGCCGCACGATATACTGCCGCCCCTTCACCGCCGAACATCCGGTAGTGAAGTACGGTCAAACGTCCAAAAGGAAGCTGCTCATTCAGCCGGTCCATTAGAAATAAATAGGCGTACTGAATTAAAGAATCAACTGTAAAATGGCGTTTGACCATCTCTCGCATTTCAAATTCGATTTTAGGTACACAGTCCTCCAACTTTAGACCCCCATCGTTTCAAGATTTTTCTATTTTACACGATGGAGTAAAAACGTACCAACATTTTTCAATATATTAGAAATAATACCCGCCTTCCTCTTTGAATTCAGCCGCTCCTGTTCCATCTCCTCCTCGTTTATTCGGTTCACCAGCACAGCGATCATTTCCATTCGTTTCCTGAGCATGTCGGCACGATTGACAAATGGGCCTGTGGTGTCACGATCCCGGTTCATGAATGTTAAGCCCTCCTTCCAACTGCTGCTGTTACACGGCTCCCGCGTAAGCAAAATGGACATATACGGCTTCCATCGTTAAACCACCGGCTGGAATTTGCGAAATTAATCGCTTAGGGGTATCGCATTTTACTAAATTTCCTTGGCGCAGCACGGCAATGCGATCACAATGATGCTGCATTTCCCCCATATCATGGCAGGATAAAACAATCGTTTTCCCTTGGCGCTTGAGCTCCAATATGATGGACCAATATTCTTCTCTCGCCTGCATGTCCAGCCCGGTAGTCGGTTCGTCCAGAAAAATAATCTTTGGGTTGTTGACGACAGAAATCGCCAGTGCCACACGCTGCCGCCAGCCGCCAGATAGACGCCTAACTGGACGGTCCAAGTAGCTTTCCAAGCCAAAGCGGTCAATAATCTCTTTCATTTCGGTTGAGCATTTATAGAAGGAACGGAACATTTCCAGCGCCTCCCTCACACTCAGCTTATCCACCAGCGATATACTTTGCAAATGAAGGCCAATATGCTCCTGAAGCTCAGATGCTTCTACAGCCGGATTAATGCCAAGCACCTCGATTTGTCCCTTGTCGGGCTGACGCAGTCCCATCAGCATTTCGAGCAGCGTCGTCTTTCCAGCGCCGTTCGTACCGATAATGCCAAATAACTCTCCTTCTTTTATCCGCAAGGAAATATTATCGACTGCCTGATTTGAGCCATAAGCTTTACATACCGAGTCTACCTTAATCATTGTCCTTCTCACCTAATTGTCGCCTCCCTGATTGATAAGACGTTTTGGCATAACCCCGTTTCTCTGATCTTCTGCCGGCAACCACTGCTTGTCTTATAACCTTACCCCATATGAACGGTAATTTCACCGTAAAAAAACGCAATTACGACCGCAAGTTTATTGCGGTTCCGCAACTTTTGCTGGGATTTTGACAGATTTATTGGAGTAAAGCTCAACAATGTGACTTGGCATGTAAGGTTTGGACGATTCATTTTCAAAATGTACGATCGCTGATGCCTTTCTTCTATATAAACAGCCAGTCAAAATATAACGAAGCATGACAGAGGAAGTTACTTTTTTAGCTAACGAAAAACTACTCTCGCCCCCTTGCCTCCCTGCTCTCTTGATTTATTTCGGCAAAAAAGGCCTTTTCCCTTTTTTAAAGTCGTACGAATAACAGCCGTTCAAAAAATAGCACTTGAACCTCCTGTTACAGGAGGTTTTATCCTGAATGAAGCAGCTGCTGCATGGCTATTGCCAATTACAGAAGCAGCACTTAAGGAGGCACAAGTAAGATGAGGACAATAGAATGGATTTATGTGATTTTCAACGCAGTTATGGTTATGGGGATGTTAAGCGCTCGCAGCAAGTCTCGCGGGATGCTTTGGGGTGGATTTGCAGGCTCTGCTTTCCTGTTTCTATTGCACGGCTTCACTGAAGGGCTGCGCTGGCCGCTGATTCCCGGATACTTGCTTACTTTGATCCCATTGATCTGGCTGGTTAAGATGTTCGCCAAATCGCGAAAGCAACCATCTGCCCGGGCTTCAGCAGAAAGCTCCTTACTAACGTCCACAACGCGGTATAGAAGCAAAATCGCCGTCGTTGCACTTTCAGCCCTGACACTCGTGTATGCCGCATTAGCGGCAGCACTGCCGCTGCTATTTCCCGTATTTTCATTTGATAAACCGGCTGGCCCTTATGGGATTGGCACCGTATCGTACCACTGGATAGATAACAGCCGTGAGGAGCTGCTCACCAAGGAGGACGGAGACAAACGCGAGCTCATGGTGAAAATCTGGTATCCAGCGAGTAAAAGCGAAAAAGGAACGACAGCTCCCTATATGTCGGATTCTGCTGTTTATGCAACTGCGTTTGATGAAGTACTTAAGCTGCCGAAGCTGCTATTTTCGAGCTTAGGAGATGTAAAGACGCATGCAATAGAAAGTGCCTCACTGTCTGAAACGGAGGCGAAATATCCCTTGCTCATTTTCTCACATGGCCTGCATGGGTATGAAAATCAGAATACCTTTCAAGTGGAACAACTGGTTAGCCAAGGCTATATTGTAGTTGGCATTAATCATACGTACAGCAGTTTAGCGTCGGTATTCCCGGATGGACGGGTCGCGCAATTTGTATCAGAGGGCAAGGAAGGCTTCGAGCAGATGCAATTCAGTTATTTGGACAAGCTTAATGAGACTTGGGTAAAAGATGTCCAGTTTGTACTCGATGAGGTGGAGAAGCTGGCAGCCTATGATCCGGATAACCGCTTTACAGGCCATATCGAACTCGAGCAAATCGGCATGTTTGGGCATTCTTTTGGCGGAGCAACGACCGTACAGATGTTAATGGATGAACCGCGAATTAAGGCAGGCATCAATATGGATGGGGTGCTGTTTGGCGAGAAGCGCATTCCTTCGCAAGGTGTCGGCAAGCCGTTCCTCATGATAAGCGCTGACGAAACGGTCGCCGGCACAAGTGCCATGAGTGATGAATATATAGCTGACATGGGGACAACCCGCCCTGAGGTTGAAAAATATTATGAAGAAGTTTATTCGCGGTATGCGCCCGTAACTGCTGGAGGAAATTACTGGATGAAGCTTAGCCATACGAAGCATTTGAGCTTCTCGGATTTGTATTTGGTATCGCCACTGCTGGAATGGTCTCAAGGCGTGGATGTCAGCGGAACATTCAAACTGGTGAACGAGTTTACGCTCGACTTTTTCAATCATTACCTTAAAGGTTTGCCGCTTAAGCATTTGAACAGGGAGGCGGGAGATCAGCCTGCCTTTTCGCTGGAGCAAGGATAATCGGATTGCCGCAGCTACACTATGAGTTCAAAGTTGGTCAAGCTGTTCCAGCCTCAAAATCATCGCCCTCTGCAACAAGGTGACACCTTCTACGATCTGGCCCCATTCTGGATTAACGCTGGCGCATAGCTTATTAAATCGAACAATGCGCTCCGTAACAGAATCGAGCATATATCGGGCCTGTTTTTGAAAAAAAGCTTCATTATCATCTATTTGCTCCGTGCCCGCATAAATGAAGACATAATCCCACATGATCGCTTGCACCGCCGGGCTGTCTGCTGGCCACTGTTTTTTCAAAGCTTCGGAAGCCCGGACGTGGATTTGCTCCATTTTCTTAACCCAGGTTTCCGCCTGCACCTGCGGATGGTGGACCATTGTGAAAAAGGGGTGCTCGCAGCGAGCCAGATCAGCTAAATACTCAGGATCACCTATCATTTTCTGAAGCTCGTTCCAGGCCAGCGTTTGTTGGGCCGACAGCTTTGTATCCTTCATTATATATTTATTGAAAAAATGCAAAAAAGAGTCTCTCCACTCCTGCGGAATGCCTTCCAGCAGACGGGATTCATCCATTTTGGCGGAAACGAATTGTTTCCGCCTTTCAGCATTTGCCGTAAGCGACTCAACTAGGCTTGATACGTAACCAAGGGATTGCCTAGTATCACCGGAAGCTTGGGTTTCGGTTTCGTGCTGCTTCGCCTGATGCAAGATCGAAAGCATGGCATTCAGCGTATTTACCTGGGTTTCCAACGCCTCAATCTGCAAGCCGAGCGCCTGATCCATACCCATTTCCCCACTCATCAGCTTGCGGATGTCGGGTATTTCAAAATTCAGGAAACGAAGCGTAGAGATTAGCTCCAGCCTCCATAAGTCCTTTGCTATATAAAGGCGATGGCCTCCTTCTGTATGAAGGGATGGCTTGATCAGCCCGATTTCATCGTAATACCGAATCGTTTTAACGGTGGAACCGACTATTTTAGCCGCTTCGCCAATAGAATACGTGTCTTTGGATGGCAAAGTTAGATCACCTCGTAATCATTATACATGCTGCCAATTTAAACGATCATTAATTTCCCCTTCTAGCGCAAATAGTTTAGCAGCTTTAAGCATAGTTTCCAAATCAACGCAATTATTCGCAGAAAAATCTCCTTTCTGTCCTCCTGTTACAAGTTGAATGATTTTATCTTCGGATTTTGATAAATCTAATAGATTAAAAAAAGATACATTGTCGAAAGTCGCATATACATTGTATAAACCCGAATTGCCGCCACCTATCCCCATATGAATATCTTCATCCTTGCTTAACACGACCTGCGTTTTATTAACCCCATTAAGCTCCGTTAATATTTTCTCTATCATTCCCCAATTCAGATCTTGATCTTGATTTTGATCCTGTATAAATTCCCCTTTGTCTCTGCCATTAACCCAATTATCAAAATGAAGTCCCTTAATAAACATTTGTGCGCCTCCATGTTTTTATTTAAATGGATTTATTTTATCAAATGGATTTATCTTTAACTTACTAATCACATGCTTTACAAAAGGCTCTATACTATTACTAAGGTACCAAATGCGTCAATTAAACTAACTATTTCATTTGCGTTAATAATTAACTCTCATCATCTTCAGGAATTAATAAATCATCCATTCGTTCTCTATCTTCTGAAATTTGTTTAGACATTCCAAAACTATTCATAAAGTGTTTTAAGGGTAGCATCTCAGTATAGCTTCCATTCTGCTCAAAAATTTCAAACTCTTTGTTATGGACGATTAACTCCTCTACTAAATTTTTCATTTTTTGAATTTCATCATTATTCACATAGTTAGCTGTCATCAAAGGCAGCTTATTATTAATACATGACTTTATTTCTGAAAATCCTAAACCTGTATGTTTCTTAAGCAAAATTAATAAACTACTACTTGCTTCAGATTGCAATACTACAGTTATAAAGCTCATATCCCCATTCCCCATCATTATTTAATTATGTGAGTAGTGTTAAAGTCTAGGTGCAAGAAAAAAGCTCATTCCTCCCCAAACTTCAGTTGGAATAAGCTTTCAAGAAAAAGTTCGAGTAAATCTATGTTATATAATTTGTTGTTCTCTTAATAGTTCATACCACTCATCTTTACCTACAATTTCGATATAACGTTCCCCGAAAACATAATTATCTAAAAAATCATTCCATCCTTCATACGATTTAATCTTTGAATCTTCAAATAAACAGCAAACCATCCCATTTTTTTTATTTATATATAATGGGTATGGATCAATCTTTCCAATACAAATCCATTCTTCAAACTCACCTGGCATGTCAGCAACAGGAAACTGAAAATCATCTAATTCATTTTGCCCGAAAATAATAATACTTCCACATCTTATAGATCCATATTCTCTAAAAAAATTATAATAATCTTGTAACGCAACCTCTTTTAAATTAAAATCGGAGTCAGTAATTATTCTCTCTTGAATTTCTCCAATCACTAGATTAAAGGGATCTTCCTCAAGAACATTTTTCATCAATTCTATTTTTTCTTGAATTGTTTTTCTCATATTCATTCCCTCTCAACTTTTATTTTTATTCTTGATCCGTACGGAACATTTTTCATTTGATTCGCAAGATTTGTCCCCATTCTCCTATTTGTAAACCAATCCATCAACTTAAGATTTCGTTTATTATCCATTCCATTCAGTTGTAGCTCCCATCTGTGATCTGGATCCATACTCTTTGATACTTTGTCTATTAGCCTTCTTGCACCTTCTTTATCATTCTTATAGTGCATTCGGATAATTCTTTGTATAACTTCCTTTTTGTACTCTCTAGTAATGCTAGGATCTCTTTCAGACTTGGTTTTAATAAGCGAATTAGAATCACTTAATCGTTGTAAATAATGGGCTTTACGATTAAAGTCCCTTAAATTCATATCGTAGTAATTATCACCATATTTTACGTTTTTCTCATATTTCAAAACAACTTCATAATAATCCCCTGATCCATCTGTTTTCTTAACGGCTTTATCTGTACCATCCTTACAACTACTGATCTTATTCAACCCAAACGGATCAATAAAACTCACCGGATCGCCATTCACATACCCAAACCGGTTAAAGGTCTGCCCTTCTACTATGCTTCCGCGCAGCACATCCCGGTTCAAAAACCGCTTGATGCCGGTATGATAATACCGCGCCCGCATGTAGTAAAGACCGTTCGGATCGGTCATGACGCCGTCTCGTCCATTATAGCAAAACGGCTGCCGCTCAGATCATAGAGACAGCTCTAGTAGCGGCCCATGCTGTCTTCCCGGCCGAAAAACGAATAGTTACATGACTTAGACTAAGAAAATTCTCTTAAAGATAAGTTTGTGTATTTAATAAAAAGAGGTTAGCCCTTATCAGTTGGCTAACCTCTTCTCACATAATAAATCTTATAATCATAATATTTCTATATCTAGCATTTCAACTGAAAAACCATCTATATACTCAAAAGTTACAACTCCTCTTTATATGCTAATGCAATCTCAATTACTTGCTCTGGAGATAAATCTTCTTCGCTCCAGAATATCAAATTACTAGGAGCCGGATGTGGAACGTTTTTTTCCAACAAATCAATATATTCACTAATCTCTTCATCAGAAAGCTCCGGATTACAAATTTTTCCAACAAGTTCAATCAACTCTTTTTTAGAAAGTTTACTATCCATCTTATCTACCCTTTCAAATATTAAAGTCCCTTTAAGATTTAAGATAAAAGCCTATTCCTTCTCAAATTGCCAGTCGGAATAGACTTATAAATTATTATTTCAATTTCTCAAAACAGTCTTTAATCGGTCTCAATCTAAAAGTTAGTGCTTGACAGTCCACGATCATTGTCATTAAATTTTTGGTTAAAAATAATTATCCGCTTTACAACTACAACGGTAAATTCTTCTTAAGGAATAGATACCATTCTTCAGAATCAGCATTCGGTACTAACTCACCGTATTGGGGGCCGAATACATAATTGGCCAGAAAATTACTTACAGATCCTAGGTCTCTCCCTTCAGTATCAGGTTCTTCTTGATTGAAGAGGTATACTTGTCCAGATTCTTTATTAATTACTACCGGTTCATATAAAACCTGCCCAATTTCAATCCATTTTTCTTCTGCTCCAGAGAAATCAGATATACGAAATTGATGCTTTGATAACTCTCCAAATGACCACAAGTCGAACATTCCACATCGTGCACCATCAGCTTCCCTTAAAAAATCATAATATTCTTTAAGATAATCGTTATCTGTAATAATTTTTGTATTACCTTCATTTATTTCAGCATAGATTATACTTTCGGGTTCATCCAGCAAATTTCCTCTCAACTTTCTAATAATAGATAGTAATTTTTCGTCCATTTTTCTTACCCTCCCCTATCAGATTTAATTTTAATTTTTGTACCTGTAGGCAAGTCTCGAATCTGCGGTCTAATTTGCTTAACACCAATATGCCAGTTCGTAAATGTATCTAAAAATTTTAAATTCTTAACAGTATCAGGCCCACCTAATTGTAATTCCCAAACATGATCCGGCTGGGCGACTTGAACACCGCTGGCATCCCATACAGCGTTAACCCGGTCCAGGCCACCATAGCCAAAACGCTCCGTCCTTCCGAGCGCATCCGTAACCGCAACCAGATTGTCCGCTGTATCCCACTTATACTGCGTCTGCCCTCCGTGCCACCAGCCGCTCCTCGGCATCATAACGATAGGCGATCACCTGTCCGAGCGCATCCTTTTCACGCTCCAGCAAGCCATTCGCATTGTATACATAGGCAGTTGCCGCACCCGAAGGCAGCGTCTCCAGCATCTTTCGGTCGAACGCATCATAGCCAAAAGCATATACCCGTTTCAACGGATCGATGATCTTCACCAAATTATCATTCGCATCATACTCGCGCAGTATCGTCCCGCCTGTCTCCGGCACATAATTCATCGCCATATCTCCAGCAACATCCAGCGCTTGCTTGACGCACGGCAGCTTCATCACCTTTTTGAGCTTCTGGACCTGCTCCAGCTTGTCCAAATTGCTGCCCACCTTGCGTGCTACCGTCCACTGCCTTTATGCTGCTCCCTGGATCGACAAGCACGATTGAACGAAATAGTGCGCGACGCATACTTTGTCAGCACTTCCTTCACGCTGTCCGAGATGAGCGACTCAGGCTTTTGGATAAAATCGGCCGCAGCATGCCGTTTCTGCTGCAGCGGCGCTATATTTTGGGAGCCATCCGGTTTGAAAAATAATGCCCCTTCCTTCGGGCCTACCAATGCTTCTGCTAGCAACCACTGGGTTTTATAGGTCTAGGCGCAGGAAAAAAAGCTCATTCCTCACCAAAATTACAGTAGGAATAAGCTTTGCTCATATTGATTCAATATAGAAATCAAAAATATTATCTTAATTTCAAAAATTAATAAATATAAAATCGGGTTAACTATGACTTTATCTATGCATAGTTATGTTGTCTTCAAACGGATCTCCAAATAATTGAATGCTTTAAAGTATCTTTTTTTCTTTCCTAGCGAATTAAATTTCTCTTCTAAAACATTTAAAGCGGCATTTAAGTCACCTAAATAACAATAGGAAGCAGCAACGTAAATGTACCAACGTTCAGTATTCGCTGGTCGAGAGTCATTCTCCTTAAAACCTTTAACAATACCTTCTGCTGAAGAATATTGCTTCAAAAAAACAGTCACCCATTCTAAGACAAATGCTTTCATTTCCTTAAGTATTGATATTAACTGTTCTTCCCCACAGGCATACCATTGGTTTCTGTTTTCTTTTGGAGCAAGCGAGTCAATTGGTTGTCTTAAAATCACCTCAGGTGAGTTTGAGAGTAATTCAGCATTTTCCACCATATCCAATGCGATTGAACTAATATTTGAGTTTTTAATCTGAACCATTGGGTAAATATGAACATCGGAATCTTTCTTATAACTTGGATTGTAGTACCTTATAATTTCAATAAACTGTACTGTTCCGTCTAGGTTTCTTTCATATTTTAAACTTGTTTTCCTGCGTTTGTAACCAATATTTAACATTTCTTCATCCATATTTTTTTCGAGATACTCTTTGATTAAAACATCCCATTTCTTTGAATCTACCATGCTATCACTACTTTCTAATTGTGATACTTCTATCAACAGTAATACCTGTATTATTACCCACACCAAATGCTGTATTATTTGGACTACTATTAAGCCTAGTGTCAAACGCCCGTTGTTGAGGTGTTTTAGTAGCAGAACCTGATTTTACTTCTAGACCTATAGTTCTGCCACTAGGTGATTTAGCAACACCATCATACACCCTTAATTGACCAGAACTATCGCGTACATGCACCCTGCCTCGTGTTACTTGCCACCCATCCTTGCTCTCAATAGCCTTCCATACATCCTCTTCAGCATCTGCTCCACTTCTTCCCGAACCAGTAGGCTTAGCAAATTTCCCATCAGGTGTTCGATACCCGTTATTCCACTTAACTTCACTCGTTCCATTAGAAAGTCCACTGCTTTTAAAATTTGAAGCTTCCCTTGCTGCCTTACTCTGAGCAATATTAGCTTCTACACGCTTTCTAATTTCACATTGCGATAATGCCTCTAATCCAAACGGATCAATAAAACTCACCGGATCGCCATTCACATACCCGAACCGGTTAAAGGTCTGCCCTTCTACTATGCTTCCGCGCAGCACATCCCGGTTCAAAAACCGCTTGATGCCGGTATGGTAATACCGCGCCCGCATGTAGTAAAGACCGTTCGGATCGGTCATGACGCCGTCTCGTCCATTATAGCAAAACGGCTGCCGCGTTGTCCCTTCGTGATGCTCCCGCTCTCCGTAAAATCCGTACGTATAACGGTCTGTCACGCATCCGTTCTCATCGGTCAGAAGCGTCGTGCTTCCACGCAGATCATAATGATAGCTCTGGTAGCGGCCCATGCTGTCTTCCCGCCCGATTAGCCCTCCGCTCCATACACAAAATAAGCCTTCGTCTCGCCCCGTCCATCCTGTTCTAACAGCACTCGGCTTAACTCTTCCACCTGATCCGTCACATAATGTGTCGTCTGTCCGCGCCATGTCAACGACATGCGTACTTGCTCGGCATCATTGTAGAAGTTTCTAAAAAGAAACCTTGATAAGCATAAGCCTATCAAGGTTTCCAATTATTAAAATTCAATTTTTTTTATTATCCTTAAACTTTTATAATCTGAAGGGTTATTCAACTTTGAAGCATAAAAGAATGGAGATTCTAGCACAGACATTTCAAATATTTCCCCGCTAATACAATTCATGTAATTCATCATATCTTGAATATATTGATCCACCTTAACTCTTTCATAACTTTCACTAGGCACAGTGAATATAATAATATGGTTATCTGAACCCAACCCTTTGTCCATACACATAAAAGTATTAAAATCAAAAATGGCTTGTGAAAATTCCTGAGGTAAAGAATACAATGTAATCCCTTCTATTTCCTCACTGTTTTGCAAAGATTGCTTTAATTTCTTTTCAGTGCGACTAATAGTGGTCACTTTACCAGATTTAAAAGAATCTCCGATAATACCTATATGATTAAAAGGGTACCCCATCATCTCACTAAGTCTTAAAGAGTATTGATACCATTCCCAGCATTTTTGTTCCTGGGCCTTAATTGTTCCATACAGAACTATGGAGGTTTTTAACTTTTTGTTCAATCGTATCACCGTTTCCTTATATTTAGAATTTCAGTTTTGCCTGCTCTGTCTCCTAAATATTTTTGATTTTCTATCATACGTTTTCTCAAAGAAAGCACATCGTCCGTTTTACTTGGTACTTCATACTGATCAATTTTTCCATTTGTCTTAACTACCATAACATCAGGTCTTCTTGGTTTAGCACCAGGAACTTCTCTCTGGAGGCCTTTATTTAAGTATACCTTAACAGTATCTTCCTTTTTAGCTTCCTCAACTGCTTTCCTCTTACTTGCAAACCAGTGCCCTTCCGTTTTATTGCTATGGGGCTTGCTAGGAAGTACAATTTTATCTTTCCATGCTTTACATCCACTCAACGCTTCCAACCCAAACGGATCAATAAAGCTCACCGGATCGCCATTCACATACCCAAACCGGTTAAAGGTCTGCCCTTCTACTATGCTTCCGCGCAGCACATCCCGGTTCAAAAACCGCTTGATGCCGGTATGGTAATACCGCGCCCGCATGTAGTAAAGACCGTTCGGATCGGTCATGACGCCGTCTCGTCCATTATAGCAAAACGGCTGCCGCGTTGTCCCTTCGTGACTCTCCCGCTCTCCATACAATCCGTAGGTGTATCGGTCCGTCACTCGCCCTTTCTCATCCGTCAGCAACGTCGTACTGCCGCGCAAATCATAATGATAGCTCTGGTAGCGGCCCATGCTGTCTTCTCGACCGATTAGCCCTTCCGCTCCATACACAAAATAAGCCTTCGTCTCGCCCCGTCCATCCTGTTCTAACAGCACTCGGCTTAACTCTTCCACCTGATCCGTCACATAATGTGTCGTCTGTCCGCGCCATGTCAACGACATGCGCACTTGCTCGGCATCGTACGTATAACTGGTTCGTCCAGCCTGCGTCAGACGATTCCGCACATCGTACCGATATGTCGCTGTCTCTGCCTGAACATCCTTCTCCAGCACCATGGGCAATACGAGTAAATTCCCGTCCGCATCATATACGACTTCCTTGCCGTTCACTGTGGCAAGACGATTGTCTTGCGCATAGCTCATCGCCGTTAAAGCCAGCGGCGCTTCGCCCGCTTCTGTCAGGTTGCCTCCGAGGTCGTAGCTATACCACAGCTTGCGTCCCGGCATCGCTCCGCTCACAAGACGGCGCAAATTATCATAGGTATACTGCTTTTCTTCCTCTTCCACCAGTTGGCCCAGCTCATTGTAGGTCATGCGATACTGCTGCAACATGACGCCTTGACGGTTAATATCCCACAGCCGCACCAACTGGCCCTGCACATCATAGCCTCGCTGCTCTATACTTCCATTCGGACGTTCGGTGCGAACCAGCCTGCCGTTCACATCATAGCTGTAACGGGTCACACGTCCACGCCAGTCCTTCACCTGCGTCATCTGGCCCGCAAGGTCATACGAATACGTTACTTGCTTGCCTTCTGGATAAGTCATGACGCGCAAATTTCCGGCTTCATCATAGGCGTAGCGAATCGTCTGGCCATTGCTGTCCTGGCAGGAGGTAAGGCGCCCCAAAATGTCGAATGTGCGCCGCTTCACGCGCCCTTCTTCTTCTACCCGAATAACATTCCCGTCGATATTATAGCTGAGGTCAATCTGCCCCGCTTCATCCTTTATGGATTTCAATTGGCCTGCGGCATCATAGCCATACGCCGCCTGTTGGCCTCGGGCATTCTCCCTTCTCTTCAGCCAGCCGTGATTGTCATACGAGAAGCGCAGCACCTCGCCTGTTCCATTCTCTTCCTGCTCCAGCAGACCGCTGCGGTCATACGTCAGCTTCGTTTCATTGCCATTCGCATCCGTATAGCTCGTAATTTGCCCTTCGCCGTCATAGCTCTGGCGATACGTCGCTTCGTCATGCTCCATGACCTCCGTAATTCGGGCCACGGCATCATACGCGAATGTCGTCTGCTGCCCTTTTGCGTTTTCCTTCGCGGCAATCTGTCCCGCTTTGTTAAAACGGTAACGCGTCGCTTGGCCAAGCGCATTGATTTCTGCCACCCGATTGCCTGCCGCGTCATAATCGAGCTGCGCGATTTGCACTCCACTGGCATCCCACATGGCGTTGACCCGGCCCAGCCCATCATAGCCAAAACGCTCCGTCCTTCCGAGCGCATCCGTAACGGCGACCAAATTGTCCGCTTCATCCCACTCATACTGCGTCTGCCCGCCGCGCGCATCCGTTCGCGCCACCAGCCGTTCCTCGGCATCATAACGATAGGCGGTTACTTGTCCGAGCGCATCCTTTTCACGCTCCAGCAAGCCATTCGCATTGTATACATACGCGGTTGCCGCACCCGAAGGCAGCGTTACCAGCGTCTTTCGATCGAACGCATCATAGCCAAAAGCATATACCCGTTTCAACGGATCGATAACTTTCACCAAATTATCATTCGCATCATACTCGCGTAAAATGGTTCCGCCTGTTGGGTAGCCCAGGCTCGCAACTCTCCCCGACAGGTCATATTCCACGACCATCATACGCTCTTCGCCGTCTTTTATTTGCAGGACGCGTCCATCCGGGCCGTAAGCATACGAGGTCGTTACACCGTTAAAATCGACGTAGCTTTCCCGCTGCCCGTTCGCATTGTACGTCATTTTGGCTACTGCGCCATCCGCGCGGAGGATTTCAGCTAGTCTTCCTCCGCCATCATAGGCATAAGCGGTCGTCCGCCCTTCCTCATCCGTTTCACTCACGAGCAGCCCCTGCTCGTCGTAAACGTAGCTCGTCTCATGGCCTAGCGCATCCGTCATGCTGACCAGCTGCCCATAGTCGTCATAGGCCATCGCAACTGCGCTGCCATCCGCCTGCGTTTCCGATATTAGCTTGCCCTGTTCGTTGTACGCCAGCTGCACGAGACTGCTGTCCTTCTGGACGATTTCTACCAATTGAAGCAAATCATCATGCACCAGCACTTCAACCGCGCCCAGCCGATCCGTTGCAGTCGTAATTGTGTAGCCAAAGCGGCTTTCCACATCGTAGTCCAAATACGCGATAGCGCCGGATGCATCCGACTGGCTCGTAATTCGGCCAAACTCGTCAAACGTATTTTCGTATTGAACCGCTCCGCCTACACTCATCCGCGCAAGCTTGCCATTCCAGTGGTAGCCGATGTCCGTCTCATTGCCATTCGCATCGATATACCGCGTCATTTGATGGGAAGCATTATATTGCATCCGAATGGTTCGCTTGCCCTCGCTCACGCGGCTGAGCAGCCCCTGCGTATCGTAAGCCAGCTTCAGCGCTTGCCGCGTAATCGCATCCGTTAAGCTGGCGAGCCGTCCCTGCGCATCATAACGCATTTCCAGTGCCTGTCCATGAGCATTCACCCATTTCAATGCCTGGCCTGCCGGGTTAAAATAAATCTGCTCCTGCGTTTCACGCAGCCACAGCACATAGCCTTCCGGCTCCTGCCGCAGCTCCTCGCCAAGCACATCGCTATCCGCACTGCGATAAACCCCGTCTGCCTGTCTTACAAAACGATTGCGGCGGCTTTTCGTCCGCCAGACCGTAACACCTGGCGGATTAGCTTCGGCAATCGGCTGCTTCGCAAGCAGCACCTTACCAAACGGCGCTTCCGCCTCAGTAATTGCCGCATGATCGGCTTCCACACGATTAACTGCCGTATGATCGGCTGCCATTGCCGCAGAGTCCGCTTCATCTTCCTCAAACGTAAGAGCCAGCTCAAAGTTATGCGTCCATACCGCGCCCATCGCTCCGCCCGTTTCCAGCAACGAATGGTAATGCATCTCGAACATCCAAGTGTCCGCGCCATAGAGCTTGAGAGCGGGATGGATAATAAATTGCCCGCCTGAGCCCGCATGGATCGGGTCATTTTTACAGCTGCGCTTATCCGCCTTGCTCGGATCTTTCTTGGCAGATTCCTTTTTCGCCTTCTTCTGCTTCTCCTGATTGAGCTTCTTCGATGGCTTGCCCGGGCTGCTATTGCTGCCTTTCCCTTTGCCCTTGCTATGGCTCTTCGCCTTCCCTGAGCTTTTCCCTTTGCCTTTCCCGCGTTTTCCTTTCCTTTTCTTGCCTCCGCCGAGATAGGACAAATACGCCAGATTTTCAAGGCCCGTCTTCTCCAAAACATAATCCATCGCCATATCTCCGGCAAAATCCAGCGCTTGCTCGACACCCGGCAGCTTCATTACCTTTTTGAGCTTCTGCACCTGCTCCAGCTTGTCCAAATTGCTGCCTACCTTGCGCGCTGCCGTCAGCACCTTGCCGTCTACCGCCTTAATGCCGCTCACCATCTGCTTCGTGAAAGCCGAGGTTGACTTAAACGCCTTTTGCGCCGCACTCAGCGTCTTGCCGGTAGCTTTGGCCGCATTAGCGGCTTTCATCATCGCTTTGCCGGCTTTGGCGGCATTTTTCGCCATTCTCGCTCCCTTGAGAGCTGGCCCTGCTCCCGGCACAATACAAGACGCCATCGACATCGCCGCGCCTAGATAGTCGCCGCGTCCAACTGAAATCGCCGCATTCGCCACGTTCGCGACTACGCCAAGCCCTGGCACACAGCCGGCAATATCCAGCCCGACCTGCACGACATCGAGCAGCGTGCCGAGCCAGCCGCCTTTTTTCTTCGGCTCCTCCGGCTCTGGAGGCGGCGGCTCGGGCAGCGGCACCGGCAGCACTTCCTCCTCATCGAGATCCTCTACGACAACGGGAGCAAAATACGTGCCGACCAGCAGCAGCTCATCGGCAAGCACATCCGTATCGCCATCCATCACAATGCTGCTATTGCCACAGACGAGATACAGCCCTTCCTGCGCTGTAATCGCCAGCTTCGTCTCCGAGGAAAGCTCAATCGGCTGCTCCGATTTAATCGCAATTGCCGTATCGCTGCGAATTTCAATGCCGTTCTCCTCATGCAGCTGAATGAACAGCACGCCTTCCTGCGCAATAAGCGACAGCTCCTGCCCGGCGAGCTTCATTTCCTTGCCATACGGGGTCGTCCATGACTTGACGCTGGAATCCGCCATTTTCGGGGAATCCTGCCCGCTCTTGCGCACCGAGCTGAGCGCCATCGCCTCCCCTTCCTGGCGGCTTGGAAAATACACCTGCACCGCATCGCCCTGCTCCGGCATGCAGTGCATGCCGGTCCCATCCTCCGATGCGTATACCGATGCGTACGGAAGCCAGCTGGCTTCCTCCTGCTTTTGCTCCGTATCCACATCGAGCTGAACGCGCACGGCCGCGTTTTTCACCTCAAGAATTCGTCCTTCGAGCGCTGCTCCTACGACCTGCTCATTAAACAGCTCGCTCTGGCGAATGCCGGATGGGGGCAGCAGCTTATAGGTAAAGACGAGCAGCGCCTGCCGCAGCTCCGCCCCCACCTCAGCAACCGCCAGCTCGCGCCCTTTTACCTCTACGCGATCACCGATTTGCAGCACCTGCTCGCTGACGACTTCATAGCCGAGAAAGTCCTGCTCCCTTAACGACTCTCCCTCCCCTAGAGCAGCCGCCTCCCGATAGGGCGACAATGTCTTGGCAATCGTATAGCTATGCAGCGGAAGCTCCACGAGCCGCCCTTCGCCTAAACCGAACCAGAATTTAGGCGATGCCGCGGCAGCCTCCGGCACGAGAACGGCGCCAAAGCGCGAGGCCATGCGCTTGAGGAAAGTCCAGTCCGTCTCCTCATACTGCAGCGTCAGCTCGCCCAGCTTTTCCTTATGCGCCGCTTCATTTATCGTATCGGCCCTCGGATATGCCGCCAGCACCGTCTTCAGCAGCTCGTCATACAACATTTCCCCATGCTGGAAGGACCGCGTATTGCGCTCCAAATCCATGCTGCTCGTATGCGACAGCACCGTGAGCTCAAACGTATATACGCTGCGGATCGCCCGCACCATAAAGCTTGCGACGGTCCCGCTGAACAATATCCGCACCATGCCGCCCTGCTCATCCACCTGATGCAGCTCGACCTGGTCCTGCTCGCTGACGAGCTGTAAATCCTGATCCTCCCGCTCCTCCGGCAGGATGCCGCTTACCCATAAAAGGGCATGCTCATTGACGCGTTTCTCGATGCGCAGCCCTTGAATTTGCTGCACGGCATACGGCCATTGCAGGCGCAGCTGCTCGTAGCCGATGGCCTTTTTTTCCGTGGACATTCCATAGCCCCCCTTCCTCTGACAACCGCATGCCTATACGCCCTGCCCGTCATCTTCTATTGAGATCGTGCCGCAGTACAAGCATGAATTTTTGGAGCAGCTGAGCAGCGCCGGGAGCCCGCCAACCTTTGTTTCTGTTTTGCCATTCGTCCATGGCAGCGCGATGATCGGCGTGCACGGCGCAATGCCGCCAGCCGCGACGACAGCCGGATTCGACTGGCTCATGCACCGTTCAAAAGGCATAATGTTCGTCCCCAGCATATAATCGCCAATATTGAGCTGCGCTTGCTTTTGGATATATACGCCATGGCTGAGAGGCGTTTTAAGACGCATCCGCTTCGTCCCCCAATTGCAGGAGATGATTGCGCCCGCTACGACGTAGCTTTCTGACGCCCCTTGGCCCGCTATAATCGTTGCCGACTCGTTTCCACCATCGCTCATCCCCATCGCTCCTCTTCGGATATTTGAAGCTGCACCTTCGTAAATCGAATGCCCGCCACTTCCCTGCGCAGCAGACTTTCTGCCACACCAAGCTGGACGATCGTCACATCCTCACGCAAGCCGCCAATTTTCAGAAACGGATGCTTGCCTGCTTTGGCGGGATCAACTACCAGACTTTTGCAGGTCCCATCGGGAAAAAATTCGGTTTGCCCGGCTAGGCAATGGACGAGCGGACGCTCCAGCAGCCAATACGAGGCTTGTATGCCGCTCCCCGGATCGACAAGCACGACCGAACGAAACAACGCGCGCGGCGCATACTTTGCCAGCACCTCCTTCACGAGGTCCGAGACGAGCGGAGCAGGCTTTTGGATAAAATCGACCGCAACAACCCGCTTCTGCTGCATCAGCCGCAACGGGGCTATACTTTGCGAGCCATCCGGTTTGAAAAACAACGCTCCTCCCTTAGGGCCAGCCAGCACCTCCGCCAGCACCCCTTCGCTGTCCATCGGACGAATGGCATCAACCACTCGTTGATCCTGCGCCATAATGAATAAGCCCTTCCTCATGCTCCGCCGTCCTCCTCTATCCATATGGCCTGTGCCAGCTGCTCCTCGCTGAATGCAGCCTGGCTGCGGGCACTGGCACTAAACAGTGCCTGCTCTATATTCGCTTGCTCGAATATGGCGCCATCCAAATTAGCCCCGATGAAGCTTGCTCCCTTCACATTAGCGAGCGTAAAATCAGCCCCGCTCAAATCCGCGCCATTAAATCGCAGCGGCACAAAACCCGGATGCTCCCATTCGAAAGGATCCCGCATTCCGCTAGGCCCGCTGCAATAGCTGAAATCCGCTCCCTGCAGCTCGCTGCCGCGAAAATCCGCTTCGCACAGCAGCGTGTAGCGAAAGCTGGCCTGCGTGAGCTTGCTTAAGCTAAGCTTAGCTCCGACCAGCGCTGCACCTTCAAACGAGCTGTGAGAAAGGTCGCTGCCGCGAAAATCGCTATACAGCGCTTGAATGCCCGCATAATTGCCCCGGGCCAAATCCAGCTCTGCAAACACCTCATAGGTGTAAGACAGCTCCTGCTTTTGCTCCAAGTAAGCACGAACCTCGGCAGCCTCTTTTTGGTGAAAATCCTCCTTGTACACCGTCTCGCTCTGATCCATGTACTCGCCCACGCGAACCTCGCATTCCACTTCCTTCTCCAGCTCCCTGTAGGCTTTCAGCTTCGCCGCCTCCGGCATCGCATAGCGGATTAAGCTAATGACGTAGCGATGCGCCTGCACCGCAGTCCTCAGCCGAACTGCCTCTGCCTGAAGCGCAGCCTCTGAATCGGAGAAATAGCCTCTGGCCTCGGCCAGAAGCTGCTTCTCCAGCCCGGCCAGATCACGAAAAGCCCAGCTTGCATCATAGCTGCCATAGCAGCTGTTTTCATCCATATACCATGTTCGATCCGTTGCCTCTGCCATATAAAGCGGGCTGCCCGCAAGCAGCTCCGTCCGCAGCAGCGAATAGGTGATATGCCCCAGCTTTCCCTGCAGCCCCTCCTGCTGCCTTTCTCCGAAATAAAGGCATAGCTGCTCAAACGATTGCACGAACAGCTCCGCAAGCTGTTCCTTGTGTGCTGCAAAATACCGCTCCAACGCGAGCAGCGCCCGCTGGCTTAGCTCATCAGCCACCTGCTCCTCAAATAGCTCGAGCCGATTTTCCTGCATGAACCGCTCCCCTTTCATCTATTAAATGCCCTGTAAATGCTCTGTCCCTTATGACTTTTCTCGATAGCTCTCCCCTTGCTTGTGTAGGTTGGTTTTCTGCCAGGTTTGCATTCGCCGCTCTCATTCGCCTTTAATTCGTCTTAAGCTCCTTGCCCTTAATCGTCGTATTGCCGTCCATCTTGATCAGGCTTTCCTTGCAGGTCAGACTGATTTCATCCTTGGCGGAAATAAGCACCTTCTGCTGCGAATCAATAGCGATATCTTCCTCGGCTTTGATTGTAATTTTCTTTTTGCTTATAATTTCAATGCCGCCCTCATCGCTGAGCCGGATGAACACCTCGCCGTCCTTGCCGGTAATTATGATTTCCTCAGGTGTCATTTTCAGCTCTTTGCCTGCTGGCGTGCGAAAAAACTTATGATCGGGATTGCCCAGCTTGTTATGCTCGCCCTCCTCGACATTTTGCCGGACGGAGCTTGATGCAATGCCGTTCTCCTCCTTGCCGCTCGGAAAATACACCCTGACCTGATCGCCCTTCTCCGGCATGCAGTACCAGCCCGTCCCTCCTTCCGCCGTATACACGGAGGAATAAGGGAACCAATAAGCTTTTCCCGCGTCCTGCTTCTCGTCAATGTCGAGATGAATTTGCACCGTGTCCTTCGCTATAGCCAGCACCTTGCCTTGCAGCGACGCTCCGGTGAGGGCCGCAGCATAGAGCGGAGGCTGGCTTAGCCCCTTGCCCGAACAGAGCAAATAACGATGCGACAGCATGCCTTCCTTCCACTGGCTGTGCATTTCGCATACATAAAGCTGCTGCTTTTTGAAGGTGATGCATTGCCCTAAGTCCAGCAGCCACTGCGTCGTTTCAATTTCATAAAAAATAAAGTCCTGCTCCGTCACGCCCTGCATGCCGATTTTGCACATCCGCCGGTAATGCAGCACATCCTTGCGCACGCTGTAGGGCATATCTGCAAGCTTTCCGGCAGCATCGCCATCCGGCGTTCCAAGAAATACTTTAGGGGAATTAAACATCGCCGACGGCATTAAGCCCGCCTGAAACCGGGAGGCCATTCGTTTGAGAAATGCCCAATCCGTCTCCTGATATTGCAAGGTGAACTTTCCAAGACTCGCCCCTTGTGTTGCCGTATCCAGCACATCCATGCCGGGATAGCTCGCAGCCATTTGATCAATGAGAGCCTTGTACGTCATGCCCGTATCCTGATAGGAACGGGTATGCTTCTCCAGATCAAGCTGGCAAGTATGGGACAGCGCCTCCACCTTCAGCACATAAACGTCGCGTACCGCCTTAACCTCAATGCGCTGCACCAAGCCATAAAATAACGGGGACAAACCGCCCTCTTCATCCTTCTGGCTCACCTCAACCTGCGTCTCGGAGTCGGTCATTTCCACGTAGCTGTCCTTCAGATCCTCCGACACAATGCCGGTAAACACCAGCTTCGCATGCTCATTGATTTTTTTCTCGACGGATAAAGACAGCATGTGGACAAGCTCAAATGGGGCAATCTGCACATTATGCGGGGCAATGATATTCGTGCTCATTATCGGTCACCTTCCTTCTCGGGCAGATGCCATTTTATCGAGGCCAGCATCGCTTCCCCAAGCTTTTTCCAATCATCCATTTCCTCTTCCATGCAGTTGAAGGTGCAGGCGATGGCTCGTCCGTTCAGCTCGGCAATCAGCATCAAATTGTATAGATTGCAATCCAGCGCAGGCGTCAAATAAGCGAAAAAAGCAACCTGCTTTCCGCCAACCTCCCGCATGCCTTCTTGGAACCAGCGCGCTGCAGGCTGCGACCGCTTGAGTACGGCCAGCATCGTTCCGCTGAATTCCTCCACATCATCTGCTTCAATCTCAAAGCCCGTCTGCTGAAAAGCGACGTTAATCGAAGTTTGCTCATTTGTGAAAATCAGCTTAGGCCGCCGCTCCGCCGGATATTTCAGCCTTGCCGTCCCCTCATCCATCACTGTAAACGCCTGCGACAGCACAATCGATGCTTCCCCTCCGGGGATGAAGCGGCGTGCAAACTGGTGACGCTCTCCCTGAACGTGCAGCGTCATCCCTTCAAGCGGCGGCGATGGCGAGTCCTCCTCCTTGCGGTCCTTCTCTTGCTCCTCCTTGACTCCTCCGAAAATCATCGCAATGATCTTCTCATCCGCGTACTTCATCACATGTCACACTCCCGTTCATTTTCTGAGCTCCCGTACACAGAAATTGCGACCGTGCGCGCCCTTGTATGGATAAAAATCCAACCATTTCTTATCCTATTTTTCTAATATCGGATGGAAAACTGCATAAATTTAGGTTATTAAGCAAATTAAAAGGAAACCTATAGGAAATTTTCATTTTTTACATCGAAAATGGTTATCCACAAAGTTGTCCACAATCCGACGCAAATTGTTAGTAAATTCTGTCGACATTTTCCGACGGAAATAAAGGATTTGTAAACGTTAACGTAATAAATTTTTAATGCCATCGATTTTCTCAAAAAATTATTCACATTATCCACAATTCCAGTGTCGATAAAGTGAAAAAACTATCCACTTTCCACGAACAGCCCATCCCCAGTCAAACCCTTGATTTTACGCATAAAAAAAGACTTATCCACAAAGCTTAATGCCCTGTGAATAAGTCCCTTTCTTGAGCTTGCTATTAAATTACATTTTGTTCATTCGCCCGTTTATTAATGGTCAGCATCGCTTGATTGCAGGCTCCCACGTACGCCTGCGCGGCTGCATATACAATGTCGCTATGAATCGAAGTTCCACGATAGCGCTCGCCAGCGTGGACAATCGTCACGACTGCCTCGCCATGTGCATCCTCGCCTGTGGACAACGAATGGATTTCCAGATCCTCAAACTCTGCTGCAACAGGGATAGCTTGCTGAATACAGTGAATCACCGCTTCTAGAGGCCCTTCGCCAGATCCTGTATAGGAACGCTCGATGCCCGCATCATTTTCACGAATCGTCACGGTCGCAATACGGGATTTATGACTTCCCGACAGCACCTGCAGATCGGTCAGCATGTAAGGGTCAGGCTGCGTAGCCGTCATTTCGCCAGCGATGCGAATCAGTTCATTATCCGTCACCAGCTTTTTCTCATCGGCTACTTGCTTGAAGCGGTTGTATACATTAACCAGCTCCTCGCCTTCTACGGCAATTCCGTATTCGGACAGGCGATGCTTGATCGCGTGGCGGCCGGAGTGCCTGCCCAGCACGATCATGCTGCGTGGAATGCCCATCGCTTCCGGGTCCATGATTTCATACGTATTGCGGTTTTTCAGCAGGCCGTCCTGATGAATGCCAGACTCATGCTGGAACGCATTGCGGCCCACAATCGGCTTATTATACGCAATTGGATAATGCATCGCCCGGCTGACCATCCGCGACGTTTCATAAATTTCGCTTTGATCAATCCGCGTCTCCATTTGCAGAACCGACTTGCGAGTTTCAATAATCATCGCGATTTCCTCAAGCGAACAGTTGCCTGCGCGCTCTCCAACGCCATTGACGGTAACCTCTACCTGCGTCGCACCTGCACGAATGGCCGCCAGACTGTTCGCAGCTGCCATCCCCAGATCATTATGGCAATGAGTGCTGTAGCGAACCGTTTCTCCGCCTCTAGCCAGACGACGGACAGAGCGGAACATATCATCGATTTCGTCCGGCATCGCATAGCCCAGCGTATCTGGCAGATTGATGATTGTCGCCCCTTCAGCTATGGCCGCTTCGACCAGCTCTATAACAAAATTGCGATTCGAGCGCGTTGCATCCATCGCTGAAAATTCAATTTCATCTACGAACTGCTTGCCGTAAGCTATCATCTCACGGGCGATTTGCACCACTTCCTGGCGCGTTTTGTTCAGTTGGTGCTGCAGATGAATGTCGGACGAAGAAATAAACAGATGCAGCCTTCTTCTTGCCGCATCCTGCGTCGCCTTGACCGCCGCATCAATATCAACCTTCATCATGCGGGCAAAGCCGGCAATTTCAACATGCTGCAGCTCGCGGGAAATTTGCTGGATCGCTGCAAATTCGCCGGGACTGGAAATCGCAAAGCCCGGCTCGATGACGTCAATGCCCAGCTTGCCCAGTTGGCGGGCGATAATAATTTTACGCTCAGGATCGATGGAAGCGCCCGGAGACTGCTCGCCATCACGCAGCGTCGTATCAAAAATTTGAATTTTTCTCATTCCGTTATTCATCTCATTTGTCGTTGTCATCGTTATGACCTCCTGAAATTTTAGTTAAATATAGCTGTTGCTACGACCAAGGTGAAACGGCTGTCGCCATCCTTTGGCGGCGCGGCGCGTTTCATTCCGAGAAATATAGAGAAAGGATTGCGTTAGAACATCCTTTCCTATATTTCAAGGTGAAACGGCTGCCGCCATCCTTTGGCGGCGCGGCGCGTTTCATTCCGAGAAATATAGAGAAAGGATTGCGTTAGAACATCCTTTCCTATATTTCAAGGTGAAACGGCTGTCGCCGTCCTTTGGCAGCGCGGCGCGTTTTATTCCGAGAAATATAAGCTGTTTATAAAGGTAAAATTTATAAATGCTTATATTAAAAAAAGCCTGCCGTCTCTAATTGAAAGAGACGACAGGCTTTTCACCCACCGTGGTACCACTCTAATTGGCCGGACCCTGTATGCGCTGGAGCAGAAAAACCGGATTGGCTTCTCTTTTCACGCTGCTGCTGGATGGATAATCCCATGCCTGCAACATTCGCGCGGGTCCACACCCGCTTGATGCCCGATGACGGGGGCTGATTCCGTAACGATGTACGCATTAGGCTTGCAGCTAACCGCAGCTGCCTGCACCTATGGTTCCATCATTCCGCTCCCAGGCGAGTTCGAACGTAAGCTTCGACTGCGTCGCACCATCCCGCAGCTCTCTGCAGCGCTCCTTGTCGACCATGCAGCAGCTTTGTTATCCGCCTGCCGCGCCTCGCTCAAGGTTCCCGCTGTTGTCCCGCTTTACCGCTCTACTACTCCTGTTCAATGCGTTTTCTGTATGTGATTTCAGCTTATTGTGCTGGTTCATGTATAACTTGCCTGCTTGCTCATTTCATAGCTCGCTTCCAACTTTGAACTTCCAAACAACAAGAAAAGCCTGTCGTCTCTTGAATAAATCAAGAGACGACAGGCTTATTATAATCCTGCGCGGTACCACCCTTGTTGACCTTCCGCTTTGCTATTGCAGCAAATTAGAATGCCCACCTTAGGCACATCATCAACTCCGGATGTTGATTGATGCGCACCCGATTACGGGGGTTAGCCGTGACAGTGTAGTAATTCTGGCTATCCATGGTTAGCCAGCTGTTCCACTGTTCCGCTCCCAGGCGAGCTTCAGGCTTCCGTCGACTGCGTTGCACTAGCCCGCAGCTCTCTGTTCATTCCGGGAATGGCCCTACTATTCCTGTTCCTTGCGTTTGCAGAATATGAAGTTCAAAGTATTGTTGCCTATTATATGCCTACAAAAATTAGATGTCAATCACAGCACTCAAAAAAATTTCGAGCAGCCGTTAGTCTAGCTCTGCACCTGCGGTGCCATCCAGCCTTCCAGACTGAAGCTTGGCTCGGCTTTAAGATCGAGCGATGAATATTCGCCGCGCTGCCATTTCAGGAATGCGGCAGCTCCGATCATCGCCGCGTTATCCGTGCATAGCGTCAGCGGCGGAATGAGCAGCGGCACGGCTTCCGCTTCGCAGCGGGAAGCCAGAGCTGCCCGCAGGCCGCGATTTGCCGCGACGCCTCCGCACAGCAGCAGTTGCTTGGCGCCATAGGCGCGAACGGCGCGAAGCGCTTTTTCAACAAGCACCTCAATGACCGACTCTTGAAAGCCCCGTGCCAGCGCCGCTTCATTAAGCGTGTCCCCGCGCATCTGCGTCTGGTTAATAACCGCCAGCACCGCCGACTTCAAGCCGCTGAAGCTGAAATCATAGGAGTCCGCCTCCAGCCAGGCCCTTGGCAGCGCCAGCGCTTCCGTTGCTTCTGAAGCCAGCCGGTCGATATGCGGCCCGCCCGGATAAGGCAGCTTGAGCGAACGAGCTACTTTGTCGTATGCTTCCCCAACCGCATCGTCGCGCGTACGCCCGATCATGCGGAAGGAGCCTTCATTTTCGAGCAGCACGAGCTCCGTGTGCCCGCCAGAAACGACGAGCGCCATGCACGGATATTCCAGCTCATGCACGAGCTGGTTGGCATAAATATGTCCCGCAATATGATGGGTGCCGATCAAGGGCAAATCTAGCGCCATTGCCAGTGTTTTGGCCGCTACGATTCCGACAAGCAGTGCGCCTACCAGTCCCGGCCCCTGCGTCACCGCAATCGCGGACAAATCCTTCAGCTCCATGCCCGCTTCAGCAATAGCCTGTTCAATCATCAGCGTAATGACCTCAACATGCTTGCGCGAGGCAATTTCCGGCACAACGCCGCCAAAGCGCTGATGCACCTCGATTTGGCTCGAAATGACATTCGATAATATATGTTTACCGTCCTGAATGACGGCAACGGATGTTTCATCACAGCTCGTCTCAATGGCAAGAATAAGGCCTGACTTGCCTTCATTTTCCGCTGCCGCTTTCACCGTTTCCTGTTGTTGCATGCTCAATACTCCTGCCCCTCTTCCCGGACGCCTAAGCTGCTCGTATCAAGCTCCGCCCACATAATGAGCGCATCCTCCTGATTATCCGAATAATAACCGGGACGAATGCCCGACGATTCAAAACCAAGGCTGCGGTAAAGCCGCTGCGCCACCTCGTTGGATACCCGGACCTCCAGCGTCATTTTGTTCGCGCCGAAAAATACTGCCGTCCGCTGAAGCTCGCCCAGCAGCAGCTTGCCAAGCCCTTGTCCGCGATGATCGGAACGTACTGCTACATTCGTCACATGCGCCTCGTCCACGATAACCCACATGCCCGCGTAGCCGATAACTTCCTTCTCGTATTCCATCACCATATATTTGGCAAACATATTATTCGTCAATTCATTGGTAAAAGCCTCTGCTGTCCACGGACCTGTGAAGGCCTCCTGCTCGATCGCCACAATAAACGGTATATCCTGCAACGTCATGGACCGATAAATCATTTCATCCCGATTGATTTCTCTCATCATGGCTCCGCATCCTTTACTCGAGCCGCATCCACATCGGCATTAATTGCAGCCTTTAGAGAAGCCGTTTGGGCGGCTGCCCTTTCAGCTTCCTGTTCAGCCTTTAGAGAAGCTTCCTTCTCCTGCAGCTTAACTTCCGCCTCATGCAGCTGTGTATAGTTTGGCGCAAGCGTATGGAGGTCATCTATATCCCCCGCAAGCAAGCGTTTCCGCCCCAGCTCAGCTATCGCTCTGCCTTCGAGCTCATGAGGAAACAGACTAACCTCTACACCCGCTTCTGCACAGCCTTCTACGAGCCGCTGCGCCTCCGCCTCATGGAGCTTAAGATCGCCAGTGATGTAAATTTTAGTAACATATCCAGCTGGATCCTGAGTTGGCTTAAGCTCAGCCCGCTCTTGCTTTTGTTCCTGCTCTTGTCCCCGCTCCTGAACTTGCTCCAATAACTGGTCGACCCAATCCCGCATCAGCCTGATTCCATCTGGCGCACGGCGTTTCCATTGATCACCATACGCATAAGAGAAGCTTGCCGTATATACCTGGCCCCGCCTTGCATCCATGATAGGAATGAACCATACAGCCATCTTGTTCATATTAGGGTGATCCGCCTGAATTGGTTGCTGCACGGTTGAAATCATCGCATCGGTTTGTTTTAATCGCTCACACGCCCCGTAAGCAATCGCTTCAAGGCTGGACAGCGCTACTAACGGCTTATCCCAAGTCCAAGCAAGCGTCTTAGCGGCCGTTACCGCAATTCGCATGCCCGTGTAAGAGCCTGGGCCGCCGCCTACAGCGATGCCGCCAAGCTCCTTCTTGCTTACACCGCAATCCTCAAGCAGCTGCTTTAAATGTGTAATAATATAAACGGAGTGATTGCGCTCCGCAAAAGATTGAATTTCACCTATAATCCGATCACCTTGAATAACAGCCGCCGCGAGGGCCGCCGTCGAGGTATCAAATGCTAATATGGGCTGCTCCGCCTGCTCAACCATGTTGCTTCCCTACTTCCCTGTCATTCAAAGACTGGCACCAGCCCGCGTAAGCTTCTCCGATGCCTTTCAGCCGAATTACCCGCTCTTCGCCGCCCGTATGCTCCAAATACAGCTCTAAGCGCTCCTCGGGCAAAAGCTCTTCGATCAAGCTTGCCCATTCCACAATCGTCACGCCGCTGCCGTAAAAATATTCGTCAAGTCCCAGCTCGTCCGCTTCCTCAAGGGATACGCGATAAACATCCATATGATAAAAGGGCATCTCAGCGCCTTCATATTCTTTGATAATCGTAAAGGTCGGACTGTTTACTATGCCCTGCACACCAATGGCTTTCGCAAAAAACTGCGAAAACGTCGTTTTCCCCGCACCAAGATCGCCGTCAAGCGCCAGCAGCATGCCCGGCTTTGCCCATGAAGCAATAAGCATCGCAAGTGTTTCCGTATCCTTCGTGCTGCCCGCCTTCCACTGTGCTTCTCCAATCGCTGTTTGCATCTTATTCACCCAATTTCATTTCTTAAAATGATTATAGCCTCGCTTGGCAAGGGGCATACACTTGCCCTTGGCAGCAGCCCCGTCCGCTTTGCCCGACAACGCCGGCTCCAGCACCACTGAAGGCGCCCCCTGCCTCACCTCGCCAACGATATAAAATGGCAAGCCTTCGGCATGGAAAGCTTCGCGTGCTGCCTGCACATCAGCGGCTTCCATTGTGCCTATCAGCACATAATCCTCGCCGCCATAAAGCATCCACTCCAGCGGATCAATGCCAACATCCGCCGCATAAGCAGCCATACTGCCGCTGCGTGGAAGCATATCTTCCTTGAGCACAAGGCAGCATTGTGAGGCTTCGGCAATCTCCCATGCTTCGCTGGCAAGCCCATCGCTTACATCATTAAGGGAATTACAGCTGCCACGCTCAAGCAGCAAACGTCCCGCACGCACGGAAGGTGCAGGACGGCAATGCGCCCCTATGAGCGCTGCCGCTCCACGCACCTCTCCGTGCTGCGGTTGATTTGAAACGCCCGCAGAGCTTGCCGCTTGCAAATCGACAGCAGACTGCGTCCCACTGGCATCATTAGCATCATTAGCATCACTAGCTCTGCCCGTTCCACCCGTTTCTGCTGCTCCGTGCGCCGTCTGCTCTTGCCGCTCCTGCTTGCGCGCGAGCAGCAAATGCAGACCTGCCGCCGACAGTCCGATGGCACCGGTCAGCACAACCGCGTCTCCGGGCTTTGCCCCGGAGCGGCGCAAAGCCCGCCCAGCTTCGACGGCGCCCGTCACCGTCACCGCAACAACCAAGTGCTGCGGCGAAGACGTCGTATCGCCGCCAACAATCGCGACGCCGTAATCCGCGGCGCACGCATAAAGCCCATCATAGAGCCGGGCTATCCGCTCCGGCCCATATGCCGCCGGCACGCTCACGGACACGAGCGCATGCCGCGGCACACCGCCCATTGCCGCGATATCGCTCACGTTCGCGGCAAGCGCCTTATATCCGACATCCTCATCGGTCATCGTATACGCATTAAAGTGCACCGTCTCCACCATCGTGTCGACGGCCATCAGCAGCTCCAGCGGACCATCCAGCTCATCCGACATCCCCGCAGGAGCAATGATGGCTGTATCATCGCCAATGCCGAGCGTCACGCCTCTTTGCTGCTGCCACTCAGCGGACTGTCTGCCCGCCGTCCAATGGCTGATGCTTGCAAACTCATCCAAAGCTTAAACCCCTTTGCTAATGAATATCACGCTTCTTGAAGCGGCCGCCCTTCACATCATGAATGTTGCCGACGGCCAGAAAAGCAGCCGGATCAAGCTCCTGCACAATCGATTTCATCTTGGCTTCCTCCAGCCGGGTAATGACGCAAAAAATAATCCGTTTCTGCCCGCCGGTAAAGCCGCCCTCGCCGTGCAAATAAGTGACGCCGCGGCCGAGACGGCTCATAATAGCTGCGCCAATCTCCTGCCAGCTTTCGCTGATAATCCAGACGGCCTTCGATTCCTGGAAGCCTTCAATCGTAATGTCAATCATCTTGAAGGCTATGAAATAAGAAAATAGCGAGTACATCGCCCGATCCCAACCGAATACAAAACCGGCGCTGCACAATATAAAAAGATTAAAAAACATCACGACCTCGCCTACTGAAAACGGCAGGCGCTTATTGCTCAAAATCGCAACAATTTCCGTCCCGTCCAGCGACCCGCCAAAACGGATAACAAGTCCAACCCCGGCGCCCAATATGACACCGCCAAAAATAGCGGCCAGCACATATTCGCTCGTAATTGCCTTCACCGGATGCAGCAAAAACGTGCCCAGCGACATGACGCTTACGCCATATAACGTCGATAAAGCAAAGGTTTTGCCGATTTGCTTATACCCTAGCAGCAGGAAAGGAAGATTTAATAAGAACAAAAACAAGCCGAGCGGCAGCCCCGTAAAATGGGATACGATAATAGAAATGCCCACAATCCCGCCGTCGATAATATGGTTCGGCACCAGAAAAATCTCTAAAGCTACAGATACCAGCGCAGCCCCAATTGTAATAAATAGAATTCTGCGAATAATATCCAGCTTGGATAAAGTATGATGCTGCACACCCATATGTATCAAAGCTCCCCCTTTATACATCTATCCCCATATTACATGAAGATAGAGAAGATTCAAAGAGAAAGCAAAATCCTCCTGCCCTCTCCGCCAATTATGAGCAGAAAAAGCAAGAGGATTTGAAGTTAGCCAATAACCGCGAATGTTTGTACGCCTGCCGGAATGAACGCCGTACGGAACAGTACGCCATTCGAGTTGTACAAACGAATCGTGTAAGACACCGTGGTCAGCGTCTGAATCTGGTTAAACCTGACAACACCGAAGCGGTCAAATGTGGAAATCGCAACGACATTATTGCCTCTAAACAGACGGGCGAAAAAACCAGTCGTATTAAAAGGCACTCCATTGTTCGTAACCCATACAACCGTCAGACGGTTAAAGGTTGGGCCTCCGCTTTGAAGCCTCTTCGTCCGCTTTACCTTGCTGATCACTTTTCCGGTGCCCTTAGGGCCGAGAAACGGGGGGGTCATTTTCATAGACATTACAACACTCCTTTATGCGCTTGTCACCCTAACAGCTTATGCAGCATATGGAATGTTCGTATAGTCAAGCCCCCAAGCTTACCACCTAATTAAATCCTTGCTCGGTAACAGCTTTGCGGGAAAAAGCTGCCTTAATGCACAACAGAGCTTCGGCCTTGCGGCTACAGCTCTTTGACAATCGTCAAATACATGTCGTCCTTAAGCTCAATTTCAATAGGAGCTGCTGCACGCGAACCATCCGCTTCACGAATAATGCGTACGCGTGGACGATGCAGGGCCAGCTCATTGTTCGCTGTAACGACAGCAGTCTGTCCAGAGCTGAGCAGCAGCGTCGTCGCCACAGGGTAAATGGATATATGGCGGCAAAAAAGCTTAATTAACTCAAAATCAAAGTATGTATTGCCAGCCGCGAATAAAAATTCGATAGCTTCCGTTGGCGTATATCTTTTGCGATAGGGCCGCGGGGAAGTCAGTGCATCATATACATCGGCAAGCCCGACGATTTGAGCGAACATATGGATATCATCATGCTTCAGCCCGCGCGGATAACCCGAGCCGTCATAGCGCTCATGATGCTGCAGCGCACAATGGGCCGAAACGAGGGAAATATCATGATATTTCCGCAAAATATCGAAGCCCTCCATTGCGTGGCCCTGCATGATTTTGCGGTCTGCTGCGGATAGCGGGCCCTTCGTCGCCAGCAGAGGCTGAGGCAGCTTCGTCATGCCGATATCAAACAACAGCGCGCCAATGCCCAAATCCTCCAGTTGATTGCGGTTAAACCCTTTGGCAATGCCAATAACGCCTGCGAGCACCGCTACATTGACCGAATGCTGAAACAAATAGGCATCCGCCGAATGAATGCTGGACAAGTTGACCGCCATGTTTGGCCTGCTCGCCAAATCCTGCATAATGGATCCGAATACCGAACGAAAGGTCCGGCCAATGTCAGGGGCAATCGTCCGCCCCTTCAGAGCCGGCTCTTTGAACGCATCCATCGTCGCGGAAACAGCTTCCGCCGCTTTTTTGCGCGTCTCGTCGCGAATGCTGTCCTCGGGCATAATGTCTTCCGTGTCCTTATCTTCAATAAACACAAAATCGTAGCCCATATTTTCAAGCCTATTAATAAAACGGTCATTCATCTCCACGCCTGCGCCGAGCAGCACGCTGCCGTTATCCTGAAAAATAGTTTTGGCAAGCCTGTCCCCCGGCTGCACCATGCCAATCTGAACTTTTCTCATTTCCTTGTTTCCCGCCTTTAACCATGATAACGCTAGTAATCGGCATCTTTCATTTGGTCGCTATCATCCATGCATTCCTAAAGTAATTTCCAATAAGTTATATACTTGCTAGTTTGCGGGCAAACGTTCGGCAAGCAGTTTCTCCAGACTAGGTGCTACTTGCAGAAAATTGCGAAACTGCTCATATTGCTCCCATTTTTTCGTCTGTATGCCCGACTCGCCGCGAACCGCTCGAATGAGCAGATTTTTGGGCGTATGCTCGGGATCGACAAATTCCAGCATTTGAACTTTATAACCCAGCACCTCAAGCAGCGTGCCACGGGCCGCATCGGTTGCAATAGCCGCAAAACGTTCCTTCAATAGGCCTTGCGATAAAATAGGGGCCAAAACGTCGCCGCCCACCTGCTTAAACAACTCGTGCTGGCAGCAAGGCACGGACATAATGACCGCGGCTCCCCAGCCGACAGCCTTAGCTAGCGCAGCATCGGTAGCGGTGTCGCATGCATGAAGCGTTACAACCATATCCGCTTCGCTTACACCTTCATAATCGGCAATATCGCCCACCATAAATGACAGTTTATCATAACCGAGCGTATGTGCAAGCTCTGAACAAAAAGTGATGACATCCGCCTTCAAATCAAGGCCGATAATACGAATATCCCGTTTCTGCTCTACCGCCAGCAGATGGTAAAGGGCAAACGTCAAATACGACTTGCCGCAGCCAAAATCGATAATGGTCAGCGGCTTGTCCTGCGGAAGCTGCGGCAATACATCGGAAACCATTTCCAGAAAGCGATTAATCTGCCGGAATTTATCCTGCTTTTTCGCATGAACCTTGCCTTCTGGCGTCATAATGCCCAGCTCCACCATAAACGGCGCCGCCTGTCCTTCCGCAATGACGCGCTGCTTCTGGCGGTTGTGCTGCTGCTCGGTGCTGGCCGCACTAGCGGTTGGCGGCTTTCTGAGCAGAGTCGGCTTGCCTTTCTTGCTCAGAAGCAGCTGTATATCTGCTTCCTGCGTTTTGAGAAGCGCCTGGCGATATTGCTCATCGAGCAGCTCGACCAGCTTCGGCCCCGCATCTTCCGGAAGCCAATTGTTATGTATAACCTTATTCGCATAATGAGCTTCAAATTGATAATGAAGGCCATTTTTCAATTGTACGGGACGAATGATGATTTTGGGCGCTGCGTCTCCGTCCTTGCGGCGAAGCTGGCTCAGCGTTCCCTGCAAAAGCCCGCCCGTTTCTGTCAGGCGGCATATGTCCTGCTGCCACTGTTCTGTCATTGCTATTGCTCCATCTCCAGGCTGTTCAGCCCTGTTCTGATTTCCTCTATCGGCAAGCCGCCAGCCGCAAGCTTGTCCTCCTCAAAAGGAAGCAGCCGTATATAAAACGCGGCAACCTCACCTTTGCCAGCTGCGCCGTCATCCAGCAGCTCGTACCAAATATTTTCAGCGAGCGCAAAAGCGCCCTCTGCTTCATGCCATTCAGCAACCAGACGCTTCGTTCGGGTAGGCAGCTCGTATGGCGACAGCTTGCCAAGCAAGTTCACTGCTTCTTTGCTCGAGTCTGTAAGCGTCGGCGGCGCGTCAATGAGTGAAAGCCGCATAAACAAGTGCAAAGCCTTTAAGCTGTGCGCGAAGCTTTCCGCTTCTTTGCCCAAATCCTCATACAGCTCTGCCTCCTGCTTGAACAAGATCGCGATTGCCTGGATATTGTCCGTTTCTACGACGCCGTTTTTCGTCATAACCGCGAGCAGATCCTCGTCTGACAACGTGCGAATCAGCTTCCCGCTTAGCCCAAACCTGCGGTCCAGCAGCTCGTCAATGACGACAAGCGCCTCCTCTTGCTTCAGCTCTCTTCTCAGCTGCATTACTTGTCCGACCGCTTCCGTCATCTGCTCAATCATGCGCATAAAATAATCCCGTTGAAACATCGCTCCGTGCCCCTTTCACTAGCCTCTATCTGCCTTGCCATGATTTAGCTCGAACGATGATCACCACTGCAAGAAAGGTGCGTCCGGCCTATATCCGGGCAATAAAGCTGCTGATCGCCTCTGCGCATGCATCCGGCTGCTCCAGCATGCTCATATGGCCGGCATCTGGAAGCAGCACCTGCGTGATGGATGGGCCCACAAATAACAGTGTCCGCTCCGGTGGAACGATTTGATCGCCTTCCCCGGCAAGCAGCAGCACAGGCAGCTTGGTTTCACGCAATAGGCTCGTCCGATCAGGCCTTGCCTTCATTGCGGATGCCGCAGCGATCGCTCCTGTTCCGCCCGTCTGATAGCCAATCGCTTTCACACGCGCCACCTTGCTGGGCAGCTTGTCCAAATTATCTGGAGCAAACAGCTTTTGCGACATGCCGTCAATCACCTGCTCCAGCTGGCCCTGCTTGATTAAATTTATCGTATTGTCCCGATTGTCCTTCGCAGCCTCGCTGTCGGCTAGTGCTGTAGAATGCACAAGCCCGAATGCCGCCAACCGGTCCGCATGCCGCTCTGCAAAAGCCAATGCGATGTAGCCGCCAAGCGAGTGGCCGATAAGGCACACTTTATCTATGCGAAGATGCTCAAGAATAGCGTAAAGATCATCTGCATACAATTCCATTGTAGCTTCA
This sequence comes from Paenibacillus sp. BIHB 4019, assembly GCF_002741035.1. Classification (NCBI taxonomy): domain Bacteria; kingdom Bacillati; phylum Bacillota; class Bacilli; order Caryophanales; family Paenibacillaceae; genus Paenibacillus; species Paenibacillus sp. BIHB 4019. The sequence continues at coordinate 3,363,775 of NZ_CP016808.1, read as the reverse complement.
AGATCGGCGGAGGCCGAAGATAAGCCATGACCGCGCAGATCAGGAATGATCAGGCGCGACTGCCGTGCAAGCATCGGCGCAACCTCTTCCCAATAGGCTGAGCTGCCGCAGTAGCCATGCAGCAGCACAAGCACAGGAGAAGGGTGGCCTGCCTCTGGATCTGAGTCTGTTGCTCCAGCCTGCCATTTTAACGCTTCTGAGTCGTAAAAGCTAAGCTCTGTGCCTTCCTCAAGCATCAGCTTTTGATTCGCCAAGGATATCCCATTAGCCAAAATAAACACGCTCCTCTTCTGTCCATTTTATTCGGCGCTTACTGCCTGGCCATGCACCTGCAATCGCTGCTGCCAACTGCTCTGCCATTTGCATGACATGATACAGCGATGTCGTCTGGATCGTTATATAAGGCTTGTGGCTTAACGCATTCACAACGCCTGCAATGCTGTAATGTCCGACGGGCGGCAATCTTCGGCCCGTTGCTGCTCCCGGCTGGAGCGGGCCCGCTTTCGCCAGAAAAGCACCAACCGACTGCGGCTTGCCGAGGCAAGCATCAATCGCAATGACGACTGGACGATTTTCAGCCTTGAGAACAGCCTGTTCCACGGCATAGGCATCACACGGCTGCTCCATTGTGCCGATTACATCCTCCCAGCCCTGCTCCCGCAGCAGCGTGCCGACGAGAGGGCCAAAGCAATCTCCTGTCGAACGGTCTGTACCAATACATACGAAGGAAATATCGCTTCTATTCGGGTACTGCCTGGCAATCGGAGCCAGAAATTCAGCAATTTCGAGTTTGAAACGATCTGACTGCTCCATCTTCCTGCTCCTTTAAGCTCTGCTAATTTCAATTTATCTGCGTTCCTTCATGCTCTACTTTATAATTACCCATCCTGCTATTAATTGTATCGGATTTATCGGTTCTATTCAATTTGTCTGATGCCCGTCCTTAAATTATGATACAATGACGGCATTAGTATGAAACAGCAGGCGCATGCATCCATGCCCTGAATGATGAAGGAGGATTTACCCATGCTTGATCTTGAACAGCAAACGCCGCAAAATATTGAATTTATGATTGATACCATCAAAACAAAATTAAAGATGGCTTCGGCTGCCGCTATGCAGGCTTCCCATTTCAATATTACGCAATACGAAGACATTAAGGAACTGTATGAGGTCGTTGCAGGCAAAGAAAAATTCAGTATCAGTGAAGTTGAAGCCCTTGTATCAGAGCTAGGCAAGTTAAGGAACAAGTAATACAGCCCTTCAAGTAATACCATTAAAATACATTATATTACACCCTTCGACAACACAAGAAAACCGGTGCACTCGCAAGAGCTGCCCCGGTTTCTTTGTGTTATTCTTCTGTCGTTTCGGATTCCTTGACTGCTACAGCTGCTGCTGCTTCAAGGGACAGCGAAATGGCTACTTGTTTCTGCTCGCCCTTCAGGAAGAAAGCAAGGCGCTCAAGTTTCTCAGCAAGTTCAGCACCGCTGAGCGTTGTGTTCAAGTTGTAGTTGAACTGATCGGCTGGAAGCTTAAGCTCCTGCTGAGCGTAAGAAGGCTGTCCTCTCCATCCACGTTCAAATCCACCACCGGATTGTGAAGACAAATGATCTGGAACCGGATAGAACTTGTCCGACTTATTTACAACCCGCTCGTAGATGCGGAGTTTCTTAAGGAGCATGTAATACTGGGCGGAATGTTTGAAATCCCAAGCTTCACGAATATCTTTAAGCGTATAATCCATTTTCCATCTTTTCAGCTTTTCCACTTGCTCATCCGAATTCAACTGCAAAAAATCATCTAACGGCATAATAGTTTCCGGCATATTAACTCCTCCATCTAACTTGTAGTGTTGGCGATCACAATAAAACATTAGTAACGTAAATACTATTTTTAATCATATAAAAAATACCATAATTTTTTACACTTTTCAAATTAATTATTTCACAGATTAAAAGCTGGCTCTCAATCCCCTCAGGATTAAAAGCCAGCTTCACGTTTCAGCCTACATTATTCACTTTGCAACCCTAGGGAAAACAGGAACTTTTGAAAACTTGCTTTTCCAGCATCGTTGCGTTTGTATACCCCTGCGTCCTTCAGCACATCTAGGAACTTTGCACCCGTCTGAGTCTCCACATGCGCCTGAGCTTCGTTCTCTGAGCAGGACGTTCCATAAGACGCTACCAGCTCTCTAATCCACTCTGCATGCTTGTGAAGCGGATGAGCGCTTTCCTGAAGGGCAGCATCGATAGTCGCCTCTCCCGTCAAGTAAGCGGCAATTTGACCAAGCTCCGTTGCCAGCCTGCCTGGCAGAACAGCAAGGCCCATCACTTCAATCAAGCCGATATTTTCTTTTTTGACATGATGCAGGTGCTGATGGGGATGAAAAATCCCGTCGGGATGCTCGTCGCTCGTCCGATTGTTGCGAAGCACAAGATCAACCTCGTACTCGCCGTTGTCGCGCAGCCTGGCAATCGGCGTGATCGTATTATGCGGCGTCTGTGCCGCATCCAAAGCACCTTCGGTAAATGCGAGAATGTCGGCATCTGCATCGCTGTAGCCGCGCCAAGCATCAAGCAGGCTGCAGGCCGCCTTCAGCACATCGGCTTTCGAAGCGCCATTAATCCGCACAACGGACATTGGCCAGCTTACGATACCGTATTTGACGCCTGGCAGCTCCGGATTAACGAAACTTGCTTCCACCCCTGCCGCTTCCATCGGGAACGTATGGCGTCCTGCCTGGAAATGGTCGTGGCTCAGAATCGAACCGCCAACAATCGGCAAATCGGCATTGGAGCCGATAAAATAATGCGGATACAGCTCGACGAAATCGAGCAGTCTCGCAAACGAGGAGTGCGAAATCGCCATCGGCTCATGCGCGCCCTTGAATACAATGCTGTGCTCGTTGTAATAAACATAAGGCGAATATTGAAAATACCATTGCTCTGCCTGCAAGGTCAGCGGCAGGACGCGCAGATTTTGCCGCGCGGGATGATCGGCGCGTCCGGCGTAGCCTACATTTTCAGCACATAACAGGCACAATGGGTATTTGGCTTGCGGCAGCGTCTTAAGCAGCGCAATTTCCTTTGGATCCTTTTCCGGCTTGGACAGATTGATCGTAATTTCCAAATTCCCGTAATCCGTATCATATAGCCAATATTTATTTTTGCGAATGCGGTCCATGCGAATGTAGTTGGAATCAATATTCAGCTTATAGAAGGCATCCGTCGCCTTGGAAATGCCCTCTGCTTCTGCTGTCCGATCGAAAGTTGCTACCGTTTCCGAGGGGCGCGGCATGAGCAAGCCCATAATGCGCGCATCCAGCAAATCGCGATAAGTCGTAATATTTTCCTCAATCAAGCCGATGCTATAGCCATAATCGAGCAGCTCCTCCAAGATCGAAACCGCGCTATCCAGCTGCTCCTCAGCTACTTCCCCTTCATGCGGCTCCGTAAAGCCGAACAAATCAAGCAGCGCATTGCGGGCAGCATGAATATCCAGCTTGTGAAGCAAGCCTTGGCGGTAAGCAAAACCAATCAGTCTTTCAATATTTACAAGCGCCTTCGCCGCATTTGCTGCGGCTGTCTGGCTGTCTGTCATGCGAAAAACGCTCCTTCCTCTTGCTCCTACTCCTGTGCTTTACCTTTGTAGCCTTGCGGATTCGCCACATGCCAGTTCCAGGCGCTGCGAATAATGTCCTCCAGCTTGTCGCGCTTCGGATTCCAGCCCAGTTCATTGCGGGCACGATCCGATGCCGCTACCAGTACGGCAGGGTCGCCAGTCCGGCGCGGCTCCATGACAGCCTTGATCTCGCGTTCGGTTACGGAGCGCGCAATATCAATTACTTGCTTAACGGAGAAGCCTTGTCCGTTGCCTAGGTTGTAAATCGAGCTGTCCGCCCCCGTACGCAAACGTTCAACAGCAAGCACGTGCGCATCGGCCAGATCGCTGACATGGATATAATCGCGGATGCAAGTGCCATCCTCTGTCTCATAATCTTCGCCAAACACCGAAATATGCGGGCGTTGTCCAAGCGCTGCCTGCAGCACGATAGGAATAAGATGCGATTCCGGATTGTGGTCTTCGCCAATCAGGCCGCTCTCATGCGCGCCAGCTGCGTTGAAATAACGCAAGGATACGAATTTCAAGCCATGCGCGACATCGAACCATTTCATCATTTTTTCCATCGCTAGCTTCGTTTCTCCATAGGCATTAGTCGGCAGTGTGCGGTCATATTCGTCGATTGGCACGTTTTCCGGCTCGCCATAGGTAGCTGCTGTGGATGAGAACACAATTTTAAGCACATTGTGCTCGATCATTTTTTCAAGCAAGCATAATGTTCCATAAACGTTGTTATGATAGTATTTCCCTGGGTTTTGCATGCTTTCCCCTACGAGCGAATTAGCTGCAAAATGAATAACGGCATCAATGCTGTTTTCCTTAAATACCGTTTCCAGAAAATCCTTATCGCGCAAATCGCCAACGTACAGCTTTCCGCCTGTTACTGCCTCGCGATGCCCCTGCTCCAAATTGTCAACGACGACGATTTCTTCGCCGCGCTCTTTAAGCGACGCTACAGCATGCGAACCAATATATCCTGCTCCACCTGTTACCAATACTGCCATTGTAATATCCCTCCCATATTTGCTTGCATGTATGCGTAAACGGCTGTCGCCATCCACTGACGGCAAAGCTACCGTTTCGCGATGATAAATGTAAGCCGTTTAAGCCGTTTAAGCCATTTAAGCCGTTTCATTCCCTAAGATTGCCTAACCAAGTTGCATCTGCTTAAACCAACTGCTCAACGCCATTGCCGATGCTGCATACGTAGAAATCCGCTACCAGTCCGGTTGCCGCCGTGTATTCCTCGCCCACTTGCTGCTTGAAGCTCTCAATGCTGTCTTCATGAACGAGCGATACGGTGCAGCCGCCGAAGCCTGCCCCTGTCATGCGCGAACCAAACACGCCATCTACTTTGCGAGCAGCAGCTACCATAGCGTCCAGCTCCGCACCTGTTACTTCATACAAATCGCGCAGCGAGTCATGCGAGCCGTTCATCAATTGGCCGAACAATGCGAGATCGTCTTTTTTAAGAGCCTCCATCGATTGCAATACCCGGTCGATTTCCTCGACGACATGCTGCGCGCGTTTGCGGACGATATCTTCTTTGATCAGATGCTTGTTTGCATTGAACTGCTCCAGGTTAATTTGGCCAAGCAGCGTCAGCTCAGGGAATGCCTGCAACAAATCCTGAACCGCTTGCTCGCATTGGCTCCGGCGCTCATTATAAGCGGAATCCACCAATCCGCGGCGCTTGTTCGTGTTGCCGATAACGAGCTTGTAGCTTCCCGATTGGAACGGAACAAGATCATATTCCAGCGTGTCGCACATGAGCAAAATCGCGTGGTCCTTCTTGCCGTTCGCCACAGCAAATTGGTCCATAATGCCGCATTGCACGCCATTGAATTCATTTTCCGATTTTTGCGAGAGCAGGGCAATTTGCACCTTGTCGATCGGCTGTTTTTCAAGCGTCAGCAAGGCATAAGCCGTAACCACTTCAATGGAAGCCGAGGAGGACAGGCCCGCTCCGTTCGGAATTTCGCCATGGTACAGCAGATCATAGCCGGATGTGTAGCTCACGCCGCGCTGCTTCAATTCATGGAAAATCCCTTTCGGATAGTTCATCCAGTCATCCGCTTCGTCATAAACGATATTTTCAAGGTCGAATTCCCGGCTCATTGGAAAATTCGTCGTTGCCAGCCCGAGCTTGCGGTCTCCGCGCGCACGAATGAGCAGCGTAGTGCCAAACGTTAAAGCAGCCGGAAAAACGTAACCGCCGTTATAATCGGTATGCTCGCCGATCAGATTCACCCGGCCTGGAGCATGAAATACTTGAATGGAAGAGGCTTCTCCACCATATTGTTGGATAAATTTCTGTGTAAGGTCTTGAACATTTGCCACTTGCAATCACGTCCCTTTTTATCGTCTTTTGTAATTTGATGTAAGGCGATGTCTTCCCCTTCAGTATAGCGCAAGGCAAGCGGCAATTAAAATGGCGCAAAGTGCTATTTACATGGATATATGTGACTTTCATATCGATCTTAAGACATGCTATGATTATTAAAATCCGCAAATCAAGCAGTCTTTATTCCCAATTGCAGGCAGGTGTTACGAATGAACAGACCAGAGAACTATAAAGTCGCCTCAAGCCCTATGATCATCGAAAATGATCTGCTGCACGTATTATTCGCAGGGGAAAGCCAGACGAAGCCGGCCCATCGCCTCGGGCCGAAAGTATATGATTTTTATTTGATGCATGTCGTGCTTGAAGGCAGCGGCATCTTCATTTGCGGCGACAACCGCTACGAGCTGCGTGCAGGGCACACCTTTCTCATTGAACCGGAGCAGCTGGTCAGCTATGAATCCGATGTTCATAATCCTTGGCGCTACCGCTGGGTCGCTTTTAGAGGCACACTGGCCGGAGGGCTGCTGGAGACAGCAGGCTTATCCGCTGCACAGCCGGTCGTCGATACAGGCAGCAGCAAGCGGCCCGCCGTGCTTTTCCATCATATCTTCCATATTTTCCGCTCGAATGAGGCGGCTGCGCATTTGAAGGCAAGCGGCTATTTGCAGCTGCTGCTCGCTGAATACAGCGCCGTTATGAGCGATGCTGCTCGCGGCAAAGCACTGATGGCCGATGAAGAGGGAGAGCAATTGCTCCAAAAAATGATCCATTATTTATCGACGCAATATGCCCATCCCGTTTCCATTGAGCAGATGGCGGAGGCTCTTGGCTACAATCGCGCTTATTTATCGCGGTTTTTCAAACGCAAGACGGGAACGACGCCCGTCACCTTCCTGCTCAAGCTGAGAATAGACAAGGCTAGACAGATGCTTCGGGAGCGTGGAGAGCTGACGATTGAGCAAATTTCCGCTTCTGTCGGGCTGCAGGATGCGCTTTATTTTTCCAAGCAATTTCGGCGTTTTTATAATCAATCCCCAACCGCGTACCGCGAAGCGATGCGCAGCCAGAAGGAATAGCCAGCAAGCCGCATGGCATGTAATACGGATAGGCCGATATGGGACATATTAGTGGTACAACAATTGATTAGATGTGTAATGGTTTCTAAGAAACCTCTTTTAAATTCACATGAACAGGAGCTGTGCCTCAGATGAAGGAGCTGCATACAGGCAGTCTGTTTTGGCCTACCACCTTAAATTCCCCGGCAGAATATCCGAGTATTACCTCGAACAAAAAAGTGAAGGTTGCCATTGTCGGAGGCGGTATGTCGGGTACCATTTGCGGCTATATTTTGGCGAAAAGCGGCATTGAAGCAGCGATGCTCGAACGGGAAAGCGTAGCTGGCGGCAGTACATCGGCCAACACGGGCTTGCTCCAGTTTTCCAATGATATTATGCTGTGGGAGCTCGCTGACCAAATCGGCGAATACGATGCCGTTCGGTTCTATCGCGCCTGTCTGGATGCCGTGCGGCAGTTGGGTGAAGTTGCGGCGCAGCTCCCCGTAGATGTCGGCTTCATTCCAAGAAGCAGCCTATACTATGCGACTTCTGAGCAGGATTTGCCGATGCTGCGAAAGGAGTATGAGATGCTGCTCAAGCATGGCTTTGACGTCAGCTTCCTGGAGGCGGACGATATTTCCCGGCAGTTTCCTTTCCGCAAACCGGGCGCTATTGTGGCGCAGGGGGATGCCGAGGTTAATCCTTTCCAGTTCGTGCAGGGCGTCTCTGCTGCTGCAGTGGAAGCCGGGCTGCAAATTTATGAGCATACCGACATCGTAAAGCATGAGCAATCTGCTGAAGGCAGACAGCTGCTGCGTACTGCAGACGGCTGGGAAATCGAGGCGGAGCATGTGATTTTTGCTATTGGCTATGAGCCTGAGGAGCTGCGCGGCCAGCTCGTTAAAGCCGACATTAACCGTTCCTTTGCCGCTGTTACCAGTGTTCAGGACGACGCGAAGCTGCGGGCCAATTGGCCGGGCCAATGCCTCATTTGGGAAACGGCGCGACCCTATTTATACTTGCGCACGACGGTGGATGGCCGTATCGTCGTTGGCGGGCTGGACGAAATGACCGAAGCGCCGATTGAGAGCGAGAAGCTAAGGCGCAAGCGAACCGATAAGCTGCTGGAAAAAATAACGGCATTGTTTCCGATGCTGGATCAGCCGCTGGAATTCGAATGGAGTGCCACATTCGGCGAATCCCGTGATAATTTGCCCTTTATCGGAGCTGATCCGAAAATGCCCGGCGTCTATTATTGCCTAGGCTACGGCGGCAATGGCACCGTCTACAGCATGATGGCTGCCTATATGCTGCGGGACATGATTAATGGCGAGGAGCATCCGCTCGCCAGCATTGTGCGCCTTGACCGTCCTTCCTTATTAAAGGTTTAAGCAGGCTTGCATCACGGCCACATAGAATGCTTATATACACCGCTATATAGAAAAGAAGGGCTCCGCCAATCAGCGGAGCCCTTCTTTTCTATTATGAAACAAACTTTATTTGATATAACCATTAAATATCAGCAATATGCACAGCGCCTTGGCTGCGAAATACAGATTCCGCTATTGAAAGCCGCGCCAGCTTCGGTCCGCCCTCTTTGTCCATCATCGTATGGCTCTCATCGGTCTCCACAATGACGATAATGCGCCCGGCACGAATCGCTTCCCGGCTATCATCCTCGGCTTTATCCAGTCCGAGTGCCCTGAGCGCGTGATTAATGCCATCATCGTCTGAATTGAAATTAGTCGCCAGCAAGCCATCCGTTGTCATTGGCACCGCACTCCAGCCGCCAGCTCCTGTCATGCCAGTCGTAGGCATTACAGCGGCAGCAGCAATCGTCGTTCCCTCAGTCATCCCTCGGCTTCCATTCGTGCGAGCCAGTTCCATGACCTCATCGGCATGAATATCGGTTTCCGCTTCAATTCGGCGGGAATGCTCACCGTCCTTGGCAATAATTTGAAGCTCCCCCGGCACGAATCCGGCTTGCTCCAATGCGGCAACCGTATCAATCACTTCTTGCTCCGTCTTGAAAATCCCCAGCTTCTTAGCCATTAGAATCTCCTCCTAAACCTGATTGTGATTACAAAAGCCTGCTGATTTGGGCAAATGATGTGTACGCCATTTTTCAGTTGGCTTCATCCGAGCGCTCTTAGAATAGTTATACCCTCAGCGGCAATGAATCAATCGCAATGTTGCAGATTCGCCGCCCGGTTGTTGTACAACAAACACTTTCAAGGTATGATGGAGGGAAGTGAAATGGAAATCGGACAAGCAGGGGGCAAGGCGATGATTCATCGAGTGCTTCGCTATCCCGCGCAGTGGGATTGGCAAATGCTGCAGCTCGAAAGGCAGCATGCGGAGATCGGGCAGAAACTGCCCAAACGCAAGGACAACAGAAAAAATAATGAAAGCTTCCTTGCTGCGCGGCCATACCCTGTTCATGCGGGCAACGTTGCCGATTCGCAAAAGCTGGAGGCGAAGCTGCTGCTTCCTGAATGCGCCTCCTGGCTTGAGGAATGCGACGGACGGACGACGAATCAAATTACGGTTGCCCCAGCAACAGAGCGCGGCCCGCTTGTGCATGGCACACTGATGATCCAGATTTCGGATGTGCATACGGATATACAGCCGTTCCACTTCTGGGTATCAGGCAAGCGGCTTGTGACGATGCATGAGGATATGCGGCTAGCTATACGCTTTCAGGCAGATGATGTAACGAGCAGGCTTGAAACATGCGACACCGCACCGGAAGCCTTGCTGGTTATGCTCGGCGTTATATTAGGCCCCTTCCACGAAGGGCTGGACGGCTTTGAGAACCGGCTTGGCGATCTTGAAAATAATATGCGCAGCGCCAATCGTACCGGCCTGATGGACGTCATTATTGAAAGACGGTATGATTTGCTGCATTGGAGCCATCTCTTTACGCCTGTTCGCGAGCTTCACGGCTCGGTGAAGGAAGCTTTTCTCGACGGAATTATGGAAAGCGAAGCCTACAAGCGCATTACTCACAAGCTGGAGCGAATTGATACGCTGCTCAAGCATTATTCGCTGGAGATTGATACGCTCATTTCAATGGACGATGCGATCTCCAACTTCCGTGGCAATGATATTATGAAGACGCTGACGATTTTCACCGTCATTTTCACTCCAGCAACGGTCATTTCCGCCCTTTGGGGTGTGAATTTGCAGCCGCTGCCTTGGGACAAAACGTGGTGGGGCTTTACGATTCTTTGCGCCTTCATCATCGGCATTACCGTACTCATTTACGTCTGGCTGTGGAAGAAAGGCTGGACAGGCGATATGCTGATTGGCCGCGGCAGCTCTGGCAAGCTGGCTGCCACTCGTTCTGACCGCCACAGCCGAAAGAAGTATAAGGAAACGCTTGCGGCTGAAGACAGCGGTCGGCGCCTTTCTTCGGAGCGCCCGTCGTCTGCCGAGACGGCCTCGCAGGAGCAGGCTCCGTCAGCTGCGAAGCCATTGACTCGATCACGCCGACTGTAGCTGAACATGATTTATTATGAAACAAGCCCCTCCATTGCTCGCTATTTCAGCGAATATGGAGGGGCTTTTATTATATTTTAGAGCATAACTTCAATCCTTCAGCTAAGCGGTTTATAAATACGAGGGCAAACGAACCGGAAGGCCCGATTTCGCCGATTGGTTAGCCGCAACTGTAATTTCCTGCGTCCGCAACGCATCCGCATAGGTCGAACGAATGAGCGAAGTGTCGCCGGTAAGAACGGCGTGCAGAAAAGCTTCATTTTCAAGCTGATAAGGATCGCGCTTGTTAACGTACTCCGTTTTGCGGCTGGCTTCGATGTCAATGAGACCATGATGCCCTAGCTCCAATACCCCTTTATCCGTATAAATGTGCAGACCGGCACGATCCCCAGCGCTAAGGGCACAGGTATTGCTGATGGAAGCTACTGCGCCGCTTGCCAGCTTGAAGGTGGCCGTTCCAATATCGGGAACCTCAACGCCTTCTTCCTTGCCTGCCATAATCCGGTCGCCATATGCGGCATAAACCTCCGTCACATCCCCGAGCAAATAACGCAGCAAATCGACAATGTGCGTCGTCTGCTCGACAAACTGCCCGCCAGAGCCTTCCATCTTTCTCCACCAGCCGACACCTGGCATACCGCCCATCCAGTTTCCAATCGCCATAGCAGCCAGCCTGTCCGCCAGCAGCTCTTTCGCTTTATCCGTGCCATCCATATAGCGGAAATGATAGCCGACTGATGTAATCAGGCCGCTAGCCTGAACAGCTTGTCCGATAGCTGCCGGAGTCTCGATATCCACACCAAGCGGTTTTTCGACAAGAAACGGAATTTCGCGCTTTACCAGTTCGTTTTCAATCTCGCCATGAGCAAACGGCGGAACACAAATATAGACGGCATCCAGCTTCCGGTCATCGAGCATGTCGGAAACGTTTTCATAACCGCGTGCATCTGTAAACGGCTTAGCCGCATCGTCTGCCTTCTGCTTGCTTGTAGCCACTAATGCTGCTACGTTGACCCCTTCCATACGCGCCAGTTTTTCAGCGTGCATCTTTCCAAACCAACCTGTACCGATAACACCAATCTGCAAAGTCATGTGCAAGCTCCCCTCGTAAAACTTTTTCCTGTTATTATAACGGCGCAAGCTCGCCTACGTCCATTGTTACTTTGCCAAATTTATTTGCCAGAGCCTGGACCAAGCGGTTGCGGAGTCGCCCAGCCTTTCATATGCTACAACATCAGCTGCCCACTTGCAGGCGGCATTTAGGCAGAAACTTCTTGTGCTGAGGCGCAATATGGAGCGGAGGTCGGGCAATGGCAACTTTGAAAAAAAACAACCGGGAGTCACAGCAGCTAGACACTCGGACGGCTTTATTTTTGGCTGCGGTATGCGGTCAAACATATTTGCAATTTACGAATCCAAGCGGGCTGTTTCTCGTGCCGCGCAATTATACGCTGGTCGGGACGTTCAATGCCCGGGCCTACGACCAGACGGAGGAAGCGTTCGGCTTCCTGCTGATGTCGGAGCAGTCCTCCGTGCTCGCATTCCGCGGCTCAGGCTCCGCCGTCGATTGGGTATCGGATTTTATCGCCCAGCAAACGCCCTATCGTCCAGTGAAAAATAGCGGGTATACGCATAAAGGCTTCACCGATATTTATATGTCTGCGCGCGATCAGATATTGGCGCTTATCGAGCAGCTGCCCGCTGATAAGCCCCTGTTTATAACGGGGCATAGTTTAGGCGGCGCTTTGGCTACGCTTGCAGCTGCCGATATAGCCGCGAATACTGAAATAAAATCGCCGATCGTTTATACGTTTGGGGCACCGCGGGTCGGCGATCCTAAATTTGTGCGCAATTATAACAATCTTGTCGGCACGCATTGGCGTTTTCAAAACGAATACGATATCGTTCCCCATCTCCCAACCCTTGTGTATCAATCGCCGCAAACGAAGAAAACGTATTATTACTTGCATGTAAAGGGCGAGGTCAAGCGCTCGTTCAGGCTAGGCTCGGTTGCCGCCAATCATGTGCTTCCGAGCTATTTTAACGATCTGTATGTAGAGGAACCTATTTTTGCACTGGCCATCTGTTCCGAGCCGCCTGGCTGGTGCCCGCTGCTTACGCAGTAGAATAAACACAAAGAAGCTTGGCAGCAGGCAGATGCAAACGCATCCGTCTATTGCCAAGCTTCTTTGAACGTTTAGGACGGCAGCATATAAAGCAAAATGGCGAAGAAATGCAGCACAGACCCGCCAAGCACGAACATATGCCATACCGCATGATGATAAGGAAACGCCCGCCACATATAAAATACGGTTCCCACCGTGTAGAGCAGCCCGCCTGTAATGAGCAGTTGCAGGCCGCCAGGCGCCAAATGGCTCGTAAGCGGCTTCCAAGCGAAAACGATCAGCCAGCCCATGGCCAAATACACAATCGTCGAGGTAAATAAAAACTTTGAGGCGAAAAAAGCTTTAAAGACGACACCAACAAGGGCGAAGCCCCACACGATGCCAAATAGTACCCATCCTAGCGTCCCTTGGACAATATGCAGCAAAATGGGCGTATACGTCCCGGCAATAAATACATAAATAAAGGAATGGTCCAACGATTCAAAAACCCGCTTCGCCTTGCCCTCTGGAAAGCTGTGCACCAAGGTCGATGCGGCATAAAGCAGCAGCATCGCTGTTCCATAAATCGTAAAGCTGACTACATGAGAAGCTGTCCCCTTCTCCGCTGCAAATACGATTAAAATAACGAGTGCAGCAACGCTAAGAGCAGCTCCAATGCCATGTGTGATGGCATTGGCTATTTCCTCGCGTCTGGAATAAGTATGCGTGTTTGCCATTGCTATGGCACCTCCGTTTCAACCACTGAAAATCGCAAGCTCTACTACTTACAGTGTAGAACATCAGTGCCAGTCTTTCAACCATAGCCGCAAGCGGTCGATTGTTTTATCGAGGTTGCAGATTGCATCTTGATCGCGGAACGCCTCCTGGTGGCGGAAATAATGAGCATGCCCGCCGATGACATATATCGGCTCAACCTTGCCAGGCGCATGCTTCATTCGCTGCCATTGCGGCACTCCTGAAGCGCTTCGCTCCCAGCCGCCCCAACTGCCGATGCGGCTTACGGGATCATTAAGCTTGCCCGCCTCGTTTACGGCATACAAATAACACACTTTATCTTTCAGCTGCGGCGCAATATGATTGCGCGGCGAGCCGACCTGTACGACGCGGAAATTGCTCATGAGGTTGCGCTCCATCAGCATCTTCGCCGCCTGATAGGCTGCTGCTCCACCTCCGCTATGCCCGATGAACAAGGACGGCTCATCAGCGCTCAGCAGCTTCTCCTTCACTTGACGGTAGGCAATTTGCCCACCGATGCGTCCAGCTGCAATAAAGCTGGTCAAATCGCTGCCCACCTCAAGCACCTGACGAAACAGACTGCGGCTATTGTCGCCATAAGGATGCAAAATATGAATGCGCGGCTCAACGCCGGATTCGCGAAATAATTGATCAAGCTTGTCCCGACAAGCGTTAAAGGCGCTTTTTGTCGTAGCCACACCCGCCAGCAAAAATATGTTAACGGCTCCTCCACCTGCTGCCAGCATGCTTCTCCCTCCATCGCAAAAAAATATGGTATAGATACATTATGCGGGAAGAAGCTGCGATTCATTCCTGCATGGGCCACTTAAAAATGGATGTATTTCAAGCGTAAACGGCTGAAGCCGCCCTCTGGCGGCAAAGCTGCTGTTTTGCGTAGAAATATAGAGAAAGGATGGGAAAATCATATACTTTCCTATATTTAAAAATAAGCCTCCCGCTACGCTGCACATTCCCAGCATAGCAAAAGGCTATTCGAACGATTAGGCATCACCCAGCTGAAAGCTGACTACACGCCCATCTTTTTGCGTTGATTGTTGACCTTCTTCGTGTTCTGGCTCTTCATTTGCTGCGTGTTTGTTGAAAAGCCGCCTTGTGCGAAGCCATCCGCTTTGCCTTGCTTCTTCTGAGCCAGCAATTGCTTGGCTTTCTCCGCTTGAGTCAGCTTCTTAGGCTGCTCCTGTACTTCCTTGTTCTCCACGTCCGACATATTATCACCTCGCTTTATTATTTAACCAACGTAATAAATCTTGTAAAAGCGCCCTTATGCAGCTCGCAGCGATCTACCAAGCTAAAGCCGGAGGCTGAAAGCTGCGTTTCAATCGGCTCCGTCGTCACAATGACTGCAAGGTCAGCAAGCCGTCTTACACTTTCCAGCATATCAAGCTGCTCGCCAATCGGCAAGACCGAACATAAATTATATGGCAGATCGACGATTGCCGCATCATAATGCCCCTCCAGCTCACGCATATCGCCCAGTGAAACAAGCTCCTTGCTATAGCCAAAATGAGCAAGATTGACCCGGGCCCCCCGCACCGCAAGCGGATTGCGATCCACGCCGCGAATCGCAATGCCCATCGACAGCGCTTCAATCAGCACGGTGCCCATGCCGCAGCATGGATCGATCATGCTCAACGCCTCGCCATTCGGCCCTGACGCAATGTTAACGACCGCCCGGGCTACTCTTGTGCCAAGTGCTGTTGAATAATTTTGCGGCTTCTGCCGATGGGCGAGCCAGACTGCGCTCGCTTCCTCACAGTCGCCAAACCAATAACGCTGCTGCCAAAAGGTAATGCCCAGCAGACGCTCTGGCTGCCGCATGTCCGCTACGCCAATTAAAGATGCACCGACGGAACGCTCTAGCCCGCGCTGCTCTTCATAGCTGTATGGAGCATCCGCTACTGTGCAAAGCACCTTGAATGTCGCTCCATTCAAATCGACAAGCGGCAGCTGCTCTTGAAGCTCCGGCAAACTTGCTCCTGAAAGGGCAAGCTCTACGCGTCGCTTCAGAAACGGACTGCGGCTCGGATGAACGCGATGCTCGCTCACGACAAAACCGTCGCTTAGCGGAGCATCCAGCAGGCGGCATAGCTCCAGACGGCATAGCTCCGATTCCTCTTCATGACAGCTGTAGCTGTATAAATAACGAGCCATTAATGATCTACGGACGTCCGCGCCTGAGGAGCAGCAATCTCATCGATGCTGAATGGCTTGAGCTCCGGCTTTGCCTTTTTTTCTACCTCAGCTGTTAATTCATTCACCTGTTTATTCAGCAGCTTAACCTGGCGCTGCAAGCGGAATACACGCACCATTCCAAATAATCCAATCACTAATCCGCCAAGGAGCGTCGAAGCGAGAATGACGAGAATGAGCGGAATTTGAGTCTGCGCAAACATAAAATTAACTTGCACCGAATTGACATTTATTACGGCAAACAACGCAATGACGAATGCAAACAGCAGTGCGGATATAAGCATCGTTTGAGCCTTCATCGTTTTCTCCACCTTTATCTGGGTTGTTATTAGTTTATCATATTCCCTATTAAACCAATAGTCATGACGCCAAACAGCAAGCGGATGCTTGCCACAAAGGCAAGCATCCGCTTTAGGTTTATCGCAGAATAGTTATTATGGCTAACTAAGCTTTTCTTCTCACCTGCTGCCACACGAACATAACGATAATGACCAGCAATACCGCAAGCTGCGTAAGCGCCGTCTCCAGCGTCGGATAAAAACCAAGGGAACCAATAGTTGGCAGCTCGCTAACCGCATGCGTTGGCAGCCAGGCAGCAACCTGCAGCGAGTGGATGCTTTCTCCCATAAAACGGAACACCAAATAATAAATGAGCACCGATGCCACAATGAAAAAGGGACGAATGGGCAGCTTCGTGCTGAAGCGAATAATGACGAAAGCAATCGCCACGAGCAGCAGAAACGTTACGCCGATCCCTAAAATCATTTGTAATGGATCAATGGAAGGCGCCATGCCGACATAAAAAATCGTCGTCTCCGCCCCTTCCCGCATAATGGCAAGCGCCGACACAGCGAACAGGGACCACAGACTGCCGCGCGCAATGGCGCTGCCCATCTTGTTGTCAATATAGCTGTTCCAGCTGCGCATATTCGCTTTGCTGTGCAGCCAATTACCGACCGTGATCATCAAGATGACGGAAACAAGACCGGCAATGCCCTCAATCGCTTCACGCGCGCTTCCAGCGGCCGCCTGGGCAATCGCATAGGTAAGCAGCACAGCCATAACAGCGCTCAGCAGCAGGCCGACCCAGACGCCAGACCATACCCAGATGCGCTTCGACTCATTGCCCGATTTTTTCAAATAAGCCAGTAAGGCCGCAAGCACGAGAATCGCCTCAAGCCCCTCGCGGAGCAAAATCATTCCAGCGTCCCAAGCGGTATAACGCGTTTCCTCCACCATCGGAGCGAGTATTTCTCTGATTTCGGCAATTACCGCTTGGGCTTTATCAGGTACTGGCGGATTGGAGAGCAAATAGCCCGATACCGCCGTCATTTTAATTTCGATTTTCGTATAAGCATCTGCAGAGCGAATTTGCACCTGCCCCTCGACCGAAGGCCATTTTGAAATGAAGGCTTGCATTTGGCCATCGGCCTCATTTAAATTGCCTGCGGCTATGTCTTTTGCCGCTTTATCAACGATCGCAATGAGGTCAGCAATACCCAGCTTTTCCGCAGGCGCAGAGGCTGCATCGATTTTGCCAGCGATGTAGTCATTAATCAGTTGAATCATCGCATTCGTTTCCGTCTCGGCTTGCTCCGCGCGCGGCGGCTCGGCTTGCAGCGCAATGCGAATCATGCTCATGGCCGTCTCCAGCTTGCCGTAAACGGTGAAGTTCTCCGAGCGAATCGCAGGTTCAATCGTCAGCCAATTATCGTTAATCGTCTTATAATTCGCGCTCGCCTTCACCCATTGCTCCCCTTGAATTTCGATCAGCAGCTTCGTTGCCATAGGCAGAAGCTGCTTCGCGGCTTCCTTGCCGGTCAGCTTAGCTTGATCGTCCTTCTGGACGCTTTTCACATATTTATTAATCGCTTTCGCCAGCTCCGATAAGGAAGCTTTGGCTTCATCCGGCTTGTTGTCTGCCTCATCCAACAGCACGATCGCATGAGCCAACGCGGAATCGACATCGGCGGATAAATCTGATTTTTTCACATTTAGCTGCTTCCAACGTTCATTTGCTTCTTTAATATGACCGGATGCCTGCTCCCAGTCGCTCTGGCTTGCCGCCGCAAGCGCTCCTCCAACGAGCGGAAGCAGCTTATCCAAATCGCTGGACGTTTCTGCAAAAGCTGGCCTCACGCCAATCGCTCCTAGAGCTATCGCCGCTAAAATGACGATAATGCCCAGCCACTTCCAGCCTATGCTGTAACGGCTTCTACCTAAAACCATATGCCGCTTCCCCTCTCTCCCGCTACAATAACGTCTCTCCAATATAGCCGCCCTCGCTAACGCCAGGGAAACAAGCAAACACGGCGCTGCCCGTATGCACGATATATTCATTCAGCTTGTCCATGCGGCTGAGCTTCGTCTGCATCGGGATAAACTGCTTGCTCGTATCGCGGTTATAGCAAATGAACAGTAGCCCCGCATCCAGCTGCCCGGTCCGATTATCCAGGCCGCTGGAATAGGAGTAGGAGCGGCGCAATATTTTCAAAGAGCCGTCTCCTCTAGCAAGCGCCAGATGCGAGTTAGCTGGAATGACCGGCTTGCCGCTCTCATCCTTTTTGTTCACATCAACGGTGTCAAATTCCTTCAAGCTGCCAATTGGAGCACCGCTCTCCCGGTGTCTTCCGAAGGTCGCCTCTTGATCAGAAAGCGTTGAGCGATCCCACACCTCTACCCGCATGCGGATTCGTCTGACGACCATATAGCTTCCGCCCGCCATCCACGGCACGCCGTCATCAGCCGAAGCCCAGACGACTTGCTTCATCTGTGCCTCATCGCTCGTATCCGGGTTCGCGGTACCATCCTTGAAGCCCATTAAATTCCGTGGTGTCGCGCCCTGCTTATCGGCGCCAGAGGTGCGTTGAAACCCTTCTGCCGTCCAGCGCAGCACCGCCTTGCCCCGTGCGATACGCGTCAAATTGCGAATGGCGTGGAAAGCGACCTGCATATCGTTCGCGCACACCTGCACGCCTATATCGCCACCGCACCATTCAGGCTGCAGCTCATCGCCGCCAAATGCCGGAAGGTCCTCAAGTGTCGAAGGCTTCTTGCCTGACAACCCGAAGCGTCCGTCAAAAAAGCTCGGCCCAACACCGAACGTAATCGTTGTTTTGGAAGGCGACAGCCCTGCGGCTTCGCCCGTATCAGATGGCGGCAAATTCAAATTGTTATTGTCCGTGCCAATCATCGTTCCTTGCGTCATCGCAGCCGATGCCGCTGTCCATGCTTGAAACAACGTACGCACCTCATCTATTGAAGCTGCCGTCAGATCAAAAGCGGCAAATAATATAAAATCCTGAGACGGCGTCGCAATGCCTGCCTGATGAGCGCCATAAAACGGCAGCACATCTCCATTTGCTCCCGCTTCGGCCCCTGTCGCTGTTGCGACGGACAGGCTTTTGCTTGCTGCCTTCATGATGCCGCCTACGCCAGTCGCGCCGACCAGCAAACCAGCCCCACCAACGCCCATGAGCCGCAGTAAATCCCTGCGGCTCATCGGTTTTTCCAGCACGCTGTCGCCAGCCTGCTTCTGATTATGCTTCTGTTTGTCGTCGTTGTTAGTAGTAGAACTCATGACATTAAGCCCCCAAAATTTTGCCCATTTGTGAAAGCGGTTCTGCCAAAGCATCGAGCAGTTGGCTCAGCTTCTTCGTATCTTCTTCTTTCAAATCCAGATACGATTTATAGCCATCGCCATCTTTATAAACAGCAAGCGCATCATCAAGATTTTTGAAGCTTGTGCCAATCAACGTTTCCAGCGCGGCGTCATGCTTGTTCAACTGCGGCTGAAGCAGCTCATAAATTTTCTCTGCCCCTTCTACGTTCGCAACAAAATCATACAAGTCAGTGTGCGAATAACGCTCTTCCTCGCCGGTTACTTTAGAGGAGGATACTTCGTTCAGCAGCTCAACAGCTCCCGTAACGAGCAAGCTTGGCTCGATTTCAACCGTCTCCATCAAAGCGCGAAGCAGCTTGATATCCTCAAGCAGCGTGTCGGCATAACCTTCAGCGCCTTTTGTCGTATTTTCTTCCCATAAAATTTTCTCGATCCGGTGGAAGCCTCTCCATTCCTTCTCATCGACATCATTTTCACGGGCATCAATATGCGGGTCAAAATCGCCCAGAGCTTCAGCAATCGGCTCGATTCTTTCATAATACATTCTCGATGGCGCATACAGCTGTTTCGCCGTCTCAATATCGCCCGCTTTAACGGCATTGACGAATTTTTCAGTTTCAATAACGAGCGAATCCGCTTCTTTAATCGTAAAGGCGCGATATTCATCAAGAACAGGCTGCCATTCCTCTTCTGTGGCAGGCGCTACTGTAGCAGCTGGAGATTCCGACGCTGCCGGCGATTCTGCAGCTGTATTCGTTGCTGCTGCTGCCCCATTGTCTGTTTTTGTATTGTTAGCAGTATTAGAGCCGCAAGCCGAAAGAAATAACAGGCTTGCACAAGATAATGAAATTGCGATTAACTTCCAGTTCATTCGAAATATCCCCTTTTAATGATCCACGTCGTGTGAATTTATTCTATTGCGAAGTATATTCCTATTGAGAATCATTGTCAATTATATTTTTATGGCAATGATGGCACTTAGCTTTTCCGCTTTTCTTAGCAAGCGACCAGCATGCGGGAAATCGTTGACAATTATTCTCAACGAACATAACATAAACTTAAATTAACCTCATGAGGAAGTGTCAGCAGCCCTTGTCTATCACCCAACATATTGCAAAAACCATTTATCGGCCTGGTATCGGCAAGCTTATACGACCGATAAGCAGGCTGCTATTTAATCATATGAATGAAGGCATCGCCATTTATCATACAGATGGACAACTCGTTATGAGCAACCATGTAGCGGAAAAATACGGTTTTCTCGTTACAGCGGCAGCTAAGGACAGCATTTACCCGCTTTATTTTAAAATAAACGGGGCTATACCGCTCCCTTCCGATCAACAGCCCCTGAACCGCTTGCTGCAAGGGGAGCAGGATATTGTCCAAGAGCTGTGGCTGAAGCCAGGCGAAGGAAAAGCCGGAAGCATCGTGCGAATCGTCGGCAAGGCGCTTCGCTCCTTTCGAGGGATGCCGCTCGGCTTTATGCTCGTCGTCCATGATATTACGCTCAGCAAATGGCATGAGAAGCGGCTGGAAGTAAGCGAGCAGCGCTTTAAATCTCTTTTTGAGCATAATCCGGATATGGTTCTGTGGTTTGATTTGAAAGGGACGCTGCTGAGCGTCAATTCGGCGTTTGAGACGGTGACGGGCCACTTCGCATCTGAGCTTATCGGCCATTCGGTTGGCGAATTGATCAACGATGTGGAGGCTTGGCAGCTTCAGCAGCTGCTCGAGAAAGTCCATGAAGGACGGACCATTCATCAGGAAACGTCGATTACTAATAAATCGGGCGAGCTTGTTTATTTGCACGCAACGGTCATTCCCATAATTGTCGAGGAGCAGCTCGCCGGCTTTTACATCGTGGCCCAAAATGTGACCGCGCAAAAACAATCGATGGAGACGATTTCCCGAATCGCTTATTTCGATTCCTTGACGGGCTTGCCGAATCGCCATTCCTTTTTCGAGACGCTGACCGGAACTTTGGCGCAATGCAGCACATGCATCGACAGGCAATTCGCCGTGCTTTTCGTCGATTTGGATCGCTTTAAGCTCATAAATGATACGCTTGGCCACCGCGCTGGCGATTTTTTGCTGGAGCAAACCGCACTGCGCATGGGCAAGTGCGTGGGAGACAGCGGCACGATTGCCCGGCTCAGCGGAGACGAGTTTATTATTTTGCTGAATCATGCAGGGGCGCAAGAGGCCGAGCAGCTGGCAGGAAAAATACTTGACGAAATCGCCGTACCCATTATCTACGACAACAATCGGCTGCTATCCACCGCAAGTATCGGCATCAGCCTCTATCCCGACCATGGCACATCGTCCGAGCAGCTGATTCAGTTTGCTGATATCGCCATGTACCGTGTGAAGGAGCAGGGGAAAAACAACTATCTCTTCTTCACCTCGGAGATGAATGAATCCATCGTTCGCCGCACAACGATGGAGAAGCAGCTCGCGATCGCTTTGGAGCAGGAGCAGCTGACGCTGTTTTATCAGCCGCAGGTTGAAGCGAGCACGGGGAAAATCTCTGGCTTTGAGGCGCTTGTCCGCTGGAACATGCCGGAGCGGGGACTCATTTCCCCGTTGGAGTTTATTCCGCTGGCTGAGGAAACGGGCATGATTATCCAGCTCGGCGAGTGGGTGCTGCGCCGAGCCTGCGAGCAGCATAAGCGCTGGATAGATGAAGGACTTATGCCGGTAACGATTGCGGTTAATATTTCGATGAAGCAATTTGAGGATGACAGCCTGTTCGAGACGATCCGGCATATTTTATTCGAAACGAAGCTGCCTCCTCATTTGCTGGAGCTGGAAATTACCGAGAGCATCGGCCTGCAAGGGGCCGATCAGGTCATCAACAAGCTGAACCGGCTCAAGACGCTCGGCGTGAGCATCGCCATTGATGATTTTGGAACAGGCTACAGCTCGCTGCATTATTTGCAAAAGCTCCCGATTGATACACTGAAAATCGACAAGTCCTTTATCCGCGATATGATCAACGTCACGCCTGATATTTCGATAGTCCATTCCATCATCCGGCTTGCCCACAGCCTCCAGCTTGATGTTTTGGCCGAAGGGGTCGAGGTCGTCTCCCAGCTGGAAATGCTGGCTGAGCTCAAATGCGAGCGGCTGCAGGGCTATTTGTTCTCGCGCCCGATTCCAGCTGAAGAGGCGCGCGTGCTGCTTCAGCGGCAAAAGCTGGATGAACATTATCGCTGACTGGCAGTCGCCATCCTCTGGCGGCAAAGCTGCCGTTTCGCGGGTGGAATATAAGCCGTTTATAAGGGTAAAACTTATACATTCTAATATTCTAAATAGAAAAAGCCATACGGCGGAAGGATTCAAGTCCGCTTGTATGGCTTATTTCAATTGGTTTTCATAAAAAAGCAGCCGATTGCCGAACGGGTCCGTCACGCTGCATTCGAGTGTATGCCATGGCGTCCGTTCCAGTCCAGGCTTGGCGTAACGGTACTCTTTTTCCAGCAGACGGGTATGATAGGCTTCAATTTGGCTCGTTTCAATACGAATAGCTGCGCCGGGGCAGCTGTCGCCATGATGCTCGGATAAATGCAGCACACAGCAGCCATTTGATACTTGCATATACAATGGAAAATTTGCCTCGTAACGATGCTCCCAATCCAGCCGGAAGCCGAGAAAATCCATATAAAACGCTTTAGCATGTGCTTCATCAAAAATTCGCAAAATCGGAACGACTGGTTTCATTAAAAGCCCGTTTTGTCCCATTGGCGCCTCCCTTCGGCATTCTCCGCGCTCTTTTTATCGTTTTTCCACAAAAAAGTTCCAAGTTTCTACATTTTACTTAACTTCCCCTCTATCTTCAACCGCCAAAACAAAGTATAATACTGGAAAACATATTGTTTTATAAGCCTTTAAGCCTATTATATCAAGATAAGAGGACTATGATCCCATGTCATTTATCACCCCTTTTGAATCCAGCCTGCAAGCTGTTTTCAGCAAAGCGCAGCAAATAACGGCAAAATTTCCCGAACCGCTAAATCAAACGGGACAAGCATATATCACGCATATTAATCCTCTGCATCGCAGCGGCCACCAGAACTATATCGGCTATTTGCTGCCCTATTGGATGACGGAAATGGCCTCTGTGACCGAGGAGCAATGCGAGCAGCTTGCGCTTGCCAATGTATTCGGCTTGCTGCATTTTTTCATTGTGGATGAAGTGATGGATACGGGGAGTGTAGAAAGCAGACAGAAGCTGGCATTGAGCCATTTATTTTATACGCAGATGTACGGTGTTCTGCACCGACTTCACACCTCTGACTCTAGGTTTTGGGAGTATTACGACCGCTACATGGCCGATTGGTCGATTGGCGTAGCTCATGAGTCCGCTGAAGATTATTTTAATACCGATCCGCTTCGCACCGCTTTAAAGTCGTCCCTCGTGAAAATAGCCAGCACCGGAGCCCTGCTCCTCTCGGGCCAGCATGCCTTCATACCAGCAGTGGAACGAGCTGTTGATTATGTACTCGTCGCGCTCCAGATGGCCGATGATTGGACGGATTGGGAAGCTGATTTGGCAGATGGAAGCTATAACGGATTACTAGCGTTTTTCATGGATAAATGGCAGGAGCAGTCGCCTATTACGGTCAGTAAAGTGAGGAAAGCAATATATGTACAGGGGCTACTAACGGACTATGCGGAGCTCGCTTGCCAATTTGAGCAAGCCCATCAACAATTAGGCCTTAAGGCTGGTCATTTGCTGGCATTTCATGCGTCCATCACCGCTTCTCTCGCAAAGGATGCCCAAAATATAGAGCTAGCTCGACAAAAACAGATGGAAGGCGGACTTTTCCAAACACTTGCATGACGAAATTCGCCAAAATACGATTATAATCAACAGTATTTTCTGAAAATATATAGTAGTTTTTGTCGAAATTTCATGTTACAATATGTAAATGGAACTTATACATAATACTAGAAAGGTGGAAAAGTATGAGCAGCGAAAACAATTTACGACAGCAAATTATTCAGAAAGCATGGGAAGATGAGGCTTTCAAGAAGCAGCTCCTTGCTGATCCACGTGCCGCTATTAAAGAGGCGTTTCAAGTTGAAATTCCAGAAGACGTTGAAGTAACAGCAGTTGAAGAACAAACAAACAGCTACTATCTCGTAATTCCTGTCAGCCCTGCTGATAGCTCACAACCGGCTGTCGCATCCCCACCTTGGAAGTAAACCTCTACGTACAGTCATAAATCAAGCGCCCTGCCGGGACGGCAAGGCGCTTTTATTGAATTTCTGCTATAGGCAAACTTACGAACGCTTCCGTGCCTACACCTTTTATGCTGTTAAAATAGATCCGGCCGTTCATCACTTCGATAATGCGGAAGGTCACCATCAGCCCTAGCCCCGTACCTTTGGACTTATTGGAGAAATACGGCTCGCCCAATCTTTCCAGCTCGCTCTCTTCCATCCCGACTCCATTATCGCTAATGCGAATAATGACGGTGGAATCTTCCTGATAGGCAATAATGTCAATGCTTCCCTTTGTCGGCAGCGCTTCGATGCTATTTTTCACAATATTAATAATCGCTTGCTTGAATTTAGAGGAATTCCCCCGCACATACAGTTCAAAATTCGACTCTACCCGCAATTCTCCACCTTGGATCGTAGCAAGCGGAGATAAAATCGCTTCAATTTGCCCCAATTCCTCGGCTATATTCAGTATCGTCGTCATTTCAACCTGAGGCTTGGCAAAGGTCAAAAAGTCCGTAATGATGCTGGAGGCCCGATCCAATTCGTCGATAGCAAGCAGCATATAGTTTTTATCCTTCTGATCAGCGGAACGGTGGCCAATCAGCTGGAGAAAGCCGCGTGTCACCTGCAGCGGATTGCGCACTTCATGGGCAACCGATGCAGCGAGCTGGCTAATAATTTCCATTTTTTCTGAACGCTGCAGCTCATTATTGAAGACTTCCAGCTTTCGGGAGTACAGCAGCATTTGCTCATAATTATTAATAATCCGCCGGATCAGCACCACAATTAAAGAAAAGAGGAAAAACAGCGTTCCCCATTTCCAATAAAACATTTCATAATCTTTGTGCGTAAAATAAATACCCAGTTCGGACACTACCGTTAGCGCAAACAGCGCAAAGCCTGCGGAAATAATAATGCTTTCCCGGTTTCGCTTCACACAATAAAAAGCAAGCACCGAGATCAAAATGATATTGCCAATCATGACGGACGAAGCAAAGATGAGCGGAACGATGCTCTCATAATAATGCAAGACCCTTCCGCCTAGCAGGACGCTCAGCAGCAGCCATGCGAAGCTGCCAATAGAGATGACTAGTTGGACACGCAAGCAATATTTTAAGATCCGGCTTGTGCCTTTACTAATGATTTGCTCAAAAAATAAAAAGATCCAGGTCATAATAAACGTCGAGGATATATCAAACAAATAATAATACACCCGGCTGGATTTGCCGAAAAACGCATACAAATACGGGGAAATCGTCAATGTCATTACCCCAATCGACAGCATGAGGAGACATAACGAATTCCAGCCTGGCCAATATATTTTATTCACAAACAGCATGCATATAAGCAATGAAATCGATACAAATACAAGCGTGCCGCCTAAAATAATATCCAAAATATTTTTCTGCAAATATTTAGAATTCATGCTTTGGAAATCGCCAAGCTTCACGCTCCCATCGATTCCGAGCGAGCTTGCATCTGCATTGCCTTTTAAATAGATGTATATCGGCTTATTGTAATAATGAGGAGACAGCTTCAGCAAAATATTGTTCGTCTCATAACCGTAGTTTCGCTCATCCTCATAAATAAGATAACCGTCATTAAAAATACGAATTTGCTGCGCAAAGTTCACGTCCAGCATAATACCTGGGTTTTCCCAATTCAACTCAGGAACCTCAATCTTGATCCAAGCGGAGTTAAAGCCTTCCGGCTTAGCGGTTAGCCGATCATTGCCTGCTGCCAAGATCCATCTATCACTGTGCTCCTGATCCATCACATCTGCGAGCACCGGCTCCTGACTTGCCTCATCTAGCCATTGAATATACCATTGATCAATATATGTTATTGGTGGAGGAGGAGAGCTCGCAAAAGCTCGAGGAACCATTAAACAGATGGATAAAACGAAGAATAATACGATGAACCTTGCGTATCCCAATACTTCTCTCATTCCTGCACCTCAAAGCTTCGAAAATTCATCACTAGCCCATTTCTCCTAAAGTATTCGACAATCTTTGATAGCATCCCTGCCTTTTTTACTTATTGGCAAAAAAATTATATAACACAAAAAAAGAGCAGACAAGCCGCTCTTTTCATTATAAAGCCTATTTTGCGGCCTCTCCGCCTAATGCTGCTTTGCGATAGATCCGCTCATTCGGATTAAATTCGGCATATTGCAAATGCTTATCCAGTTGGACAATGGACTCCTTATTTCCCAATCCAAGAAATCCCTCTGCCGCCAAGCTGCTATAAAATAGCTTATGGACTTGCTGCTGCAAGGTGGTGTCGAAATAAATCATCACATTGCGGCAAATGATTAGATGAAACTCATTGAACGAGCCATCCGTCACCAAGTTATGCTGGGCGAACATAATATTATCCCGCAGCTCCGGCAAAAAATAAGCATATTGATGATCCGTTTGGTAATATTCGGAAAAGGCGATCATTCCGCCCGCTTCCATATAATTTTTCGTATAAATTTGCATTTGCTTTAGCGGGTATGCACCGCGCTGGCACTTCTCAATCGCGCTCTCGCTCATATCGGTCGCATAAATTTTGCTGCGCTGCGTGAGGCCTTCCTCCTTGAGCAAAATCGCCATAGAATAAACCTCTTCGCCTGTCGCACAGCCAGCATGCCATATTCTTATTTCCGGAAGCCCCCGCAAATAAGGAATCACCTCTTGGCGCAGAGCGCGGAAAAACCCAGGGTCCCGAAACATTTCGGTTACTCTAATGGAGAAATCATGCAGCACCTTGTCCAGCATTTCTTTATCCCGAAGCACCTGATCAAGCAATCTCGTAATCGTAGGAATGCCTTCTATTCGCAACCGATTTTGAATCCGCCGCAAGAGAGACGAACGAATGTAATGCCGAAAGTCAAATCCATAATAACGGTAGATGCCTTCTAAAAATAATTCCAGCTCTACGTTCTCCACTTCTTGATTCATCGGCCCTCCTGCTTCGTCATCCATACGCGCAGCAGCGAGTAAAGCTGCTCCATTTGGAGCGGCTTGCTAATATAATCCGAGGCGCCCGCCTGCATGCAGCGCTCCCGATCATTTCTCATCGCTTTCGCTGTGAGCGCAATAATCGGCAGCTCTTTCAGCATCGGATTGCTGCGGATGCTGCGTATAGCTTCCAATCCATCCATAACCGGCATCATAATATCCATAAGAATAATATCAAAATCAGGTTGTTTATTCAAAAGCTCCAAGCCGAGCTTGCCGTTGCTGGCCGACTCCACGATAACCCCTTTGCTGGTAAGCGCCGTCTTAAGAGCAAACACATTGCGGTCGTCGTCATCGACGAGCAGCACCCGTTTCCCCTCAAATAGCCGCGTATCCTCCATATGAGCTTTTAGCTGCGCCGCTTCTTCCTCGCTAAGTCCTTCATCATGCAGTTGATTAGAGTCGCTTCCAGCATCATCAGATGCAAGCCATATTACGGTATTGGCACCAGCTGCCGACTGGTCACGGCTATTCAGCATTTCCTGGCTGAACGCTGCAAACTCTTCATTCAAGCTTGGCAAATACAATGTAAACGTGCTTCCCTCGCCCTCCACGCTCTCAAGCTGCAGCCTGCCTCCAAGCAGGCGGGTAAATTCACGGCAGATGGATAAGCCTAGGCCCGTACCGCCATATTGGCGATTCGTCGTCCCATCGGCTTGCTGGAACGCTTCGAAAATAATCGCTTGCTTGTCTGGCGAAATGCCAATGCCGCTGTCGCTTACCGAAATGGCAATCATCGTATCGGATGGCGCCTCGCCATTATACAGCTCCAGCATTCGTGCTTGTTCCACAGAAGAAATACGGAGGCGCACGGAACCGCTATCTGTAAACTTAAAGGCATTAGACAGCAGATTTTTCAAAATATGCTGCAAGCGGTGACCGTCCGTCGAGATAATAGGCGGTGCTTGCTCATCGAAGACAGTAACGAAGGGAAGCTGTTTTTTCTCCGCTACGGGATCGAATAGCTGGCGCATCAGCATTGGAATTTCTGTCATATTGACATCATCGATCGTCACTTCCAGCTTGCCGGCTTCGATTTTCGATAAGTCCAAAATATCGTCGATCAGGCTAAGCAAATCTTTGCCCGCCGAATGGATGACGTGGGAATAATGCTGCTCTTCCTCCGTCATCGTCTTATTTTCATTCTCATAAAGCATCTGCGACAAAATCAAAATGCTGTTTAGCGGCGTACGCAGCTCATGCGACATATTGGCCAGAAAATCCGTCTTATATTGCGAGCTCTGCACAAGCTTCTCCGAATAATCCTCAAGCTCGTGCTTCGTCTGCTCCAGCTGGGTATTGCGCTGCTCAGCCAAGTCCCGCTGCTCCTGCAAATAGTCGTTCGTCAGGCGGAGCTGCTCCTGCTGCATTTGCATTTCCTCAGACTGTGCCTGCAATTCCTCGGACTGCGCCTGCAGCTCCTCGGTCAGCATTTGCGATTCATTGAGCAGACGCTCGATTTCCATACGGCCTACGACGCTGTTTATAGCTACGCCAAGGCTTTCCTGCAGCGCTTTAATAAGCGTAAGATGCTTGTCGTCGAACGTTCCTAAGGAGGCAAACTCCACAACCGCCAGCACTTTGCCCTCGAAGAAAATCGGAGCTACCAGCAAGCTTCGTGGAGAAGCCTCCCCTAAGGAAGAACGGACTTTCACATATCCCATTGGCAAATCAGTCAGATGATACAGCCGTTTGTCAACGACACATTGGCCAGCAATTCCTTCTCCAGGCTTGAAGCTTACAGCTGCTTCGATCGCATGCTCATGCCCTGCAAAGGAGGCCGTCTTCACATAGGTAGTTACGCCATTTTGGACATGGCGCAAATAAATGGCGCTATAAGTAGCATCCAGCATCGGCGTTACTTGATAGACAAAGGCTTCGGACAGATCAGTAATATGCTTAAAGCCCTGATACATATCCGCTACCTCCACGGTACGCTTCTGTACCCAGCTTTCTTCATTGACGTTGTCGAGCAATTCATTGGTCGCCTCGGCTAGCTCGCGAATTTCATCCTTCGTATTCACCCGAATACGCTCATTAATATCGCCTTCTGAAGCAATGATGCTGCGAATCGTATGTTTGACATCCCTAATCGTACGAACGATGGCGCCTGAGACGAATACAGCAGCAGCAATCGCGCTAATCGTCACTAACGCAAATGCAATAAATAATATATATTGCAAATTGAGATTATTTTGTGAGAGCGCCTCCACCCTTTGCTTCGTAAGCGCCTTCTCCGAAGTACGAAGCTGATCCAGCTGGGTACGCACCTTTTCCACAATCTCCTTGCCGAGATCGCTAGCGTAATAAGTACGAATCGCATCCATCTTGTTTTCTTTACGCAGTTGGACAACGGGCTGTCCGGCAAACTTGCCCCATTGCTCAATATTCGCTTTAATTTCCTCTAAATTTGCCTGTTGGGCAGGATTATCATTCAATAGCTCATGGAGCGCATTGTAATTGCTCCCCCATATTAAATTGGCATCGTTATAGGGAACCAAATACTTCTCGTCACCACTGATGACGTAGCCGCGCTGCCCATTTTGCATATCCAGCATATTGATTTCAAGCTGATCGACCATTTCATGAACGGCAATGTCGTGATCTGCAATGAAATTGATTTCGCTCTGCAAAGCGTTTATCCGGGTAACAATAATGACAATTGCAACAGCTAAACATAATAAAATGCTAAGGTAGCCTAATAAAATTTTCGCTCTTATCGTAAAGCGTATCGAACGCCAAATATGTCATTCCTCCATTCCCACCATACCTATAACTCTATCATCATTGTTAAGAGTATGGCAAGGAAACGAGGCACTTGGAGGAACCTACAGCCATGCCCGCAGCTTCTCAATCGCGCGCTTCTGGATACGGGAAACGCTCATTTGCGAAACGCCAAGCTTATCGGCTATCATTCGCTGCGACTGGCCTTCCTGATAGATTAAATGGATGACGGTCTGTTCTTCTTCCTTAAGGCTTTTCATTGCTTCACCTATATCCAGCTTCATATCAAGCGCTTTAAATTCATCGGACGGATTCGCAATGAGATCGCCAATAGAAGCGCCATCCCCTTCGCTCGTCAACGGCGTATCAAGCGATGTGTAATGATAATAATCACGCCCTGCCAAAATTTCAATCGTCTCTTCCTGCGTAAGCTCCAAATGGGCGGCGATTTCCTCCACTTTCGGCGAGCGTTCCAGCTTTACCGTCAGCTCATCAATCGCATGCTGAAGCATGCTGCCCTTTTCCTTTACACGTCTAGGCACTTGAATATACCAAGAGCGGTCACGCAAATAATTTTTCAAGTTGCCAATAACGCTTTTCATCGCATAACCTTCAAACGGAATACCGATTGAAGGGTCATATTGTTTAAAGAGCCGCAGCAGCGACATTTGGCCTACCTGATATAAATCCTCATATAAATCCGGGCGGCTGCGAGACATTTTGCCAGCAGCCATCCGAACGATATCCTCATAATGCACCAGCAGCGCCGTAGCCGCTTCATTACAACCTTCATCACGGTAAGTTTGCATGAATGCGGCTATTTCGCTTGGAGCTTTGGAGGAGGGTTTTGTACTCATGCCATCTCCTCTTTTCTGCCAAGCAGTTTGGTAAGAATGACCTCCGTACCGCTAGTCGTATTCACTTCCACATGATCCATGAGCGCTTGCATCATATATAGGCCAAGTCCTCCAATTGGAGCCTCGCTAAGCCTCGTCGCATGAAGCGCTCCCGCTGTGCGATTGACAGCCTGTTCATAATTAAAGCTGGTTCCATTGTCACGAACGCAAATTTTCAAGCCGTCAAGCTGCTGTTCAAAACTTACATGAAGCTCGCCCGAGCCGCGATGCTCATAGCCATGTATAATCGCGTTATTGCACGCCTCGCCCACAGCTACCTTCATATCTTCAATTTGCTCATATTCAAAACCTAATTTAACGGCAAGACCATATAAGGTCAATCTTACGATATCAAGATAATCTGCCTCCGCTGGAATTGTCAACTGCACCGATGTTTTCATATCAGCCATTCTTTCCTTTCTACAGTAAAATGTTAAGTTCTGTACGTCATGCTGAAAAAGATCTGTTTACTGTCTGCTTGAAGCTGTATTAGGCATAGCAGTTGGCCTGGATACGTTGTCTGCTGCTGCCGTATTGGCTTTACGCTCTACAAGCATCTGCAGCACCTTCGCCGCAAGCGTTGCACCTTGGGCAATTAATTCCGTCTTCGTGCTATTCACTGCCACTTTCGGCCTTGCTGCTTCCGCTTTGGCTTGTACGACGGCTCTTTCTTTCCGCATCTTCTGCCCTGTTTTCACAGAGGAAATGAGTGCGACAGCCGATTCCTTAACCGCCGAGGTCGCTTCCTGAACGACATGGCCTACATCATCCAGCGAGCCAAACAGCGAATCAAGCGATTTGAGCTTCATATTTACATCATCTGCAACAGAGTTTGTCGTTTGAACGACCCCTTTCACCTCTGTACCGATTGCCGATATCTCATGCTTCACTTCGACTAAAGTTACCCTCATCTCATCAAGAGAATACTTAAGCGATCTAAGCGCCTCTATCACATAATAAACGAGTATTGCAAAAGCAATTGCCGCTATCAAAACCCCTATTTCCCATAGCATAAGCATAACCTCCCTTACTTTCCTTGTGCTTCTTGTTACGTTTAAGTTACCCTGCTCCACAAGGAATGAAACAACTGCCGGCTAGCGATAGAAAAAAGAAAACCACGACTTGCCGGGGCGTCCCATGCCTTAGTCGTGGTTATGTGTTATTGCAGCGGCAGAAGGCGCTTGGTCATGACAACCTGCGTACATTCGGCGGAATGTATATTAACCTCATCCATTAGCGCTTGCATTAAATACAAGCCCAGTCCGCCAACTTCCAAACCGCTCGTATCTTCACCTTCGAGCGGCCCTGCCTTTTCCATATAGGCGCCAGCTTCAAATCCTGCTCCGCTATTCGTAATTTTAATCGTCAAGCTATCTGGCAGCACTTCAAATTCTACTATAATTTGGAGCTCGTCCTCAGCGGCCTCAACAGCCTCGGCCGCCTCCCGCTCGCCCGCTTGATGTGGCGTATAGTGTAAAACAGCGTTATTGCAAGCTTCTCCCACAGCAACCTTCATATCTTCGATATCCTCGTACGAAAAACCCATTTTAGAAGCAATACCGTACAGGCCAAGCCTCACGATATCCAAATATTGTGCGTCCGCCGGTATTTGCATCACAATACGCTTCATGCTTAGCTTACGGTCCCTTCGTTGATATAACCTGAAATGCCTGTAATATCAAATAGCCGCTTAATGCTTCTTGGAATATTTTTAACGATAAATTCGGCTTTCTTCTCATCACGCGCTTTAATGACCGACACCACGATGCCGATACCTGTACTATCGATATAAGCAAGGCGCTCCGTATCAAGAACCAGCGTTTTCTCCGTACGATTGACAACCGTTTCAAGCAGGGAGCGCAGCTCAGGCGCTGCGGCCAAATCAAGCTCACCGCCTACTTGTACAATTATCGCGCTATCCGTTTCATGAATAACGGCCTGAAATTTGTTTAACGTCATTGAACACACTCCCAAGGCAAATTTTAAATAGATCATATCAATATCACCTTCACTGCACAAGCGGAGAACTGAGGGCCTGAAAGATCAGCTGCCTGCTTGCCGCTTGCGGGATGAAAGCGACTATTACGTTTATCATGCCTACGTTTACAATGAAGGGATATGCAGCCAATCATGCTGTTCATAACAAAACCAGCATCTGCTGAAATAGTCAGATATCCTTTTATTAAACCGTTTGGGATTGATTGAAACAGCTGGCGAGCAACGATTTCAAAATTATTTTTCCGTAAAAGCTTGCTGCCAGCTTTGGGCCTATCATTTTTTTTATTTGCATCTCGCTCGTGCTATCTATTACGCCTTTAATTTTGTCTCGACCGTCACGAGGCATATATCGTCCTGCTGGCTTACCTGTCCTAAACCCTCGAACAAATTCAGCACATGATCCTCAAGCTGTTCCCCGTCTTCACCCAGCCTTGCTTGCAGCTGCTGAACGTCATCCTCTTGTCCTTTGGCAAGCTGATCCAGCAGACCATCGGTATAAAGCACGATTTTCACTTGGTTGCGATAAGAAATGCTGCCTTTTTTCACTTCAATGTTATCAAAAAATCCTAAGGCGCAGCAGCCTTCCGTCAGCAGCTGCGGTTTTTGGTCCACAAAGGCGATGCCAGCGGGATGCCCCGCATTGACGTACTCAATCGTTTGCTCCTTCGTATCCAGCACATAATAGATAGCTGTAAAATAATAGTTCATCAGTTGATTCGAGCCTTGCAGCTGCATCATTCTCCGGTTCAGCTCAAGCACGACGAGCTCGGGATCGGAAATGCTTTTGATCGTATCCTGCAGCGCCGAATAAATATACATGCACACTAGCGAGGAAGAAATGCCATGGCCCATCATATCAAGCAAAATCACGCCATATTTTCCGCCGCCTAAGCAATACCAGGCATAAAAGTCGCCTGCCAGCTCGGAGGACGGCCGATAAATCGCATCGATTTTTACCCGTTCATTGTCTATCGGATCGCTTAATATGCTGCGCTGCACCTGCTTCG
The DNA here is from genome assembly GCF_002741035.1 of Paenibacillus sp. BIHB 4019. Lineage (NCBI taxonomy): Bacteria > Bacillati > Bacillota > Bacilli > Caryophanales > Paenibacillaceae > Paenibacillus > Paenibacillus sp. BIHB 4019. The sequence continues at coordinate 3,329,698 of NZ_CP016808.1, read as the reverse complement.
CCAAATTCAGCTCGAAGGAAATCCGCTGATCGCGCTCCTTATGCCAATCCTTTTCATATTTAAGACGAAGCGCCGAGCGAATGCGAGCCAGAAGCTCGACCTTATTAATCGGCTTCATCACATAATCGATCGCTCCCGCGTCCAGCGCTTCCGCCAGCTTGTTGGAATCCCCGAGCGCCGTAACAAAAATAACCGGAATATCGCGGTAACGCTCGCTTTCCTGAATGCGCCTGCACGCTTCAATGCCATCGATGCCCGGCATCATTAAATCCATTAGAATGAGAGAAACCGGCTGTTCCGTCGCATTCGGCTCATCCAGCTCCAAAATATCAAACAGCTCCATCGCTGAGGAGGCTGTTGCTAATTTCGTGTATCCGGCTTTTTGCAGTATTTTCTCTATTATGAGCAAATTCGTAGCGTTGTCGTCCACAATTGCAATTCGCATATGTTCGCGCTCCTTTCGTTGCTACAACTTAATCAACCTTTTTTTTCAAAGTGAAACGCTCTAGTAGTTATATCATAAACGATAATGCCATTCCATTCCTATATAAAATGATCCCTCCGCCTAGTTTGGTTGCCACTTCACATCTTAAAGCTTGTTTCAAAAACAGCCAGGCAGGTTACTTAGTGACATGAGAGACGATAACCAGATAAGAGGAGAGGATTAATATGTCAAACCCTGTAAATGAAGCAAAATCAAACGGACTGCTCGCGGGAATTCTTATTGGAGGTGCGCTCGGCGCTTTGTCGGCCCTGCTGCTTGCTCCGAAATCAGGCTCCGAGCTGCGAAAATCTCTTTCCAATACCTGCTCCGATTTAACCCAAAAAACAGGTCGCCTGGCTTCCAACATTAGCGAGAAAACTAGCGATCTCGTTTCTACGATAGGCAACAAAACGCAAAGCATCGCCACTACGGTTCGCGATGAGGCCTGCGACGTAGCCGACCATGCAAAGCAAAGCGCCGAGCATATCATTGGTTCAGTATCAGAGAAGGCTGAAGAGGCGAAGGAAGGCATTAAGGCGCAGCTTGACGCGCCGAAAGTTTAATCGCACCGCTGCTTAACCTTAACGCTCCTTCATTCATAGTCAAATAATAACTAGGTGTTCGAATATTAGGCGTACAAAATAAAGGAGCCTCCTCAGGGATGGCTCCTTTATTTTGTATGCCTTTAAAAGCAAGGATAAGCAACAAAGCTGCTGTTGCTAAGAGACAGCGCAACTGTCATACCAGCTGAATATTTGTTAGCTAACGTCTAACCCAGCGCCACATGCTTGATCTGCATGAGCTCCGCAACCTTGCTGAACAGCGAGGCATTATGTCCGATCGACATGGCGCAGTGATGGGTCGGCGCTTCGGCAAACCATGCCGTCATATAATCGTCTGGATGCTGCTTGAATTTTACTGGCGTCTGCGTATTGCCAATACGCATAATCGGGCCGTTCGTAGACTCCGCCTCGCTGCTGATCAGTTTAAGCCTGCCATCTCCTGTCTGGGTCAAGTTCAGCGTCGTAATCGGTCCCGTTCGTACCTTCGCTTCAACGGATACGCCTGTTCCCTGTTTGCCATGAAAGAGCCCCATGCCGCGCAATACAGGTCTCCCCTCAGATATCGCAATATGAAACGGCCCATCATGCCCAAGCAAAATCGTTTCATCAACGTAATCGACAACGACGATTTCCGAGAAGCTGCCGCCTGTGCCGAGAATATCGCATATTTTCATAGCGACAGCCGTCTTCAAATCCCCTTCTCCCGAGCAAGGAATGCCTCTGGCTGTCAGCAAAGAATGCCCCACAATAAAGCCGCCTTGCAGCTGCTCGTATTCACCGCCCGGCGCACCATGATAATAATAGGTTAGCGCATCCAGACCATATTCGCGTACGAGCTTTTCCTGCGCTGCCGCCACCTTGCACGACCATTCAAGCTGCTCCTCCGTCGGTTTTCTGGCAATTGGATCAGAAGGAGAATCGCCGCTGAGCTGGAACATCGCCAGCACTTCATCCCGCTTGCGCTTCGTTTCCTGCGGCGTAACCGACCTTAGTATGCGATCCAAATCGCACATTTCCAGCACCTCTATATGAAGGCCGGTCTGAGCCTGAATCATCGTAAAATCGCTATACATGTCCAGCATGCCGCTGTACGTATTGCCAAGAAAACCGAAGCGGCTATGTCGCAGCGTGCGCGGAACACCCGCCGCCCTTACCCATTCCTCAATCTCACGCCAGGCGCGTACAGCTTCCTTACGCCCGCTCGTTCCCTCATTCGTCAGCGAAATATCCGGTGTATAATCTAGTCCCAGCAAGCCATTTACAACTTTAAATGGTATACCGGCACGATTAAACGCATTAGCAAACTCCGGAACCGGACAAGCGCCGCAGTGCGCCAGCCATTCTCCTGTCGTCGAACCTTCATAATTCATTCGCTCGGTCGGCTGCAAATTAAGAAACACGACCGGCGCTTTATTGATTAGATGGATTGGCAATACCGTCGAGCTGGTTGAATACGTAGCGGCATGGCAAAACACTAAATCTACATTTTGCGTATTGAGCCATTCTCCCGCGCTGCGCCCCTCGCTTTCCGTATCCACCAGACCATAATGAAATACATCGGCCCACTGGGCGATTTTCTGCTCAATAAATGCCCCATATTGCTCAAGACGCTCGCGCAGGCCGGGGAACTGTTCCCAATACGCGCGCAGGCCAACAGAATACATGCCAATTCTCGGTTTGCGGGCAGGCTTAATCGGTGTCAGCAGTGACATGACGAATCATCCTCTCAGCTACAATCATGTTTTATATGACTATTGTAAAGGCTTACATTATAATAAACATCAAGCAAAGTTGTGCAAAAATAATACAATCTTGGGGAGGCCTTCGTCCATGTCTGCTTATCGTGAAAAAGCCATTCATGCCTGGACGCCTGAATCCGTCCGCTTAGCCGCTACACCATCCTCATTCGCGAAATCCGCTCTTTTTTACATTCAGGAAATCGGGCACTTTCAGGCCTTTGCCCCTTACTATACCGAGCGGGAGCAGCTTGAATCGTTTCTGCTCGTCTATACTTTAGCGGGTGCAGGCCGCTTGACGTACCGTGACGTTACTTATGAGCTGCGGCCTCACCAGTTGTTTTTCATCGATTGCATGAGCTACCAGCATTATGCCGCAGATGCTGCTGCGGGCGGCAATTGGGAGCTTTTATGGGTACACTTCAACGGCAGCACCGCACGCGGCTACTATGAGCCATTTGCTGCAAGCGGCTCTCCAGTCGTTACGCTTCGGCCAGAGTGCCGCATTCAGGCTTGCCTTACGCAGTTGCTGCAACTGAATCGGCAAAAAAGCATGCGCACAGAGCTGGCCAGCTCGCTATTGCTCGCTGAGCTTCTAACCGAGACACTGCTTGCCGCGCATGAACCCGAGCCGCTGAGCACAGAGCTTCCGCCCTATATTGCGGCAATCATTGAAAAATTCGAACAGCATTATGCCCAGAAAATGACGCTCGATCAGCTCGCACGCCAGCATGCGGTGAGCAAATACCATCTTGCCAAGCAATTCAAGCGCTATACAGGCTTCTCTCCCCACGAATACGTCATTGGCATTCGTATTTCACAAGCAAAGGAGCTATTGAAGTATTCGGATCAGCCTGTAGCCGATATTGCCCCGCTCGTAGGGATCGACAACGTCAGCCATTTTATCAACCTGTTTAAGGCGAGGGAGGGTGTAACGCCGCTTGCCTACCGTAAGCAATGGCAGCCAGCATCTATCCGTTAAGCAGGAATAAAAAAAGAAGGCCACCCCAGTAGTGAAACACTACTTTCAGGGCGGCCTCTAGCAAGGCATCATGCTTGCTTAATAGAGAGGGCGCTTCGCTCAGAAGCGCATTATGAATAGGTAATGAATAAACGAGAGGATGACATCACGTCATTATTATTATCTTCTTCTTTTAGATCATAACAACTTCTCCCGCAAAAAAATGTAATTCAAATTACATTTTCGAAAAATAGTTGCATTCATCCTTCCCGAGCGATAGGGCCCTCATCGTTCAGCCGGCCATCCAGCTGGATGGCGCCGATGACTTGCAGCTGCTCTTTGTCCAAAATGCTGATTTTTTTGCTCACAATGCGAATATAACCTTCATTTTGCATTTCAAGCAGCACCTTCGTTACTGTCTCCCGCACCGTTCCCGTCATATCGGCAATTTGCTGATGCGTCAGCTTCAGCCCAATCGTCGTTCCGTATTTATCCGACAGCCGCAGCAGCAGCCGCGAAATGCGCGTACGCGCATTCGAAATCGTCAAATCGGTAATAAGCTCATTTGCTTTGCGCAGACGCTCCAGCGTAATGCTCAAAATATGAATCGCAATGGCCGGATTTTCCTTCAGCAGCCCAAAAAACTGTTCGCGCTTCAGCACATAAAGCGTGCTTTTCTCCAATACCTTTGCCGAGGCAGAACGCAGCTTCGTGCTGTCGATCAGCGCCATCTCGCCAAAATAGTCCCCCTCATGGAAAATGGCGAGTATAACCTCGCGATCCTCCTCATGACGGTAAATTTGCACCGCTCCGGCTTTAATCATATACAGCTCATCGCCTTCATCCTGCTCCCAGAACAGCTGGGCGCCTTTGGCAAAAGTTCTCGTCACGAACAGCGGAGCAATTGCCGCCAGCTCCAAATCATTCAAATGTTCAAAAAAGGGGAAGTTGCGCAAAAATGTAATATCTGACATCCTCAATCTCCTCCTACCCAGCTATTGTACCCAATCTTTCAGGCATACGCACGGGTTTCTTGAAGGAGAGGCGCCACTCGCTGCCTAACCTTTCACCGAGCCGCCCAATAAGCCTCGGACAAAATATTTTTGCAGGGCGAAAAATACGGTTAGCGGCATCAGCATCGAGACGAATGCAGCTGCCGTCAGCAGATGCCAATCGCTTCCTTTTGACCCTACCATTGCGGCAATTCGCATAGACATGACCTGCACATCCGGCTGACTGCCGATGAACACCAAGGATACTAAATAATCGTTCCACACCCAGAGAAACTGGAAAATGCCAATGGACGCAATCGCTGGAACCGACAATGGCAGTATGAGCCGTGTAAAAATCGTGAAGTTCGAAGCTCCGTCCATAAACGCCGATTCGAACAGATCCTTGGGCAGCTGGCTAATGAACGTATACATAAAATAAATCGTCAGCGGCAGGCCGAAGCCCGTATGCGCAATCCATATGCCCAGGTAGCTGCCATTGAGGCCGAGTGCCGTGTAATCCTTCAAAATCGGGATGAGCGCAACCTGCAGCGGCACAACGAGCATCATAATGACGGCGACAAACATCGATCGCCGCAGCGGAAACCGCAGCCATGCAAAAGCATACGCGGCAAATGTCGCGATCAGGATCGGAATAATCGTCGATGGAATCGTCACAACCATCGTATTGAGGAAGGCTTTGGAAAGCCCTTCTCCCTTTTGCGATCTAAGCGTGCCATCTGCCTGCATTATTTCAAAGTTTTTGCCCGTCAGCACGCCATTGTAGTTTTCCAGCGTAAAATTCGTGTTTACCTTCCAGTCCGGCTGCTGCACCTGGATCGTACGCGCCCGGCGGTTTTCCCAAATCAGCCTGCTGCCATCCTGCGCCGTGACGCCGCTGCGCAGCTGATCATCGTTAAACACCTCGCCATTCACCTCAATCGGCTGGCGCAAATCCGTTTCCTTCGGCAGCGCAATCGTCGATTGCGTGACATAATCGCGGTGCGGGAATACCGTCCACCAGCCGGTTTGCAAAATATCAACTGCAGGCCGGAACGAGGAGACCAAGAGGCCTGCCGTTGGAATGAGCCAGATGAAGCAAATAAAAGCGAGTATGACGTTGACGATCGTTTTCGACATCGTCTTTTTCCTTGTCCGCTTCATCAGAATCCCCCCTGCTTCCGAAACTGCCGCAAATTAATGATGATGACGGGGATAACCGCGATGAGCAGCACAATCGCCAGCGTTGAGCCGTATCCGGCATTGCGATACATGAAAAACTGGCGGTAAAACTGCGTCGCCACTACTTCCGTATCGTATTGCCCGCCAGTCATGACCATGACGACATCGAAAATTTTCAGCGTAAATACAACAATCGTCGTCGATACCGACAAAATCGTTCCTGAAATGGCCGGAATAATGATGCTGCGAAAAATACGAATTTCCCCCGCGCCGTCAATCCGCGCCGCCTCAAGCATATCCTCTGGCACGCCCTTGAGCGCCGCCGAGAACAGCACCATCGCAAATCCCGTCTGCATCCAAATCAGAATGGCGACGAGGAAAAGGTTGTTCCATGGCTGAAGCATGCTGGTGAAAGCCTGCGCTTCCCCTCCGAAGGCGACCACGATCGCATTGAGCAAACCGATTTGCTCATCTCCTGGCTTGTAAAAATAAATAAATTTCCAAATGACGCCGGCAGCAACGAACGAAATCGCCATGGGCATAAAGATGATGCCCTTCGCCAGCTTCTCGAAGCTGCTGCGGTCAGCCAGCACGGCAATCAGCAGCCCTAAGCAGATACAGGCGGTAGCGCCAAAAACGACCCACATCAAATTGTTGCGCAGCGCCGTTAACAGCAAGCGATTCGTAAAAACTGCGGCATAATTGGAGAGGCCGACGAAATTTTCCGTGCCCGCATCCATAAGGCTCATATAGAAGGTGCGCAGCGTTGGAATGAGCAGCAGCCATCCGAGCAGCAATGCTGCCGGTCCTACGAAAATAAAGGGCTGGATGCGCCGCTTCCAGATGTCTGGATATTGCTCCACTGCCCAGTTAAACGACCAATAAATCGAATAAACGCCCAGCACTCCCCAAATGATAGCAAGCAAAGCATATAATACAGATGGCAAATTCGTATCGCGCAAAAACAGGTAAATGCTTGAGTGCAAAATCGCATTGACGAGCACGACAGCCAGAGTAACGGCAACGTTTCGCGATTTGCTCGTTTTTGGCGTGGAAGCTAGCATGGCCCAGCCCCTCCTTCAATTAAATTTTAATTATTGAAGCCTGACTGAATTTCTTTAAGTGCGCCATCCAAATCAACGGTACCACTAATATAGTCCGTCATGCCTTTCCAGAACGTGCCTGCTCCTACCGAGCCAGGCATAAGATCAGAGCCATCGAAGCGAAGCGTCGAAGCATTTTTCACCAGCTCGCCCATTCTGCGCTCCACATCCGTCGGATACCAATCGAGGCTTGCATCATTCATTGGCGCGACCACTCCGCCGGACTGAACCCAAGTCTTAATCGATTCGCCTGTCGTGAAGAACTCCATAACCGCGCGCACTTCTGGACGGTCGTTATGCATCGCATACAAATCGCCGGCAACAAGTACAGGATTGCCATAGGCCTCATCAATCGGCGGCAAATAGAACCAGTCATAATCCTCGCCGGATTTCAAGCCTTCAGGAAAGAAGCTTGTAATAAAGCTCGCTTGGCGATGCAGCCAGGCTTTAGGCGGATGATCGAACATTGGCGTCACCGAATCGCCGAATGAGGTCGTTACAATCGACTTGCGTCCGCCGTATACGTAATCGTCGTTCAGCCAAATTTGCGACAGCTTCTCGAAAGCATTTTTCACAGCAGGATCTGTAAATGGCAGTTCGCCTTTGACCCATTTGTCATAATTTTCAGCTGTTGTGGTGCGCAGCATAATATCTTCGATCCAGTCAGTCGCAGGCCAGCCGGTTGCTGCTCCGCTCTCGATGCCAATGGCCCATGCCGGATCGCCGTCTGCCGCGATTTGCTCGGTTAGAGCCAGCAGCTCATCCCATGTTTTCGGCACAGTATAGCCCGCATCATCAAACTCTTTCTTCGGATACCACACGAGGCTTTTCACGCTGCTGCGGTTCCATACCCCTGCCATTACCGGGCCATCTGGCCCTTGCATCGTCGCCATATCCAGCCAGCTCTGATTGTAGTTGCCCTTCAGCTTATCCGCGTCCAAAAATTGCGACACATCGACAACCTTGCCCGATTTCACGAAATTCGCCAGCAGTCCCGGCTGCGGGAAATCGGAAATATCCGGGGCATTGCCGCCATCGATCCGAATAGCAACCGTTGCTTCAAACTCCTTGGAGCCTTCATATTGAATATCGATACCCGTTTGCTCCTCAAACGCCTTAATGCTCTCCTCGAATTTCGCCTGGTCCACATCTACGAATGGGCCAAACATCGTAACTTTGGTACCTTTGTAGTTGCCGGCAAGCGCCTGCTCCAGCGGCGAACCATCTGCGTTTCCTGCCGGTTCCTGCGTAGCTTCCACACTAGCCTCAGGCGTAGCTGTCGCTGCTGGCTCCTCGCTTGCAGCGCTATTGCTCCCGCCATTTCCACTGCTGCAAGCAGAAACAAGCAGCGCCAAAATTAATACCATGCTCAGCACGAGCGTATAACCAAACTTAAATGGCTTTTTCAAAAGAACCATCCCCTTATCGTTCATAGTCAAGTGAATCGCAAGTCATTCTCGTTGATGAACGTTCGCTGCATGATGTACGTATGCCAGTTGTACGCCGTTCATGGAAGCTGTCTTCATATGGAGACTATCATCAAAATGTAACGTTGCATCACTCCCTTCACGATTAAAACGAAACGAGAGGGCAGACGAAGCCCCATGCTCCGCCCGAAATGAATACGCTTACATTCTTACATTAAACATATTCAGCAAATGAAACGCGGGTGACAAGAACAGCGAATAGGCATCGGCCTATGCTTTTTTATTCTCAATGCTGTCATGCGAGGCATGAGACAATGTATGGGACATAGGCAAAGTAGACTCTCTGACGATTAACTCGTGAGGAAGCCATTCTCTTAGGACAGCAGCTTCTCTTCCTTCAAGCTGCTCATGCATTTTTTCTACAGCTCTCCAACCGATCGCATACATGGGCTGGGCAATCGTCGTCAGCTTAGGTATCGTCATCCAGGACATGCGCAGGTTGTCAAAGCCTACGACGGATACTTGATCGGGAACACGCATTCCGCGGTCATGCAAGCAGGAAATGACGCCCATTGCAAATTCATCGGAGCAAGCAAATACAGCAGTTAAGTGTGGGTGTCGGTCGAATAAGCGGGAGGTGGCTGCATATGCTTCTTCAAACCAGTGTGTTGCAAACTCTACGTAGTCTGCACAATGATGGAGGTTGTTTTGTTCGAGAGCCCGGACGAAGCCGTCATGGCGGGTCTGACCTGAGATGGGGTCGGGCAGCGTGAAGCAGATGAGGCCAATATGCTGGTGCCCTTGTTCAATTAAATAACTGACCGCTTCAAAAGCGGCTGCCTCCTCGTCAACCTTGACGGATGGAAGCTCGTATTCGAAAGACACGGTAGACGCAAGCACGACAGGATAACCGCAAGCTTGCATCGTCTCGTAATACTGCTTCTGGACATAATCGCTGACGAACAATAAACCGTCGGCCTGCTGCTTGTTCAACGTATCCAGATAAGAAATAGTTCGCTCCGGCACTCGGTCCGTATTGCAAATCATCAAATTGTAGCCGAGCTGCTTAGCCGCATCCTCCATGCCGCGAATAATTTCGCCAAAATAAGCATTGCGGATGTCAGGAATGAGAACACCAAGCATTTGCGACTTTTTGAAAATAAGACCTCGGGCCAGCGCATTCGGGTGATAATTCAAGCTTTCAACCGCTTCCAGCACACGCTGTCGCTTAGCCTTCGTGACCGATTCCGGCGCATTCATCACACGGGAAACGGTGCTGATGGATACGTTAGCCATTCTAGCAACGTCGCGGATCGTAGGCTTCATCGCCAAACCATCCTTTATTTTCTTTTTTTGAAAACCTTTTCAACGTCATTATAATGGCTAAAATATCCTTTTGCAACCGTTTTATTTTTGCAGCTTCGAAAGCCAAGCATTGATTGCGGCTGCTACCTCGTCCGCCTGCTCGGATGCCGTAATCGTTGCATCGTTGTCGCCGGACTGCTTGCCATAGGTACCGAAGCCGCCGTGATTTCCGCCTTCAATCGATACATATTCGGTCTGCTCCGCAGGCAAATTTTTCTTGGACTGCTCCCACGTTTCCTTGTTCAGCACAGCATCCAGCGTTCCCGTAATTTGCAAGGCTGCAAGCTTGCTGCCGCTTAGATCAGCACCGTCATCGGCATATGCGCCCATGAAAAAGATGCCGGCCAGCTTATCCGGATTCTCTGCTGCATATCTCGCAGCAAATGCTCCGCCAAGTGAATGCCCGCCGATCACGTAGCTTTCTTCTGGATGCTCCGCTATGTATTCATCTGCGCGGTCCTGCGCAGTGAGCGCCAAGTTAAATGGCATGGAAGCAATATAAACGCGATGTCCTGCTTCTGCGAGGCGCCTTGCAAGCGGTGCATAACTTTCCGGCTTGACGAGCCCTCCTGGATAAAAAATAATGTTAGGCGAAAGCAGTTCTTTGCCCTCCCCCGGCTCAAAACGGTAGCCATGCTTCAGCTCGCTTACCTGAACCGAGCCATCACTATCCAGCGCGGCCAGCGCTTCTTCCAGCGGACTATACGTCTTCGCCTGCAAAAACAAAATAACTCCCAGGATGAGAACAATGACGACAATGGCTGCCCACAACAGCACTCGCTTCCAAGGCGAACGACGGCGTCCACGCGAATGCCGGGATACCGAGATTGCATTTGAACCATAATCCATTTCCGTTTCGACTCTCCTTTCATTTCAGACGTAATCGGATGGCAGCATCCTTTGCCGCCATCCGATTACGTTTATTAGCTGCCAGCCGCCCTTAAAGCGGTTGAAAGCCAACCGGCTTCTGTCCTTTGTCAGCCATCCATACTCCGCGGCGATCCTTGTCAAAGTCTGTTTTCAGCTCTTCAATGACCCGCTTCAAATCTACACTTTGCTCATAGTGCTTCTGCAGCGCCGCGGACACATACAGCTCATTGAGCTGGGCAAACGAGAAGCCCTCGGTAAATTTCGCTGCGTCCTCCATAAGTCCATCGGCTTCCTCTGCCAGCCTCCCGAACCCTTTGCGCTGCAAATAGGCGAGCCGCAGCTCTTGATCCGGTAGCTTCATCTCATAGGCCCGGTCAAAACGGCCCGCGCGGTTCATGAGCGCCGGATCGATTTTTTCCGGATAATTCGTCGTGCCGATCAGGAATAGACCTTCACGGGACGTTGCCCCGTCGAGCGTATTCAGGAAGAAGGAGCGTGCAGAATCTGGCATCGAATCAATATCCTCAATGACGAGAATCATAGGCGCCATTTTCATCGCGGCGGAAAACACCTGTTGAATCGAATCACTCGTCGTATATTCGGTAATTTGCCAGTAGGCGACCGGAGCCTCTACGCTGCCCGCGATTGATTTTACGAGCGTCGTCTTGCCGTTCCCCGGCTTGCCATACAGTAAAATGCCTCTTTTGTACGGCACATTATAGGTTTGGAAAAACTCGCGATCCCTGGAGAAAAACTCGTCAATGGAACGATAAATTTGCTGCTTCAAGGAATCGCTCATCATCACCTCGTCGCGCTCTACCATACGCGTGATTTGCTCCTTGCTGCGCTCAAACCCTTCCTTCGTATCGGTGAAAATCGTCACGCGCCGCTCGCTAAGCTGCCGCGCCTGCATCGCTTCGAGAAAAGCACGCATCGTCTCATCATTTTTCGCAAAAATAATATCTTCCGTATTCAGGCCATACTGGCGCAAAAACGGGATACGCGCGAAAGCTACCTCAAATTCGGGATACGTAATGACATTATTGCGCAGCGAAGGATTAATCCGGTAATTGGCTTCAGACTTCGAATCCTCAAAGCGGAATGAGCGATCCTCCACCAAGTCGTATATAGCAGCCTCCCGCTTTACCCCTTCGTATCCGCTCGCGAGATCATCCGACACCCAATCCCACACATCGTCCCCATCATCCTGCATGTACAGCTGCATAGGGGAGTCGAATGCTTCCTCCAGCATGTTCTTAATCGTTTGGACGGCCGTTGCATAATTGAAATAATCATCGGTGGACTGGCCTGCTTCTGCTTTGAAAATATAAGGTTTATACGTTTTGGTAATCATAAATGGGGCATTATCTCCTTTAAAATAGGAATTACGATTGGGCTTGTCCGCCCCTCCCGTCAGGCACAAGTTGAAGCGGCTATCGCCGTCTTCTGGCGGCGTGCGGCATTTCAGTCCGAGAAATATAGAGAAAGGTTGGCGAAATTATATACATTTCCTATATTTGGACAAAAAAAGACCGCAAGCCATCAGCCTACGGTCTTCCTGCATATGAAGAGAAGCTGCCTGCGGCAGAAGCCTATAATAAATAAGCCACTTCCTCTTCATGCTTATGCTTAAAACGGCCCGTAGAGGCCCATGGACATTATACGGCTATGACACAAACGCTTCATGACCAAAGGCCTCCTTTCTCCGCAGCTTCAAGTTTAATAGATTAGTCGTCAAATGCTAGATTGAAAGCCGCTCGCCAGCAAGCTCGCCATGCCGGGTTATAAAATCAAAATGCTTGTAGGCGATCGTAATACGGCTGCCGCTGAATGTGCATATTACCTCGTCATGATAAGGCGTAAAGACGCGGCAAATATCGAAAACCAGCATGTCGCTGCTCAGCCATGTCGCACGGGATGCTGTGGCCTCATAGGCCAGCTCATTGCCATAATACCATTCTTGATGACCAGAGTCCAGACGATGCACACCTGCTGCATCGCTCCACATTAAAGTTGTCACTTCTCCGCCAAAAGTCAGGCTAAGCTCTGTGACCCCATCCTCGTTTGGCTCAACCTCATAACGAATCGTGCCTTCGGCAAATAGAGGACGTGGCTGCGCAGCGCGCTCCACAAGAGCAAGGCTGCCCAGCTTCTCCCGCAAGTCCGCCAGCTCAGCTTTATTTTCTGGCAGCGCATGCGGCAGCATGGCCGGCAGCAAATGCTCCCACATCATGTCCATCACTAGCTGCATATCCTGCACAAAGCTGTTGATGGCAATTACCGCATCCTGCTCCGGCAGGACGACGCAATATTGGCCGAAAGCCCCATCGCCTCTATAGGCGCCATGTCTGCATTGCCAAAATTGATAGCCATAGCCCTGCTGCCAATCTGTGCCGGAGCCTGTTACGACGTCCCCATGATTGATGTTGTCCACCTGCTTGGCAGTCGCCTGTTCAATCCATTCGGCGGAAATAATCCGCTTGCCGTTAAACATGCCTTTATCCAGCAGCATTTGGCCAAAACGCGCCCAATCCTCCGTTTTCAGCCTGGCTCCCCAGCCCCCAGTAGCTTCACCATCAGGCGCCGCATCCCATGCTGGACGCTCAATACCTAGCGGCTCAAACAGCCGCGGCATTAAATAGTCCGGCAGCGCAAGGCCGCTCACCCGCTGTACAAGCGCGGACAGCATATGGCTGGCCCCGCTGTTGTAGAGGAAAAAAGAGCCCGGCTCACGATCAATCGGCTGCTCGAAAAATCCTTTTATCCAATTGCGGTCGGCCCGGTCTCCTACTTTGGGAGTGACGTGATCCGACAGCCAGGATTGGAACATATCAAAGCGTGCCGTGTCGTTTGTATGTCCGGTGGACATCGTAAGCAAATGGCGAATTTTAAGCCCGCCCATATTGGCTTTGACCTCCTCGGTCGCTTCCTCGGGAAAATAGTCCAGCACCGCATCCTCCACGGAAAGCAGCCCTTCTTCCACCGCGAAGCCAATCGCCATTGAACTCAGGCTTTTAGTGAGCGAGTAAGCAATATGCTGCCTGTCTGCTTGATAGGGCGTCCACCACCCTTCGGCTACGACATGCCCATGCCGGACAAGCATCAAGCCATGCAGCTCCAACTTATTATCTGCAATGCCTGCCAAAAAAGAACGAATAGCCTGCGAGCTTATTCCCTGACTTTCCGGTGTTGCACGAGGTAATTCATATGGTTTCTGCATGGTCGTCTCCTTTTAATGGCCTGCTTATTTCCCGCTATTCTTCAAAGCGTCAAGCCCAAGCGCAAGCGAGCCGCACAGTCCGGCATTGTCGCCTAGTCCTGGCGATACGATATAATTTTCAATGTTGTTCAAAATTTCCGCCGCCTGCACATAACCATTCAAGGCGCGTTTCACTTCGGCGTGAATAAGCGGGAACAGCTGCGATTGGTGCATAACGCCGCCGCCCAAAATAATTTTACGAGGCGACAGCAGCAAAATGCTGCCTGCTACAGCCTGTGCGATATAAAAAGCTTCCATCTCCCACGCCTTATGCTCTGGCGGAAGCTCGACTGCTTTGACGCCCCAGCGCTTCTCAATAGCAGGACCTGCCGCTACGCCTTCCAGGCAGTCGCCATGATAAGGGCAAAAACCATCATAGGTATCCTCAGGATGGCGGCGAGTCAATATATGACCGCCCTCCGGGTGCACAAGCCCATGGACCAGCTTGCCCTCCGAATAAACGCCTACGCCTACGCCAGTGCCAATCGTATAATAAATGCAGCTGTCCAAACCTTTAGCAGCACCCCACACCGCTTCCCCGTAAGCCGCCGCATTCACATCTGTATCCCAGCCATAAGGCACGTTGTAATGTTCTTTCAGCGCGCCAAGAAAATCAAAATTTCCCCAGCCCGGTTTAGGTGTCGTTGTAACAAACCCGTATTGCGGGCTGGATTTATCAATATTAATCGGACCGAATGTGCCGACGCCAATCGCCTCAACCTGCTTGTCCTTGAAATAGTCGATTACATTCGCCATCGTTATTTCTGGTTTTTCTGTCGGGAAGCTTACCCGATCCTCAATAACGCCATGCTCATTGCCTACACCACATACAAATTTTGTACCGCCTGCCTCAATTGCCCCAATACGCACGATAATCCCTGCTTTCTATTCCTATGATCTAACAGAAATATACCATGCTGGGCAGCTAAGTGCCACAGTATATGCAAGAAAACCTGCCTGAAATATAGCTGCTTCAGAGCAGACTCCTGCGCTTATAGCGGGGCACCGCTTTTTTCGTAAAACGGTTGGCGTAGGAAGAAGCTGCATAAGAGTCCGGCTTGACGCGCGGGGCATAGGTTCCCATTCCCTGCACCCGCTCTACCATTTCCTGCACATACAGCGAGGTTTCATTAATAGAAGGCACCGTTCCGGCATCGATATCAATGAAATGCGCTAGCGATGCCCCTTGATACACGTAAGGCAGCAGCAAATCCTCCATTCGCTGCAGCACGCCATCCTTGAAATAATAGCCAACCTCCTGCGACAAAACCGTCTCCAGCGTCAGCTTCTCTCTAAGCTTCATCATTTCCCGGGGAACAACCGTTTGGCGGTAGCAGGCCCATGCCCCTTTTCCAATTCTGCGAATGACAACACCCGTAACAAACTTCGTATACCCGCGAAATACTTGGCTGTCTGTCCCCACTACAAAATGATACGATGCCCGCACATCGCTAGAAATAAAGCTGCAAATCCGCTCACTAACATCCTGAAAGGTTAAGCGGCTTTCGGTCACATTTTGGAACGATAATCCCTCTGGTATAATCAGCTGCTGATTGCTTCCTACTATGGGTACGATCGAAAATTCCTCCCCTTGTGACAAGGTGAAACGGCCGAAAGCCTTCCGCCGGCAGGCGCTCCACTTCATTGCCGTCCCCCAGCCTCGATGCCGGGTCCTCTTCTAATACCTATGCGAACAGTGCAGCAAAATAGTATTCGCCATCAGTTCAATAAAGTTGGACATGTCAGCTCTAATTAAAAAAATTGTAAATCCGATATAGTAAGTATTAAACAATATATAAATGGCAAAAAAAGCCGCAAGGGGGAAATAAGTGAAGACAGCTCATAAAATCCGATTCATCATCCTTACTGTCGTCATTGTTGCTTTAATCGCTACTGGCTGCACGAATGAAGGCGTTACCACACAGTCTGAAGCAACAGAAAATGGGCAAAAAACGCTTAAAGTTTATTGGTGGGGCAATGATGGAAGACGTGAAAGAACGCTTAAAGTTATTGATTTATTTGAAAAACAATATCCAAATATTAAAGTTGAACCGGTAGATGCAACAAACGGCGACTATTGGACACTGCTCGCAATGAAAGCAGCTGATCAAGACTTTCCTGATGTCATCCAAATGGACTATAAATATATAGATGAGTTTGCCAAGCGCAAGCTGATTTTGCCGCTGGATGATTTGGCTGCTTCCGGCAAGCTTGATCTTTCCGATCTGGATGCAAGCTCGCGCACGACAGGCACAATAGACGACAAGCTTTACGGCGTCGTTACAGGCATAAACGCGCTAAGCATGATGTATAACCCGGAAATATTCGAAAAGGCTGGCGTTCCCGTTCCGGAAGCAAGCTATACGTATGAAGATTTCATTCAAACAGCCCGTGAGCTTAAAGAAAAAATTAATGAGCCGGACTTTGTCCCAATCGGAACGGACTCGCTCGACTTTGCTTATTACCTTAGACAACGGGGAGCAAGCTACTATTCCAAGGACGGCAGCTCGCTCGGCTATGATAAGGATGAATATCTATCCGACTTCTTCACAATGGAGAAAATGCTTATTGATGAAGGTCTCATGGCAAGCGCAGCCCTTCTTAAAGACCGCTCAGCGGATAAAGATGCGCTTATTGCAAATCAGCTTGCTGCTTTCCATAGGCTGACGAGCAACAACGTCGTCTCCTTTACCAACTTGTCAGGCAAAGCATTGAAGCTGCTGCCGCTTCCCGCCTTTAAAGGCGGCTCTGAAGGAAATTATGTCAAGCCTTCGATGTATTTCTCGATCTCTGCCTATACGAAGCTGCAGGATGAAGCAGCTTTATTCGTTGACTTTTTCTTCAACAATTTTGAAGCGAATGAAATTTTGCTTGGCGAACGCGGTGTTCCTGCTACAGCCAAGGTGCGCGAGCATCTGCTCAGCACCATGAAGGAAACCGATAAAGAGCAATACACGTACATGGGTGAAGTTGAGAAAAATTCAAGCCCGCTTGATCCGCCTGTTCCCCTAACTTCGACCAGCATCAACACATTGTTCACCAAAATCAGAAATCAAACGCTGCTTGGGCAAATTACGCCGGTTGAAGCCGCAAAACAATTCCGGGACGGTGCGAATGAAATTTTCGCAGATGCCGCTTCTTAGGCGGAAAGGACAATAACCGATGAAACTAACGATTAGTAAAAAGCTCTACGGCGGATTTTTCTCGATTCTGCTGCTGCTCATTGTGGTCGCTACTCTTAACTATGTGGAGATTGGCTCGATTAACAGCACCTATCAGAAGCTGCTTCAGGAACGTGCCCATAGTGTCAGTCTGGTCAAAGATTTAAGCCTCTCCATAAAAAATGAAAACTTAAGCATTACAGGCTATCTGCTGATGAGCGACGAAGCGGAAATCGATGCTTACCGTGATTCCGTTCGTCGTTATAATGAAGTCAGCCAGCAGCTGCAGGGCATGACAACCGATGCAAATGACTGGCTGCTGCTGCAAGGACTCGATTTGCTTCAGCAAAGCTATACGAGCAATGCCGAGGAAATGATTGAATTTAAGAAACAGAATAAAGTAGAGGATTATATGCGTCTCGCAGCCAAAAACGAACCGATTATTAGCAAATTTATGGAAACGGCAGATCGTTTCGTTCTGGAACAAGAAGAGGTGCTTCGCCTAAGCTCGGAGGATACCTCGTCCAAAGTGGCAAGCACGAAGCTGATGGTTCTCATTATTTCGCTGCTCACGATTGTTGTAGGCCTTGCCATTGCCTATTTCATCAGCCGGATGATTACGGTGCCTATTGTTCGAATTACTGCCGTCGCAGAGCGAATTGCGAATGGGGATTTGACAAGCGAAGCCGTTAAGGTGAAAAATCGCGATGAACTAGGCGTTTTAGCCGTATCGTTTAATTCGATGTCGCAAAATTTACGCCATTTGATTGAGCAAGTGTCTCAAAATGCGCTGCAAGTCGCGGCTTCGTCCGAACAGTTAACTGCCGGAGCTGAACAGACGACGAAAGCAACCGAGCAGGTCGTTGAAATTATTGAGCAGGTAGCAGGCGGCTCCGAGGAGCAAATTAAAGCTGTTCAGGAAAGCGTAGCTTTTGTGAACAATATGTCAGTGGAGGCGAGCGGCATTGCGGCGAGCGCCCTTCAGGTTTCGGAGAAATCGCGGGCAGCTGCTCAGACTGCCGTAGATGGAACAGTGGCGGTACAATCCGCTGTCGAGCAAATGGGCCATATTCAGACTACGGTGCAAAATATTGCGGAGGACGTTAGCATTTTAGGCTCACGCTCCGATGAAATCGGCAAAATCGTCGAGGTCATCGCGGGCATTGCCCAGCAAACGAACCTGCTGGCGCTTAACGCCGCGATTGAAGCTGCACGCGCGGGAGAAGCAGGACGCGGCTTCGCTGTCGTCTCCGCAGAGGTCCGCAAGCTGGCTGAGCAATCGACTGAGTCCAGCCAGCAAATTGCGGTGCTCGTCCGTTCCATTCAGTCGGATACAGAGCGTACCGTCCAATCCGTTCATGACGGCAAGGAAGTCGTACAAGCAGGAATTGCAGCGGTATCTGCGGCAGGCGAGTCCTTTAACAACATCAAGCAAGCCGTCAATTCCGTGACCTTGCAAATCCACTCGGTATCCGAAGCCTCGCAGCAAATGTCCGAGGATACGAATAAGCTGGCGGCTTCCCTGCAAGGCGTAGCCGAGGTTGCAGAAGAAACGTCCTCCGGCGCAATAAGCGTATCGGCGGCAACCGAGCAGCAGCTGGCTACGATGGAGGAAATCACCTCCTCGTCCCAAGCGCTCGCTAAAATGTCCGAAGAGCTGCTGCAATTCGTCAAGGATGTTAAGCTTTAGAAATCTAAAGGTTAAAAGTTTAAAGATGCAACAGTGTTGCAATTCATAAGCGCGCGAAAAAAGGTTGAATTGGGCATTTGTCCAATTCAACCTTTTAAATTTATTAGACCTATTTTCCATTGAGAATGAAAAAGATGCCAGAAAGCTATGCGTACTCTGAACGAATGCGCTCAATATAGCTTTTGGAAAACGCCATTTGCTCCTCGCTCGCCGTCTCCATAATAATATGAACGCCCGGCCTGTACTTGTTAAGCAGGCGCATATACAGGCTGTAATTCATTTCGCCATAGCCCGCCGGAACCGTCTGCAGCTCTCCATTCGCATCGGGTTTGCGGTCCTTGGCGTGAGCGCCAATAATCCGGTCGCCAAGCAGGGCGAATGCTTCTTCAATCACTTCATCCTGACGGGCGAAGTTTTCCGTCGTCAGCAAATTGCCCGGATCGATCACGACGCCAACATGCGAGGAAGGGATCTGTTGCAGAAAAGCGTGCAGCTCCGCCGCCGTGCCAATCAAATGGCCGCTGGCTGCCTCGATGCCAATGAATACGCCCCATTTTTCCGCTTCCTCTATAAGCTCTTGAACCGTCGCTTTAAGCGTCTTCCAGTCCTGCTCCGTATAAACGCCGTCCGGATGGGTTCCCGTCTCAAAAGCAACCATAGGCGCGCCGAGCAGACGCGCGTAGCGGATCAGCTCCTTAAAGCGCTCTGTATTTTCGCGAAGCTTCTGCTCATCGCGCTCAAAGAAATGCAAATAACAGCCAAGCACGGAAATCGATACGCCATTTTTGCGAAGCTCCTCCGCTATCGACATTGCGAGCCCCGGAGTCAGCTTGCCCGGTTTATTAAAATCGACATCATTAATCGCCTTCCACATCGCCAGCTGGATATGGCTGAAGCCGGCACCGCCCACCTTCTCAGCCAGCTCCCGGTAAGACAAGCTTCCAAATAAATGTGCCAATACGCCTACGGACATTTCCTTCACCCTTTCTTTTTTCGCAACAACAAAATAATGTAATAACGCCTCTATTCAGTATAACGAAATAAACCGTTTTGCAGGCGCCAAGCTGCCTAATATAACGGTTAATTGAACATTTTCACCTGATTTTTGACGTCTATCCCGTCATTTATGATGACGCTTACTTTTTTAGCTCATCTATTGACTGTAACGCAGCCCGCAAACTCTGTCAATTGGAAGCAGCCGGTCCTTTCCTAAGCACTATTTTCAGCATATAATAAAAGCATGTGCTTTGAAGTTTCGGGCACCACATACACAGGCAAACAGGAGGAATACGAAGATGGCAATGAGCAAAGCGAAGAAAGCAAGACAAAAGCTGGCCCAAAGAGGGTTAATGAATCCCGAACAGCTGCGGGGAAGCTGGAATGGCGTGAAGCCTGGTGAAAGAAAAACGCCTACTCTGCAAGAGCGAGTAAATAAACTGCATACGAAACACAAAAGGAATCACGCAGGAAGAAGCGATGATTCCTTTTGTATTTATTGCGCCTGACAGGCAATAGCGCGATACTGCTTTATTTGTATTTTTTCCAGTCGCCCGGCTTGCTGTTGTTCAGCAAATATTCCATATCATTTTCCAGCCGCTTCTGCTCCTGCTTCCGCGCTTCATCCGCCTTCTGTGCGGCATCCTGCTTCTTCTGCTCTTCCGCTGCCTTCAGCGCATTCGACTGCTCCTTGAGCTTGCTCAGGACATCAGCACTCAGCAAATCCTTCAAGGTCGCCTGCTGGCCATCCGCCGTGTCCGCTTTCGGCTTGCCCGCATGCGGAGCTGCCTGCCGATTTTTTTTCGCCATCGTTAACACCTCTATTTCCATGCAGTCTCATAGCCATTCATTGTCGTTTATTATAGCATGATCTGGGCAAAATGAAAGACGCCCCTCGCCGCATTGCAGCGGATTGGAGCGCCCTTTGTTTACCTGCTTGCAGCAGGCTGCTTTAATTATTAGTAAGAGTAGTTGCCCATTTCGGAAAAGCCTGCAATTAGAGCAGCACCGAATACTAAGAAAAAGAAAATGTATAAAACGATACCGATTGCAGCCCACAACAATGAAGCCTTGGCATAGTTCGACTTGCTAATTTTTGTATTGCCTCCAAAAGCCCAGATGAACAGCATAATAATGTTCACGAGCGGAATAGCGCAGAGCAGAATAGTAATCATCCACTCTTTAAAGCTTACCGGCTCCGCCAAATGGTTTTGCTGCTGATACCCATTTTGATTTTGATATTGTTGTTCCATGACCTTTTCACTTCTCCCTCTATTTATCTAATGATATTTTCTCTTGCTCTGTACATGTTAACGAGGAAAGCGACATATTTCAACATACTTTTGGATTATTTTCCATTTGTAAAACGGGCATTAAGTACTAAAAAATATAATATTCATTACGTAATACCTATATTACATTTTGGATTACTCTCCTTGCTATGTTAAAATGATGTAGGTGCCCCAACCGGCTCCATGCACTACAATCTTCGTTACCCACACTGGAGGTCGAATAAACATGGCAAACCAAACTGGCACAATCGTTCAGCAATCGTTGCATGCATTATCGGGAGACTCCTCCTTTTTGTCCGATTTACAAGGAAAGCACCGGGATCAGGCTTTCCTGTCTTTAGCTGCTATTTTATCCACGCCAAACAAGGTGAATAAAGCTTTTTTACGCATTACGATGGATGATGGCGACGTCGTTCGCATACCGGCCTACCGCATCCAGCATAACGATACACTTGGCCCATACAAAGGCGGCATTCGTTTTCACGAGTCCGTAAATGAAGAAGAGGTTACCAATTTGGCGGCCTTGATGACGCTCAAAAATGCGCTGCACGACGTTCCTTTCGGCGGCGGCAAGGGCGGCGTCGGCATTAATCCGCGCAACTATTCAGCGAAAGAGCTATACATTATATGCAAAAAATATGTCCAATATTTTACCGATATTCTCGGCCCGGAAAAGGATATTCCCGCGCCCGACATGGGAACCGGCGAACGCGAGATGGACTGGATGATGGCCGAATATAAAAATATCCATCCCGGCAAACCGTATCTCGGCAGCTTCACCGGCAAAAGCGTCATTAACGGCGGCTCATTAGGACGCCGGGAAGCGACAGGCAAAGGCGTTTATTTCACGTTCCGCTATATGCTGCATGATTTTCTTAAAGTGCACCGCGGCTATTTGACCAACAGCTCTAATCCGTTTGCTGCCAATGTACTCGCCCAAGCGGAAAAATCGCTTTCCATCGCCGTTCAAGGCTTCGGCAATGTGGGCTCCATCGCCGCGCTGGAAGCGCATAAATGCACCTATCTCAACAACAAGGTCGTGGCGGTCAGCGACCGCAATGTAACGCTTTACAATGCCGATGGCCTATCGATTCCGGCACTTATTGACTTCGCTAATCACCATCAAGGCGATTTGCCTAAGACGAAAGAAGAGCTTGCTGAGCTTGAGCTCAAAGCAGACATTTTGGAACGTGAGGAAGTGCTGTATCTGGATGTCGATGTGCTCGTGCTGGCCGCGCTGGAGGAGCAGGTGCGCGAGGATAATGTAAATAAAGTGAAAGCCAAGGTCATCGTCGAAGGGGCAAATGCGCCGATAACGGGCGAAGCTGACCAGAAGCTGTCCGACAATGGCGTTATTATTATTCCCGACATTCTTGCTAATGCTGGCGGCGTTATCGTCTCTTATTTCGAATGGCTCCAAGGCCGTGAAACGCAATATTTGACGGAGGAACAGGTGCATCGCATGCTGTTTGAGAAAATGCAAAGCACACTCGGCTCTATTTTGCCTTCCTTCTTTAGCGCCAACTACACGCTGCGGCAAAATTGCTATAATCATTCGGTGATGAAGCTGTCGACGGTTCTGTACCGCCAAGGCAAGCTATACTAGGCTTAGCTGAGGTAATCTAACCGCTATCATGCACGGATCCGGTAACAAAACGAAAAAACAGGCCCGAAGCTGCAACATGCAGCTCCGAGCCTGTCTTTGTTTCATGCTTATTTTCACGTCTTAAAACGCCCAGTTGCCTTTACGGAACACAGGAACGACTGTGCCGTCGGCTTGAATGCCATCAATATCCATGTCGGCAGAGCCAATCATGAAATCATTATGCGTCAAGCTCGCATTAACGCCGTTTGCTTCCAGCTCTTCTGGCGACATTTTTTTGCCGCCTTCGATATTGAAGGCATAGCCGCTGCCGATCGCCAAGTGATTCGAAGCATTTTCATCAAACAGCGTATTGTAGAACAAAATGTTCGACTCCGAAATCGGGGAATGATGCGGTACCAGTGCAACCTCGCCCAAATAACGCGCCCCCTCATCCGTATCAATGAGCTTTTGCAAAATCGCTTCGCCTTCCTCCGCCTCGGCCTTCACAATGCGGCCGTTCTCGAAGGTCAGCTTAAAGCGGTCAATGATATTGCCGCCGTAGCTGAGCGGTTTTGTGCTCGACACATAACCATTAACGCCGGTTTTTAGCGGCACGGTAAACACTTCTTCCGTCGGCATATTCGCCATAAACGGAACGTCTTGCTCGTTTTCGCTGCCCGCCGCAACCCATAGATGCTTGTCATGCAGCTCAATTGTCAAATCCGTGCCCGGAGCGGTGTAATGCAGCTTATTAAAATGGTAGTTGTTCAGCGCCTCGCCCTTGCTTCCAAGCGCTCTGTTATGCTCCTGCCAAGCCGCAACCGGATCTTCCGCATGCAGACGCACCGCCTTGAAAATCGCTTCCCACAGCAGCTCGACAGCTTGCTCGCCCTCCGCCTGCGGGAATACCTTCTTCGCCCAGTCCTTGGCTGCTGCCGCAACGACTGTCCAGCTCACCTTGTCCGCTTGAATCGCTCTGCGGAATTCCTTCAGCCCTGCTCCCGCTGCCTTCTGGTAGTTGGAAATACGCTGCGTGTCGATCCCTTTCAGCAGATCCGGGCTGGAGGAAACGATCGAAATAAAGGCAGCGCCTTTATCAACAAACTCCTGGCGCTTCGCTGTTTCCCATTGCGGGAAATGCTCAAAAATTTCAGCGCCCGCTTTTTCATATTTTAATCGGGATAACTGGTCATCCGTCCAATCAATATGTACATTGCTTGCTCCAGCTGCATATGCCTTCTCTGCGACGAGACGCACTAGAGGCGCCGCCTCAATCGCTCCTGTCACGAATACCGCCTGTCCCTGCTGGACATTTACACCTATTTTCACAATAATCTCAGCATATTTCTCCAATTGAACTACAAATGCATCGCTCATTCCAAGTCTCCTTTATCTCTATAAAATAGATCCATCCACATTCCAGTTACTTCCTTACATCCATATTATAGCCGATCTGCAGGGAAAACAAGCCCGATCTGGCTGCGCGCCTCATCCAGCACCTCAAGTACAGCAAGCGAGTTCGCAGGCGAATTAATATCCGATTCATGCTGGCCGCTCTGAATGAGCCGAATAAATGCCTCAGCCTCATACACCATCACATTTTCCGCCTGCGGCACCGTCAGCTCCTCCACTTTGCCATCGCGGTATTCGATGCGCACCTGATTCGGGTAGCTGATATTTTCAATGATCATATTGCCCGCTTCGCCTTGGATTTCCGCTGGAAGCTGGGAATTGGAAATTTTGGAGTGCAGCACAGCCGCATCCATTCCATCATATTGCAGCAGCAGGCTGCCCTTGCCGTCCACACCGGACTCCAGCATAACGGCACTTGCTTTTATTTTATTCGGCTTGCCGAACAATGAGACCAGCGGGTAAACGCTGTAAATGCCAATGTCCATCAGCGAGCCATTCGAAAACTCCGGTTTGAATGCGTTCATGACATTGCCTTCCTTGTACGCATCATAACGCGAAGAATATTGACAGTAGGCTGCAAAGTAACCCCGAATGGTTCCCAGCTTAGGCAGGTTCTCGCGAATAACTGCGAAGTTCGGCACGAACGTCGATTTCATCGCCTCCATAAGCAGCACCTTATTTTCTTTGGCCGCTGCGATCATTTCCCGCATTTCCCGGGCATTTGAAGCAATGGGCTTCTCGACAAGCACATGCTTGCCATGCTTCATGCAGGTGATGGCATGCTGAGCATGATGCGAGGTAGGGCTTGCGATATATACAGCGTCCACCTGATCGCTCTTTGCCATCTCCTCCAAATCTGTGAACGTATGCGGGATATTATATTTGCTCGCAAATTCAGCCGCCCGCTCCGACGTTCGCGAATATACGGCCGCTAAAGCAAAATCCTCCAGCCCGCGTGCCGCTTCAATAAAAGAATCTGTAATTTTATTGGTGCCAATTAGGCCAAAACGTATCATAAGCTTATTCCTCACTATCTCATCTTGATTTGTTCCTCTTATTCTACCACTACAGCCGGCGAAAAAAAATAAAAGCCGACTGCCCGCGCATCCATCTGCTCGAACTGTCGACTTTCTAGAGTGTGGCATCCCGCCTGCACCTCAGCTATAAGCTGCAATCCATTACGAGCTCAAATGCCGACTGGTACGACATACAGCCCCGTATCGCTTTCTTGCTTAAGCAGCACATCAACCTGATACGTTTCTTTTACGATTTCCTTCGTAATAACAGCCTCAGGCGTACCGCTCGCCACAATCTCGCCCGCCTTCATCACGACAATGCGGTCGCTGTAACGGATTGCTTGATTAATGTCATGGAGTACCATGACGATAGTCATGCCATGCTCCCGATTTAATGCCTTTACCAGCTCCAATATTTCAATCTGGTAATACATATCGAGGAAGGTTGTCGGCTCATCCAGAAACAAGATCGGCGTTTTTTGCGCCAGCGCCATCGCAATCCATACCCGCTGCTTCTCGCCGCCAGAAAGCTGATTGAGCCGCTGGCTGCGCTTCTGCTGCAGGTTGGTCGAGTCGAGTGCCTCTTCAATCGCCCGCTCGTCCTCCTCATTCGGCTGTCCGAGGAAGCTGCGATGCGGCAGCCGGCCATAGCTCACGAGCCGCTCCACCGTTAAATCGTAAGGCGCCTCATTTTGCTGATGCACGACCGCAAGCTTTTTAGCCAGCTCCTTTGGCTTGATTTGGGCCAGCGACTTGCCATCGAGCAGCACCTCCCCATGAGCGGGCGCATAGTTTTGCGATAAAATGCCGAGCAGCGTCGACTTGCCGCAGCCATTTGGGCCGATAATCGTCGTTATTTTTCCCGTTTCAATTGTATCGCTGATGTTTTTAAGCTGGTCTGTCTTTTTGTCATAGGAGAACGTCACCTGTTTAATTTCCATAAACGCGCTCACTCCTTCTAAGCATAAAGATGAGGAATGGCCCGCCGATAATCGTCATTATGATCGAAGCCGGAATTTCCGTCGGCGCGAGCACCGTCCGTCCGAGCGTATCCGCCGCTAAAATCAGCAAGGCGCCGCCCAGTGCAGAAAATGGAATAAGCACCTTATGATCGGAGCCAACCAAAGTACGCGCAATATGCGGCACGAGCAGGCCGACGAAAGCAATCAAGCCGCCAATGGCCGTTGCTACGGATGCGAGCAGCACCGCGACGACCGAGATCAGCAGCCGCGCCCGCGTTACCCGCAGCCCGAGATTTTTCGCCGTTTTGTCCTGTAAGCTAAGCATATTGCACCATGAACTGAGCAGCAAGGAGAGCAGCAGGCCAATGAGGCCATATACCCCAATAATTTGCACATCCGTCCACGTCTTCATGGTGAAAATCGATGAAATCGCCTGATTGACGCTCGTAACCGCGTAGCTGCCGCGATAATTAAACGACTGCCCGAGCCCCGTAAATGTCGCATTAATCGCAATTCCCACGAGAATGAGCCGCAGCGGGCTAAGTCCCGACTTCCACGACAGCGCATAAACGAGATAGCAGGCCAGCGCACCGCCGAAAAAGGAAAACAGCGGCATCCAGAAAAATAGCCCTGGAAAAATCGTCACAACGGTCAACGATACTAGCCCTGCGCCTGATGATATTCCAATCACTCCTGCATCCGCGAGCGGATTTTTCATTACAGCCTGAAGCAGCACGCCGGAAACGGCAAGCGCCGCACCTGTCAGCAGAGAGACGATAATACGCGGAAAGCGCAAATCTTTTATTACCTCTACCTGATCATTCGTTCCTGAAAATAAACCCTGCACCAAATCCAAAATGCCTACCTTAATACTCCCGGTCATAGCGGAATAAATGATAGCGGCTACCAGCAGAGCGATAACGACAATAAAACTGCCAATCTTCTTAATCATGACCAACGTCCTTTATGAAAAGTTCCCGAGCCGAACCTTGCCGTGCCACATCACGCCGTATTCGCTTATGGGTAGAGCATTCCCATCAAAGTATCGATAGCATCTACAGCGTATAAATTACCTGTCGTTCCGAATAAAGCTTCTTCCAAATCATATACTCGGCCGTTTTGTACGGCGCTGAAGTGCTTCCAAATATCGTTTTTCTGGAACTCCTTATCGAACATTTTCACAACTTCCTCCGGCATGCCATGGGCGGCACGCAAAATCACATCCGGATTCGACTGCTGCAAATATTCCGTGTTGGACGCTAAATACTCTACACTTTCACCCTGTACAATGTTGACACCGCCAGCGAGCCGGACCAGATCGCCAATGTACGAATGCTCAGTCGCAACAAGATAACTGCCAGGTACCCCTAGCAAAATCAATACGCTTGGCTTTTTCTTCTCAGCCGTAGCCGTATGAATCTCCGCTACCTTCTGTTCGAACTTATCGACGATAGCTTGCGCTTGTGCTTGCTTATTGTACGTCTCGCCCAGCTTTTTAAGCGCATTATTCATGCTTTCCACACTCGTAAGGTTGAGAAAATCAGCCTGCATCCCCGCCGCTTCAAAAACCGGCTTCAGGTCATACTCCAGCGTCGTCACCGACAATATTTCCGTCGGCTTGAGCGATTTGACGAGCTCCATATCTGGGCTCATCGGGTTGCCTACCCTAGTCACTTGGTCATAGCGGGCAGGCAGCGTCTTGGAGCTGGTCGGCACGCCTACAAGCTCCACTTCAAGCGCATCCAGCATTTGCGTAATCGCGACGGTTGTTGATACGACCCGCTGCTCTGCCGCAGGAGAAGAAGCCGGCTCGGCCGTATTTTTCGCCGGCTCGGCTTGCTCAGCCTGTACGGACGGGCCCGCTCCCTGCTGCTCCTTGGCAGCAGGATCAACGCCAGTTGCCGAGCAGGCAGCTAGCAGAAGCAGCGCCATCAATCCGAGCAGTCCAAGCATTTTGCCAAAAGCGTTATTCATCCGTTTATCTAACTCCCTTCATGAGAACATGACAAGGATACCGGTCTCCCGGCATCCTTGTCAGCTTTGCTTCATTTGTGTATGGACCTTAGGATTCGCATACAGGAAGTACTCTTATCTCCCTGCGTGCTCATGTTTCCTGCTTATTTCGTTTCCAGCAGCTTCATGATCAGCGTCAATGCTTCTGCTCTTGTTGCGTTAGCAAGCGGTTCAAATTTATTGCCGCCTTTGCCTTGTATATAGCCAGCTTTTGCAGCAGCGGCAATGTCATTTTTCGCCCAGTCCGGAATCGAGGCAGCATCTGCGAAGCTTAGCTCGTTCGTCTCATCAATGTCGAGCTTAGCTGCTCGAACGATAATGGAGGCCAGCTCCGAACGGTTAATTTCTCTGCTCGGAAGGAATGTTCCGTTCGCATAGCCAGAGATCAAGCCCGCTTTCGCAGCACGGTCAATGTGCGGCTTCGCCCATGCAGGGATTTGCTTGCTGTCATTGAAGGTCGCACTTGTCGATCCGTCCGTGAGCTTCAGAGCCCGGCTGATCAGAACGGCGAACTCAGCGCGAGTAATGACGCCATTCGGACGGAATTTGCCATCGGAATAACCTTTAACGATACCAAGCTCAAGCGCTTTTTCAATGGATGCTTGTGCCCAGTGTCCTTGAATATCCTTGAAATCCGTTACAACAGGCTCGTTCAAGTCATCTTTGCCTGCATTCGGATCTTTCTCTTCAATGACTTCCACATCGCCTACACCAGGTGCTACAGAACCAGCGGTCGCTACTAGAGTGTTAGGATAGAACTCGATTTGAATATCATACTCATGGAAATAATTCATAGCAGCCCAATCAATTTTGACCCAGCCGTCGATGCGATTATTGATATTTGGAACATTGAAGTAGACAACCCGCGTGTTATTTACTGTGTCTCTGCTTTCAACACTAACACTGTTATTGTTAAATTTGAGTCCTGTAATTTCCTTGTCCTGCTTAAGCGTCATATAAAATGTTTTTGTGCCGCCCGAAACTTTCAGCAGTCCTGGGGAAATTACATAATCCTGCATAACGGACTTATTATCTGTTCCGTATTTTTTAATTTCAAACTGCAAGAAGTAGTTGCCGTCTGCCAGTTGTCCTGGAGTAACAACAGGAGGCAGCTCCGTTCCTGGCGTAGTGCCAGGTGTTGTTCCCGTATCTGTCGATGCTGCAATATCAGCGAACTGTACCGCATATTCAAGATCAGCTGCCAATCCGTTTACACCTAGAACTAGCGTGTACGTATCGGATAGATTAGGAACAGAAAATTTAACAGGAGTTCCTGTGGCAACTGCTGCCATGACCAACGAATGAACTAGAGCAGCTCCCGCATTTGATCCCGTTGTCACTGTAGCAGGCAAAATTTCTTCATTTGTTGCATTGTTTATGAGTTTTTTCACCGCAACGCCTGCTTTTGGCGTAAAGGTTACAAGATGATTCGCTCCCGACACAACCAAGCTTCCCGCTTCATTCAAATGGCTGGATAGATCACCATCAAACGTCTTTACAACTAGATTGTAAGTGCCATCTGCCAACACTTTTGCAGCTTTAAAAGCGATGACTGCTTGCTCTAGCGCAGCTTTCGCTGCTGTCACTTGCGTTTTAGAAACTACTGCAACAGCAGCAAACGTTTTAGCCGTGTTAATAGCTGTTTGCAGCTTCTCTTTTGCCGCTGCCGGATATTCGCCTACAGCTGTTCCTGCTGCTGCAGCATCATGAAGGGCTTGTGCTGCCGCCGCATCCGCATTCAATACCGAAGCATCTCCAGCATCGAAGTTCAGACGAATATTATGATCTGCATTATAAGGAGTGCCTGTACGCGGATCAATTACATAAGGGATAAAAATGTGTACCTGTGCATCCAGCAAAGCCGTTAAATCATTAACTTTAAATTTGACAACCCGCGTGTCGGAAGCTGCATCACTGCTAACAATTTCCGTATCCACAAGTACGCCGTCTTCCTTCACTTTGAAAGCTGTAACCAAACTGCTGCTCTTCACTGTGAAAATAACATAGGTTGAGCCGTCAATTGTCACTTTTTCAGCTGGGCTTACAAAATAGTCCTTCATCGTCGACAAACTGTTTTGCGTTGCATGCATCACTTGGAAAGGAAGCGCGTCGAATGTTCCTTCTTTAAACAAATCTAGTGCGGTTTGAAGCGCTGCCGCTGCTGCTGCGATATCTTTTTTAATCGCTGCTTTATTAGCCGCTACTGGACTTGCCAAATCAATAGCTGCTTGCAAACTAGCCAGTTTATCGGTATTTTGCCCGCTCAACGGACTTTCGGAAATAACTTTATGCAAGCCATTAGCCTTCCCAATTGCAACGTTCAATGCATTAAGCTCATCCGTATTAAAGCTTAAATACACAATCTGGCTTACGCCTGTCGCGACCGGAGTGAATTTGAAAGATACGATGCCGCTTGTCGTTGCTGTATTGCTGCGATTGAACTCCAGTTGGCCTACATACGTATCTTTTTCAATGTTGCGGCTAACTTGGCCCAAAGTTCTATTATGTGTGCTCCCCGTAAAAGTAGCCGATCCATCTACAGCTGGACGGAGGTAAAGAAGCGCATTTAAATCGATCTCAGAGCTTTTATTGATTGTAATATTGGCATACAATTTGCTGCCGGATTTCAGGACAGTTGCTGTTTTTCCGAAATAGTCTGCCCACTCGGATTGCTGAGCTGTAGAAGTCAAATCCGTTAACACAGACATGGTTACCGTGCTTTGTGTCAATTCATTCGCCTTCAGATCAGCGATTTTTGAAGCCAAATCTGCTGCTGCTGCATTAACCTCTACCTGTGTTGCATTTGCATTGCTAATCGTTGTATTTGCCGCTGTTACGGAAGCAGCCACAGCCGCCTTCAAATCACTCGGATATTCTCCTATCGATCGTACATCTGCACTTCCACTTGTTGCCCCAAATTCTTTGACTGCTGCAATAAAGGCCGAAGCCTCCTCAACCGCTTGAACTAATGCTGTTTTAGAAACGACAATTTTAAACGCTTCAAAGTTTCTCAGTGCGGTTTCCAATAGGACGTACCCTGCTGTTACTTGATCCTCAGTGGGATTGCTTCCCGCTGTTTGCTTGGCAGCCTGAATCGCATTATAAAGGGAGAGCTTCGACCCAGGAGTGTAAAACCCATCTCCCGCTCCTTCATAAGTGCTTTCATAAACCGATTGTGCTACAGTTATCAATTCATTGAACTGCGTAATATTAACAACTGGAGCAGGATTCTCATTCCCGCCGCCTACTGGAACAATCGGAACATTTGTTGTATCGATTTTCAACTGTACGTTATACCAATTGTCATATACGAATGGCAAGCCTGTAGCAATAATATGAATAAGCACATCCTGCTTATCCAGAATATTAGGCAACTCCATACGAGCTATAACGGTATCGGGATTATTGTCTACAATCCTTGTAGTTACATCAGTATAACCTTCCATATTAGAAGGCACATTGTTATTGATTTCAGCTTTTGGGCTGCCCGCATTGCGAGCAGAGAAATGCATAAACCATGTATAATTATTCCATTGATTTTCGAAGTAAAATTTCCCGTTTTCTACAATCAGCTTGCCTGTTCCTGCTTTTGCATAATCATTCATAACCGATGTTGATTCTTTGCCATCATAAAGATACTTAAAACCTACATCATAAGTACCATCCGGTACAGTCACTTCAGCTGCTGCCGCTGCTGTTTTAGGCCCGATGTAGACCAATGAAAATAATAATACTGCTGAAAGCAGCATAGCTATTGCCTGTTTAAATTGCTTCTTCAATTTATATACTCTCCTTCTAATTATCGCTTTCAAATCGGAAGCGAATGCTTGTTTTCCCTTTTCAGCTCTTCGCCATTCAAAGCGGCCTGCTTCTTAGGCAGACCGCTCATCAGGTTTATAGCATTTTCTCTAGGATTAGTAAGGGGCAATACTGCTCTCATCAAATTGAATTTGAACGTTGTACCAGCTGTCATAGAAAAGGAATGGAATAACGACATGCGTTTTCGTTTCCACTTTCGCAGACAAATCTGCAACTTCGAAGCCTACTGTTTTCGTATTGCCTGAAGTGCCAACTAGATCAGCGTCTGTGTATACGCCATCTCCATCTAGATCTACTTGGATATCAGGAATCCACGAAGCGTTGTTCCAAGTCGTCTCTACATAAAATTGTCCGTTTTCTACAATCAGCTTAGCAGGTTTAACTGCATAACCATCCATCGTAGAAGTGCTGCTTGTGCCATCTTTCAGCACTTTGAAATTGATCTTATACTCGCCATCAGCAAGTGTCGGATTAGCAAAGGCCGGAGCTACAGCAAAGGCCATGAGCAGCATAGCCATTAGCAAAAACATAGTTGAAGATTTTTTCAAAGATAAAGATTTCAGCATAGTAAGTCTCCTTTTCGAATTCAAGATAAATGGTTACCGAATGATAACGTTCAGATTAGCTATAGGGCTTACAGCCATTTAAATTGAATGTCGTGTACAGTGTCGTATACACCTGGTACGACAACATGAAGCTTAGCTTGTGTGTTAACGCTGAAATCATCAACTGTGAACGTGAATACGCGTGTGCTGCCAACGATCGTGCCATAGTAAGTAGTGGAAGTAGAACCGTCAACAATTGTCAGGCTTTGAATGTAAACTGTATCATTGAATGCAAGAGTGACCGTTTCGCCATCGCTAGCTACGGAAGCAGGCTTAACTGCATAGGAATTCGCCCAAGTGGAAATCGTTCCATCCGGTTTCAAAACATTGTAGTTTTTAGAAGTTGCGGCAAAAGCGGAACCTACTTGAACAATAAGTGCAACAGCCATAACCAACAGCATCAAAGGCATCATTTTTTTGAACGATTTCATCATAATCAAAACACTCCCTAGTTTTTAGTTTTTGGTTTTGTTCTTACGATAAAAATACATAGCAGCTCCTGCTAAAATAACGATACCTACAACCGTCAATGGCGTTGTCCAATTATTGGAACGCTCTTGAAGCGGTTCTACCTCTGCTGCGGCTTCTACAGAAACAGCACCATCCACCTTGCCCGCATCCTCGGCTGCCATTTCAGTTTCGGTTGCACTTGAAGCGTCAACAGTCTCGTCTGTTCCCGCTTCCAAAACAGCCTTCTCAGCTTCCTCTGGAGAAGCAGTTGCCTCAGCGGCAGAAGTTGCTGCATCAGCGGATGCTTCCGGGTTAACTGCGGCTTCAGGAGCTGCGCTTGCAACGGTCTCCTGAGGCGTTGCCGATGATGGGATAGCGCTTTCGGTTACGCTGCCAGCTGCACCCTTTTCATTAGCAGCAGTTGGCGTTGCTTGAGCCGAAGCTTTCGGCGTTGCTGTTGCCTCGGAATTTCCATCCTTAGCAGGCACCTTAGTAGCTTTCGGGGAAGCAGTCGCCTTAGGAGTCGGTGTGACAACCGGCTTTGTTTCTGCAGACTCTGCAGGTTTGGGAGTAGTCTCCGTCTTCGCAGGAGTTTCTACCTTGCTTACTAGCTTCAGGCTATTCGTATCAAAATCGAATCGTATAGTGTAGTCGTGATCATAATCAATATCGGGGACCGTAACATGAATTTTTGACAGCATCGTTTTAGACAAGTCGTCTACATTGAACTGTACAACTCGGGTATCATTAGCTTTGCTGCTGCTGATCACCTTCGTATTCACGAACCCCCCACCGCCAGGAACTTTGAACTCTGTTACCCAAGCACTATGATTAATTTGCAGCTGCACCGTTATTTTTCCATTTTCAACGATAACCTTGGCAGGCTTTTCCCAATAATCATTTGCCATAGATGCTGATTCATCTTCAGCTTTCTTGATGACATAATCGATCGTATATGTACCATCTGCCATGCTTTCTGCATAAGCCGACGGCGCTGCAAGAAGAACCAAAAAACAAATAATTAAGAAGGTTGATATTGGGAGTTTACGAATGAAGTCTTTCTCCTCCTCTCCTGTCGTATAGAAAAAATAGTTTAGAAAAGGTAGACAACAATCAAGTTAATGATTATCATTATCAATTGAGTGTCAAAAAAAATATACCTTTCCTTCCCCACTCCTAAGCCTGCGCATCATGCTCTTCACAGCTCTCAGGATGCCTAGCAAGCTGTTTCTCAGCTGCCCGACAACTTGATATTAACGTAACTATATTAATTTTGTCAATCGTTTATTTACATATTTTTTTGTTTATTTTTCTTTAATTGATTTCAAAGACTAAACAAACATTTTTAAATGCACAATTTTCATATAAATTTATTGATATAATATTATATTTATGTTTAAAAAAGAATGAATACCGCTATTTATTTTGCGTATAACCATAAATTATTTTTTCTATATATTGTTTATTTCTTATTGACATTGATTATCATTTACAATATCATTATTTTAATAATAATAATCATTATCAGATCGGATTGGGAGGATTATATGAAAATTGTATACCCTGTGATGCTGGCCCTGCTTCTCTTAGCCGCACCAGGTTGCTCACAAAATGTTAATTCAGCCGCCTCACAAGGGGTTGCAAGTCAAGCCGAGAAACAAAATGCGGTAGCCATAACCGATTTCGCCGGAAGGCAACTAACATTTGCTGCTGTCCCTTCGCATATTGTAGCGTTAAGCAATGGTGAAGCCGATATTATTTATGCCCTAGGGGGAACACTCGTCGGCCGGCCTACCTCCTCCGTTCCATTAGCCAACGAAGAAGCGGAGGCCGTGGAACAAATCGGCTCTACCCACGAGGTCGATCTGGAGAAAATCGCCTTTTTGAAAGCGGATGTCGTTCTCGGCAACAATCCTATGAATACGAAGGATATCCCCACTATTGAAAGCATTGGGGCCAAGATGGTGCTCTCCTCTGCCAATTCAATAGACGATATTAAAAAGCAAATTACGCTGTTAGGCCAGCTTCTGCAAAAACAGTCGCGGGCTGAAGAGCTTATTGCCGAAATCGATGGCAAGCTTAGCCAAATTGCAGCAAATGCCAGCACGAACAAGACGCGGGCTTTATTAGTATACGGCGCTCCGGGCACCTTTATGGCTGCACTGCCCAATTCTCTCAGCGGCAACATTTTGGAGATGGCTGGCGGAGAAAATATTGCCTCGGATTATGAAGCGCTTCAAAGCTATCCACAATATGCTCAGCTCAATTCAGAAAGAATCGTTCAGTCAAATCCGCAAGTTGTCATGATTATGACGCATGGCAATCCGGAACAGGTAAAGGATGCCTTCCTAAAGGAAATGCAAAGCAATGCTGCCTGGAATGGACTTGATGCTGTAAAAAATAATGCCATCGAAGTGCTTCCTGCTGATCTGTTCGGCACGAACCCGGGTACGCGTATCACCGATGCGCTCACCCTTATGATTGAATTGCTGGATGGAGCGAAGACGCAGCCATGAATAAAACTCAGCGAAGCCGCCGGCGCAAATGGTCTATCATAATTGCGCCTATTATTTTGCTACTTGTTACTTATTTCGGTCTCGTTTACGGCTCCGTTCCTATTACTTTAAAAGAGATTGGCCAGGTTCTCACCTCCGATGCCGATCCCCGTTACGAAACTATCATTATGAATTTAAGAATGCCGCGCGTCATTATTGGCCTGCTCGTAGGCGCTTGCCTAGCTGCATCAGGCGCTCTGCTGCAAGGCGTAATGCGCAATCCTCTTGCGGATCCCGGCATTATTGGGGTTTCCGCTGGTGGCGGACTTGCAGCTGTCATTACGATGGTCGTTCTTCCGCAGCTTGGCTATATGCTGCCAATAGCAGCCTTTTTAGGCGCAAGCATTACTTGCCTGCTAATCTATTTGAGCGCATGGGACAAAGGGACATCGCCTATCAAAATCGTACTCGCAGGCGTAGCCATTAATGCGCTGCTCGGCGCTGTAACAAATGGACTTATGGTCGTCTATAGCGACCGCGTACAATCGGTTCTCCCTTGGCTTGCTGGTGGGCTGAACGGAAGAAGCTGGAGCCATCTCTCCTTTATGGCGCCTTATGCCATTGTCGGTTTGCTGCTTTGCTTTCTGGCGATTAAGCCAGCCAATGTGCTGCTGCTAGGCGATGACTCCGCCCAACTGCTTGGCCAAAAAGTTCAAATTCAGCGCTTCCTGCTCATTATTTTGGCTGCACTGTTAGCCGGAGCTGCCGTCAGCGTCGCTGGACTCATTGGTTTTGTTGGACTCGTCGTCCCACATGCCGTTCGTTTAATTATCGGAGACGACTATCGCTTTCTCCTTCCGCTTTCTATAGTCGGTGGAGCATCTTTAGTCGTTTTAGCAGATACATTCGCACGTACCTGGTTTGATCCGATTGAGCTTCCTGTAGGCATCCTTCTTGCCTGTCTGGGAGCACCATTCTTTCTTTATCTATTACGTAAAAAGGGGGCAATACGATGAATGCTGCTATTCATATTGATAATGTAGGCTTATCCGTCGGCGCTTTCGAAATGGAAGATGCCAATATGATTATCCCTTCTGGAAAAATCACGGCCATTGTTGGTCCGAATGGATCAGGCAAATCGACAATGCTGAAGGTCATTACCAAGCTGCTTACGCCAGACAAAGGCGAAGTATTTATTAATCAAAAGCCGCTTAAAAGCTACAAAACCAAAGATTTTGCCAAAGATATCGCAATGCTTACGCAATCCAAAGAAATGATTCCCGACCTAACGGTACGTGAACTCGTCTCCTTTGGGCGCTCGCCTCATAAGCCTATGTTCAAAAACAAAATGACACACGAAGACAATGACATCATCGATTGGGCCTTAAAGATTACCGGTACTAAGCGTTACCAGCACCAAATGTTTTACACTTTATCTGGAGGTGAACAGCAAAAAGCCCGAATCGCAATGGCTTTGGCGCAAAAAACGAATATTCTTCTGCTCGACGAGCCTACTACTTACCTCGATATTGCCCATCAATTCGATGTAATGGAGATGCTGCAGCAGATTAATCGGAATCATCAGATTACAATTGTTATGGTTTTACATGACCTCCAACAAGCAGCTGCATACTGTGACCATATGATTGCTATGAAACGCGGATTAATTGCCATGACAGGGGAACCCCAAACCGTACTAACTTCAGAGTTTTTAAAAGATGTGTATAATATGGATGCCCGTATCAAATTTGATGAAGGTTATCCCCTTATTATCCCGAATCCAAGAAAAAATCAGGAGGACACCAAAATGATTATTGTAACGAATGCATCCCATATTACAAAAGGCAATGCCCATAAGCTGATTGAGCGCTTCGACCGCGTTGGCGATGTAGAGAAAGCGGAGGGTTTCCTTGGCCTTGAGGTTTTGCTGACAGAGAAAACGAAAGATTATGAGGAAGTATCCATTGTAACACGCTGGAATACGAAGGATGATTTCCAAGCTTGGACTCGCAGCGACGCTTTCCGTGAAGCTCATTCTCGTCGTGGTGGAACACCGGACTATATTATTTCCAATACAATTACCTTCTACGAAGTTAAAGTCATCAGAAACCCGATTGCTGCGGCTAACTAGCCTACTGCTTCAAGCACATTTAATCCAATGAAAAAAGAAGCTTGCAATTCCACTTCAAGAGTGGAATTGCAAGCTTCTTTCATATGTATCAGCTGTTACGCTGATCTATTATCGGGCAAATAAAAAAGCCTGCTCTTGCGCTCCGATTACCGAGCAAGTTCAGACATGCTGTAAAACATATAATGGTCGGGACGACACGATTTGAACATGCGACCCCCTGGTCCCAAACCAGGTGCTCTACCAAGCTGAGCTACGTCCCGAAACAAAAATGGAGCGGACGACGAGATTCGAACTCGCGACCCTCGCCTTGGCAAGGCGATGCTCTACCACTGAGCCACGTCCGCAAAAAAATATGGTGCGGTCGAGAGGACTCGAACCTCCACGGCTGTTACACCACTAGAACCTGAATCTAGCGCGTCTGCCAATTCCGCCACGACCGCATATTTTTTTTGAAAAAGATGGTGCCGTCGAGAGGACTTGAACCCCCAACCTACTGATTACAAGTCAGTTGCTCTACCAATTGAGCTACAACGGCACAGAATGAAAGAATGGCGGAGCTGACGAGATTCGAACTCGCGGTCTCCTGCGTGACAGGCAGGCATGTTAGGCCTCTACACCACAGCTCCGTATTCAAAATCATAATGGTGGAGGCTGAGGGGATCGAACCCCCGACCCTCTGCTTGTAAGGCAGATGCTCTCCCAGCTGAGCTAAGCCTCCGAAAAAAGTATGGTGACCCGTAGGGGACTCGAACCCCTGTTACCTCCGTGAAAGGGAGGTGTCTTAACCACTTGACCAACGGGCCATGATCACGTTTAAAACCAATCAATGTGTGTTGCACACTGAAAACTGGATGCGAAAGACAAGTCTGAAACGTTAGCGTGTTGTTTAGGATAAGCCCTCGACCGATTAGTATTCGTCAGCTGCACGCATTGCTGCGCTTCCACCCCGAACCTATCAACCTCGTCGTCTTCAAGGGGTCTTACTAATTGGGAAATCTCATCTTGAGGGGGGCTTCGCGCTTAGATGCTTTCAGCGCTTATCCCGTCCGTACTTGGCTACCCAGCGGTGCTCCTGGCGGAACAACTGGTACACCAGCGGTACGTCCA
Organism: Paenibacillus sp. BIHB 4019; assembly: GCF_002741035.1. Taxonomy (NCBI): domain Bacteria; kingdom Bacillati; phylum Bacillota; class Bacilli; order Caryophanales; family Paenibacillaceae; genus Paenibacillus; species Paenibacillus sp. BIHB 4019. Next base: position 3,291,024 of record NZ_CP016808.1, on the reverse strand, counting down.
TCCCGGTCCTCTCGTACTAAGGACAGCTCCTCTCAAATTTCCTGCGCCCGCGACAGATAGGGACCGAACTGTCTCACGACGTTCTGAACCCAGCTCGCGTACCGCTTTAATGGGCGAACAGCCCAACCCTTGGGACCTACTTCAGCCCCAGGATGCGATGAGCCGACATCGAGGTGCCAAACCTCCCCGTCGATGTGGACTCTTGGGGGAGATAAGCCTGTTATCCCCAGGGTAGCTTTTATCCGTTGAGCGATGGCCCTTCCATTCGGTACCACCGGATCACTAAGCCCGACTTTCGTCCCTGCTCGACTTGTAGGTCTCGCAGTCAAGCTCCCTTATGCCTTTGCACTCTCCGAATGATTTCCAACCATTCTGAGGGAACCTTTGGGCGCCTCCGTTACATTTTAGGAGGCGACCGCCCCAGTCAAACTGTCCACCTGACACGGTCCCCGAACCAGTTTCATGGTCCTAGGTTAGAACTCCGATACGATCAGGGTGGTATCCCAACGTCGCCTCCACACAAGCTGGCGCTCATGCTTCAATGGCTCCCACCTATCCTGTACAGATCGTACCAAAGTTCAATATCAAGTTACAGTAAAGCTCCATGGGGTCTTTCCGTCTTGTCGCGGGTAACCTGCATCTTCACAGGTATTAAAATTTCACCGGATCTCTCGTTGAGACAGCGCCCAAGTCGTTACGCCATTCGTGCGGGTCAGAATTTACCTGACAAGGAATTTCGCTACCTTAGGACCGTTATAGTTACGGCCGCCGTTTACTGGGGCTTCGGTTCACAGCTTCGGGTTACCCCTAACCGCTCCCCTTAACCTTCCAGCACCGGGCAGGCGTCAGCCCGTATACTTCGCCTTACGGCTTCGCACAGACCTGTGTTTTTGCTAAACAGTCGCTTGGGCCTTTTCACTGCGACCCCCTCGGGCTATTCACCCTACCGAGGTACCCCTTCTCCCGAAGTTACGGGGTCATTTTGCCGAGTTCCTTAACGAGAGTTCTTCCGCGCGCCTTAGCA
>NZ_CP016808.1:3090000-3285000 GCF_002741035.1 Paenibacillus sp. BIHB 4019 | reverse complement strand
ATAAACAACAAATTGATAACTTTGGGGGACGATGAAATGAACAAAGGTTGGGCAAAAGGATTATTTGCATTTTCGCTGGCAGCAATGGTATTGGCAGGCTGTGGCAGCGGCGGCAACAATACGGCGGCAAGCCCTGATGCTTCAGCAGCAGCAAATACAGGAAGCACAGCAGCCAAAAAGCTAGTTGTTTCCACGTGGGGCTTCTCGGAAGACTTTTTCAAAAAAGAAGTATATGCCCCTTTCGAGAAGGAGCACAATGTTGAGATTGTCGTAGAAATCGGCAACAATGCGGAGCGATTGAACAAGGTACTTCAAGGCAGCTCAAATGTAGATGTTATTTATTTGTCCGATTATTATGCGCAGCAAGGGATTGAAGCAGATGCGTTTGAAACGATCGATCGCAGCAAAATCCCAAATCTTGAGCAGGTATACGATATTGCTAAAGCGCCAAATGGCGAGCAATACGGACCAGCCTATACGGTAGGCCGCTTCGGTATCGCTTACGATCCTACGGCTATCGGCATGGAAATTGCCTCGTGGAGCGACCTTTGGAAGCCCGAGCTGAAAGGCAAGCTGATTCTTCCTAATATAACGGCGACAAGCGGGCCGATGGTCGTGGATGCGGCGTCTGCCGCCCACGGCGGAAATACTTTTAATGAGGACTCCGCTTTCACTAAATTAGCAGAGCTCAATGGCAGCGTCGTGAAATATTACGGTCAAACCTCCGAGTTCATTAATATGTTCACCCAAGGCGAAGCAGCAGCTGGGCCTATTATGGAAATGTACATTAAAGATTTGAAAACAGCTGTTCCGGGCGTGAAATTCGTTGCTCCATCTGAAGGCGCTTATGCCGTTATCAATACGATGAACGTAGTTAAAGGCAGCGCCAACAAGGAGCTGGCTGAGGAATTCATCAACTGGCAGCTTAGCCAAGAGGTACAGGAGAAGTCAGCCAAAGCGAAAATCGATTCTCCGGTCAATACCAATGTAAAGCTTACTGCTGAAGAAGCGGAAGGCATCACTTACGGAGCAGACGTTGTAGAAAAGCTTCGCAAGCTTGATATGGCGTTCGTCAATCAAAATCTCAAAGGCTGGATCGATCGTTTCAACCGTGAAGTAGCACGTTAAACGAAGGCACTTACCCGATTTACTCTCTCTTAAAAAGAGCAAGGAGCAGCCGCTTCTTTTCTGGTGGCCTCCTGCTCTTTTTTATCACAATGCCGAAGAAACCTTCGAAAGGAGCACATCCTTCATGAAAAAAATAATGCTGGACGTCGATACGGGCATCGACGACGCTTTAGGCATTCTGCTCGCGCTGCGCTGCGGCGAAGTTGAACTGCTCGGCATTTCCACAGTAAATGGCAACGTATCCGTAGATACTGCGACAGCTAATACGTGCAAGATTTTAGATTTGGCAAAAAATCATACCGTGCCCGTCATCCGCGGAGCCAACGCGCCGCTTATGCGCAAGCCGGTATTCGAGCATCGCGTGCATGGACAAGACGGACTCGGCGGTGCGCTCAAAGAGGTTGCCCCCTCCACTGAACGAATACGCAAAGACAGCTTCGGTCCTGATTTCCTCATTGAGCAGGTGCAGAAGTATCCTGGCGAAATTACGCTTGTAGCGACTGGCCCCCTGACCAATGTGGCGCTTGCTATAAGCAAATACCCGGCAATGATGCATGAGCTGAAGGAGCTTGTCGTCATGGGCGGAGTCGTCCGTGGCTTCGGCAATGTGACGCCAACGGCCGAATACAATATGTTCGTCGATCCGGAAGCGGCAAAGCTCGTGCTTGGAGCAGGCTTTCCAAAGCTGCGCCTGGTTGGCCTTGATGTAACGCGGCGTGCACTGCTGACGAAAGAGCATATCCGTTCCATGGGCGATAGTCCGCTCGCCGAATATGTCGCTGCAAGCACAGCCGATTATATGCTGCGCTATTACGAGCGCAACGGCGTTCAGGCATGCGCCATGCATGATCCCTTGGCCGTTGCCGCGGCAATATGGCCTGAGCTTCTTACGTCGGAGCGCTACTATGTCGATGTCGAGACGAAAAGCGAGCTATGCGATGGGCAAACGGTATGCGATTTTCAAAACCGCCTGCAGCGCGAGCCTAACGTCGATGTTTGCCTGGAAGTAGACGCGGAGCTGTTTCTGGCGCGCTTCATCAGCGCATTAAGCCAAACTGCACAATAAAAAGCTCAATCCTGCGGTAATTATAATGACAGGAGAATCGACGAATGAAAAAACGATATTTATATATGCTGCTCTTGCCCGGCTTGCTGTTTCTGGCGCTATTTATGATTTTCCCGCTTGTGGCTACCGTAGGGTCTACCCTGTTTCAAGACGGCCACTTTACGTTCATCCATTATACGCAGTTTCTAACGGATGCTTATTTTCTTGAAATTTTAGGCACGACCCTGCTCGTCAGCTTTATGACGACTATCATTTGCGTAGTCATCGGCTTTCCCGTTGCCTACTACATTTCGAAGCTTCCGCCGCGCGGCAAAAGCATTTTGCTAGCCTTGGCTATATTCCCGCTGCTGACAAGCTCGGTAGTACGTTCCTTTAGCTGGATGATCGTGCTTGGCAAAAACGGGCTAATCAACAATGCGTTAATGAGCATCGGCCTCATTCATGAGCCGCTTAGCATTTTGTACACGCCAACCGCCATGATTATTGGCCTGGTTCATTTGTTTCTGCCCTTGATTCTGATTACTCTGGTCGGCGTAATGGAGAACATCAATCATGATTTGGTAGAAGCGGCGCAAAGCCTCGGCGCTTCCCGCTTTTCTGCCTTCCGTAAAATCGTCGTGCCATTAAGCATACCCGGCCTTATTATCGGCAGCATTCTGGTATTCGTCGGCAGCTTGACCGCTTATACAACACCTGCCCTGCTAGGCGGCAAGCAGCGCGTCATCTCAACCTTTTTGTATCAGAACGCCATTACGCTGAATGATTGGAATGCGGCGTCAGCGATTGCAACGATGATGATGATCATTACTTTCGTTGTAATCGCGATCATGAATAAGGCTGCGGCCAAATTTAATCCGAAGGGGTAGAACGATGCAAAGCAAAAGCTATGGACTTACACTATTCACGTTTCTTGTCTATTTGTTTCTGCTCGGGCCGCTCATTCTGATCGCAATTGCGTCGTTCGAGCCAAGCACCGTGCTGAAATTTCCGCTGACGGGCTTTTCCCTCAAGTGGTACAAAAATGTATTTGAAGTCGGGCTTTTCATGAGCACCTTCAAAACCTCCGTCATCGTTTCCCTTCTCGGCAATTTACTCGCGCTGCTGCTCGGGGTTCCGGCGGCTTACGCCTTAAGCAGAGGAACGTTTCGGGGCCAAAATACACTGAATGCGATTTTCCTTTCGCCTTTGCTCATACCCGGCATTGTACTTGGTTTTACTTTGCTCAAGTTCATTATTATATCGCTGCATATTCCGATTTACGCCGCGCTGCTGATCGGGCACACCATCATTATGCTGCCGTTCATCATCCGCGTCATCGGTTCGAGCTTAAGCAACTTTGATTTTGCTATTGAGGAAGCATCGCTTAGCCTCGGCTCCAGCAGGCTCGCTACCTTTTTCAAGGTCGTGCTGCCTAATATCCGCTCCGGCATCATTGCCGCGGTGCTGATCGCCTTTCTGGAATCGTTCAACAACGTCGATATATCCATCTTCATGTCTGGTCCGGGAATCAGTACATTGCCGATTCAGATGCTGACGTATGTGCAAAATTACTTTGATCCAACCATTGCTGCCCTGTCTGTCATGCTGATGATTTTCACCGCATTCATTATGTTTCTGATTGAAAGACTGCTTGGGCTATCCTATTTCACTAAACGATAAAGAGGGGTTGACGTTGTGGCCTTACTACAGCTGGATAACATATCGGTCGCTTATGACCAGCAATATATTTTGAAGGATTTCAACCTGTCTCTGGAAAAAGGACAGCTGCTTTCCCTGCTTGGGCCAAGCGGCTGCGGCAAAACGACGACGCTGCGCCTAATCGCCGGGTTTCTGGATGCCAAGGACGGCTCCTTCCGTTTTGAAGGCAAAGATTATACGCGGACACCGATTAATAAACGCAACTTTGGGCTCGTTTTTCAAAGCTATGCCCTATTCCCGCATTTGTCCGTATACGAAAACGTCGCTTTCGGGCTTCGCATTCGCAAAGTGAAAGATGGCGACATTCGAAAACGCGTCATGAGGATGCTGGAGATCGTTAGCTTGCATGGCTTTGAGGACCGCTTCCCTGCCGCTCTGTCTGGCGGACAAAAGCAGCGTGTCGCCATTGCCCGCGCACTCGTAATTGAGCCGGACCTGCTGTTGTTCGATGAGCCGCTTAGCAATTTGGATGCAAATTTGCGGGTCAATATGCGAGTGGAAATCCGCCGCATTCAACAGGAGCTTGGTATTACGACCGTATACGTCTCGCATGACCAAGAGGAATGCTTCTCGATTTCCGATAAAGTTGCCGTAATGAATAAAGGCATTATTGAGCAGCTTGATCATCCCTCGGTTATTTTCAAATATCCGAAAACCGAATTTGTAGGCCGTTTTATCGGTTTTAACAATTTTATTGCCTTTACAGAACGGCAAGAGGATGGCGATACCGTGCTGCTGCAAGCAAATGGACTGCCCTTCCGCGCGAAGAGGGTTCAAGGCATGTCTGCCGGAATGAAGGGCGCAATCCGCCCCGATGACTTGCTGGCAGGAACATTGGATGAAATTAGCGAAGGGCCGAACGTGCTGGACGGCACTGTGAAGGTAAGCACTTATTTGGGCCGCAGCTATCAATACATTGTCGAAACCGCGCTGGGGGAATTTACGGTGAACAAGGAAATGCTCAGTCCCTTTGAAAATGGGCAGCGCATCCGCTTGCTTGTTCCGCCAGAGAAGCTGGTTTTAGTTGATTAATCATACGGAGGAACGACCATGCAAGCTGATCTCTTAATACGAAACGCAACCATTTATAATAGCTATTTCAAAAAATGGATCCAAGGCGACGCGGCGGTACGGGACGGCAAATTTGTCTATGTTGGCCCAGATGGCGCGGATGCTTTTCAGGCGGAGGCCGTTTTGGATGCCGCAGGGCTGTACATGCTGCCCGGCCTCATTGATATTCATCTGCATATTGAAAGCACAATGGTCACGCCGCAGTCCTTTTCAGACGGGCTGATTCGCAATGGGGTGACTACGATTGTGCCAGAGCCGCATGAAATGGCCAATGTGTTCGGTCCTGAAGGCGTGAGAGAAATGATTCGCGCCAGCGAGCACTGTATCGCCGACATGCTGTACGCCATCCCAAGCTCGGTTCCTGCAACCGCGCTGGAAACGACGGGCGGGACTGTCGAGATCGAAGATATCGATGAGCTGCTGCGCACCGAGGATATTCGCTGTCTTGGAGAAATCATGAATTATACCGATATTATTACGGATACAAAGGGCGAGTCCAAAACGAATCGGATTTTGAAGCATATTCGCGAGGAGCATCCTGGTCTTGTCATTGAAGGGCATGTGCCTAAGCTGCTTGGACTCGATCTTCAGCGCGTCATTCATGCCGGTGTTGATTCCGATCATACCCACCAAACGGTCGAAGGAATGGAAGCACGCATTGCAGCCGGCATGTTTATTGAGATTCAAGAAAAATCGATGACCGCAAGCGTTATGGACTATTTAATCAAAAATGACGTCTCTGAGCATTTCTGCTTTATTACCGACGACGTCATGGCTGATTCCTTTCAGGAAACCGGACATTTGAATCATATTGTCCGCAAAGCCATTGCGATGGGCATGGCGCCTGAACGCGCGATTTATGCCGCTACGCTATCGCCCGCCAAGCGGATGCGCATGTACGACCGCGGCACGATTGCACCTGGTAAAATCGCCGATTTTGTCCTTGTTGCAGATGAGCATCTGCTGGACATCCAGCAAGTATACAAGAGCGGCATGCTTGCCTATTCAGAAGCAGAGCAGCAGGCATTTACAGAGAAGCGGCAGCAGCAGGATTCCTATCGCTTTCCCGCAAGCTATTACGAAAGCGTCAAGCTTGCAGAGCTGACCGCAGCTGATTTTACCGTTGCTGTGGATGCCAAGGACGGGCTTCATACTTGCCGAGTGATGACCGTTCAGGACGGCTCCACCTTCACGAAGGAAAGCTTCGCTGAAGCGCAGGTGCTTGCCGGCGAGCTCCACTGGGAAACGAGCGGCTGCGGCCTCATTGCTACCTTCGAGCGTTATGGCAAAACAGGCAGCAAAGCATTTGGCTTAATTAGCGGTGACACCATTACACGCGGTGCAATTGCTACAACCTATTCGCACGATAATCATAATTTGCTTATCGTGGGACATAGCGTTGCTGACATGCTGCTTGCCGCTAATACGGTTATTAAGCAGCAAGGAGGATTTTGCGTAGTCGATAATGGGCAAGTGCTCGCTAACATGCATTTGCCTGTCGGGGGTATTTTGACCGAGGCTCCGCTTGAAGAAGCGGGCCCAGCTGTCAAGCAGCTGCGTGAAGCGATGCAGTCAATCGGTTATCGCCACTACAATCCGATTATGTCGATTGCTACCCACTCCCTGCCGGTCAGCCCTTTTCTGAAAATAACAGACTACGGCCTCATTGATGTCAATGCAGGCAAGGTCGTTCCTTTAATCGTCAGCTAAAGGCTCATAAGCAGCCAATATAGCAAAGCAACAAGCCTCGTTCAGCGTTCAACTGCTGGGACAAGGCTTGTTTTGCGTTAGCAGTCGGATGATGGAGGATGCCCGAAGGGAATCTTTTTCACCAAAAATGTTTCCGCTTCCATACTACCATACAAGTATGGTAGTATAGCAAGGTGAAACGTCTGTCGCCGTCCTTTGGCGGGGCAGTGCGTTTCATTCCGAGAAATATAGAGAAAGGATGGCATAATTATATCCTTTCCTATATTTTGAAAACGCAACTTTCAACCTTAAAAACGAGCTTGCCTACTGAGGAGGTGAACGATGGATTTTACGATAAAGCCCACTGCCGTATCGACGCGGGATGCGATTTATTTGACGCTGAAGGAGCAGATTTTGAGCTTGGAGCTGCCGCCAGGCACGAGCATTTCGGAGAAGGAAATTTCCGTAAAGCTTGGCGTCAGCCGCACCCCCGTTCGGGAAAGCTTCGTTCGGCTGGCGCAGGAAGGGCTGCTCGAAATTTTTCCGCAGCGCGGTACCGATGTGTCGCTCATTGATTTGGAGCTGGTCGAGGAAGCCCGCTTTATGCGCGAGCAGCTGGAGACTGCGGTTATCCGCCTCGCCTGCATCAGCTTCCCTGCGCAGCGGCTGACGGCGATGCGCCACAATCTCGCCTTGCAACGGGCTTGCGTAGAAAGCCAAGACTACAAAACGATGTTTGAGCTGGACGAAGCTTTTCACCGCACGCTGTTTGAGGGCTGCCGCAAGAGCAACACTTGGTCCGTCATCCAGCAAATCAACGTCCATCTCAACCGCAGCCGCATGCTGCGTCTCGCTGCCGATCACCACTGGGAGCATTTGTACGAGCAGCATTTGCAAATGGCACAGGCGATTGAAAGCCGCGATACCCAGCTTGCCGAACGGCTGATGAAGGAGCATTTGAACTTGACGATTGCCGATCAGGCGCTATTGAAAGAGAAGTTCCCTACCTACTTCAAATAATCGGAGGCGAAAGGCACTATGAAAATGGTATTTCGTTGGTTTGGCGAAGGCAATGACACCGTCAGCCTTGACCAAATCAGACAAATTCCCGGCACGGAAGGCATCGTCTGGGCGCTGCATGACGTTCCTGCTGGCGATGAATGGCCGATGGACAAAATTATGAAGATCAAGGAAGCAGCGGACAAAGCCGGCCTGCACATCAAGGTCGTCGAAAGCGTCAATGTTCATGAGGACATTAAGCTCGGCCTGCCAAGCCGTGATTTGTACATCGACAACTACAAGAAGACGATTGCCAAGCTTGCGCAGGTCGGCGTCAAAGTCATTTGCTACAACTTCATGCCGATATTCGATTGGCTGCGTACCGATCTTCATAAGGAGATGGAGGACGGCTCGACGGCGCTTTTTTATGAAAAAGCGATGATTGACAATGTCGATCCCTTCGATCTCGTCAAACGCATCAACGAAAATTCCAAGCTGACGATGCCGGGCTGGGAGCCGGAGCGGCTGCAATATTTGACCCAGCTGTTCGAAGCCTATCAGGGAGTTACGCAAGAGCATCTATGGGCAAATGCGAAATATTTCCTTGATGAAATTATTCCGTTTGCTGCCGAGCATGACATTAGAATGGCCATTCACCCGGATGATCCGCCTTGGCCGATTTTTGGCCTGCCGCGCATAATTACCGGTCAAGATAATATTCGCCGTTACCTTCAGCTGCACGACAGCCCTTATAATGGCCTCACTTTATGCAGCGGCTCGCTGGGCGCCAACCCGGAAAATGATATCGTGTCGATGATTCACGAGTTTTCCGATCGTATTCCGTTCACGCATATTCGCAATGTGCGCGTCTATGAGAATGGCGATTTCATTGAATCGTCGCACCGCACGCAAGATGGCACGGTCGATATCGCCGGTGTTGTTAAGGCCTACCATGAGGAGCAATACGAAGGCTACTGCCGTCCGGATCACGGACGCCATATTTGGGGCGAGGAATGCCGTCCGGGCTACGGCTTGTATGACCGCGCACTCGGCATTATGTACCTTTGGGGCTTATGGGATGCGTATCAGAAAGCGGCTGCTGCGGAAGGAGCTGCTGCAAAGTGACTGAAACGGTAAATTTGCCAAAGCATGCCTCCATCGAGGGCAAAGTTGTCGTCATTACAGGCGGCGCCGGCGTATTATGCCGCGCAATGGCGCTGGAGCTTGGAAGGCAAGGAGCGAAAGTTGCCGTGCTTAACCGCACATTAGAGAAAGGCGAGCAGGTTGCATCGGACATTAATGCGGCTGGCGGCCAAGCGATTGCAGTCGCTTGTGATGTCACTAACCAGCAAAGCGTTGCTGCCGCTGCCGAAACAGTGCTTGCCCAGCTTGGTCCGTGCGACCTGCTTATCAATGGTGCGGGAGGCAACCATCCGAGCGCCAATACGACGAATGAGACGTTCCAGCCGGAGGATTTGGACAATCCTGACGTCACCTCATTCTTCGACTTGAATGTGGAAGGCTTCCGCAATGTGCTGGATTTGAACTTCGTCGGCAGCCTTATTCCGACGCAGGCTTTTTCCAAGCACATGCTCGGCAAGGCTGGCGCAGCCGTCATTAATATTTCGTCGATGAGCGCGCCGTCGCCAATGACGAAGGTTCCAGCTTACAGTGCAGCCAAAGCGGCAATCAACAATTTCACGCAGTGGCTTGCTGTCCATTTGGCGGATGCCGGCATTCGCGTAAATGCAATTGCTCCTGGCTTCTTCCTGACCCAGCAGAACGAACGGCTGCTGCTGAATGAAGATGGCTCCCATACAGCGCGGGCAGGCAAAATCATTTCCCACACGCCAATGCGCCGCTTCGGCTCGCCGCAGGATTTGCTCGGCACGCTGCTCTGGCTGGCGGATGAGCAAATGTCCGGCTTCGTCACCGGCATTGTCGTGCCGGTTGATGGCGGCTTTATGGCTTATTCTGGCGTCTAGCTTATTTCTTGGAGTCTGCGTACCGAGATTCAACGGATTCTGGTTTGCATACACAGCCTAACAAGCAGCGCCCCTCCTAAATGAAGAAGGGGCGCTGCTTGTTATTAATAGACTTTCAAAAATATCTATGACATCACTAAATCACCTGCGGCAGCGCCGCCAGCTGCTCCTTAAGCGCAGCCACATCCTCCGCAGCAAGATCAAGCTGCGGCGCCCGCATAAAGCCGGCATCTATGCCGCGAAGCTTGAGTGCTTCCTTGAAAAAGGACATATTCGCGCCGCTTCTCAGCACTTCGCAATATTGAATCGCGATGCGCTGCCATTCGCGTGCCTTATCCAAATCTTTCGCCTGGTAGGCATTGTATACCGCCACAAACGGCTCCGGATATACGCACGATACCCCGGAAATCACACCGTCACAGCCCATAGCGAGCGCGGGAAGGAACAAACGATCAGCTCCCTGCATCACGGAGAAATCGCCGCCTTTAATAGACAGGTATTCATTCGTGCGCAGAAAATCCGGATAGCTGTATTTAACGCCGACAACGTTGCCGCAGCGCTCTGCTACTCTCTGCGCAACATCCGTTTTGAGATCATTGGATGCGCATTGCGGAATATTGTACAAATAGACGGGGAAATCAGCAGGCAAACTGGACGCTACCGTCACATAATATTGCTCTAGCTCCGCGTCGTTCGCGCCAAGGAAAAACGGCGTGACTACACCAACACCGTCAGCCCCCATTTGATGGGCATGCTGCGCCAGCAGGATCGTATCATTTTGCGTTGCCGCACCCGCATGAATAAATACGGCAACTCTTCCAGCCGCTGTTTTCACGACCGTCTCCGCAACCGCTTTGCGCTCGTCAACCGACAGCCGCACCATCTCTCCTGTCGTCCCCAGCGGGAACAGGCAGTGTACGCCTTTGGAAATCAGAAATTCGGTCAGCGCTTCTACCTTTGCCAAATCAACCTGTCCTTCTTTAGTGAAAGGCGTCACCATCGCTGTCGTTACACCGTACAAACGTTTCATCGTGCCAATCCCTCTTTCTATTTATGGTTTAGTTAAGGCTGTAAGTTAACGAAGCAAATGAACAGGGTCCTTGCCAGCAAAAATATCCAGCAGCGCCTGCGCCGTGTCCAGGCCAACCCGGTAATACGTCTCTGTCGTTTCCGCTGCGGTATGGGGCGTTGCAATCAGCTTGTCCAGCTCAAAAAGCGCATTGTCCGCCGCTACCGGCTCGTGCTCGTACACATCGATAGCCGCTCCGGCGATGCTGCCCTTTTTTAAGGCGTTGTACAATGCCTGCTCATCGACGAGCGCGCCGCGCGCCGTATTGACGAAATAGGCTGAAGGTTTCATCTGGTCAAATTGCTTATCACTCATCATATGGTAAGTCTCCTTGAGACTGGGCAGATGCATGCTCACGACATCACTCTGAGCGAGCACTTCATCGGAGGAGACAAGCTTGACCCCAAGCGCCTTCGCCTTCTCCTCATTCGGATATTTATCGTAAGCGATCATTTCTACATCAAAGCCCTGCAGCTTCTTCGCTACCATCTGGGCAATGTTGCCGAAGCCAAGCAGCCCGACTGTGCGAGCTGCCAGCTCCATGCCGACGGTGCGGTCCCAATAGCCTCGTCGTGCCGAACGTTCAAGCGTCGGGATATTGCGCAGCATCGACAAAATCAGGCCAATCGTCAGCTCCGCTACCGCATTGGCGTTGCCGCCCGGCACATTCGCCACCTTGACGCCGTATTCCTTCGCCTTCGCCAGATCGATATTGTCGACGCCAACGCCGAAGCGGGCAATGCCCTTCAGCTTTGGCGCCAGCTTAAAAATCGCCTCATCCCATGTATCTACGCCAGCCACGACCCCGTCGATATCCGCGACAAGCGGGGCAAGCTCCTCAAACGTATGGGGCCGGCCAAGCTGGTTCTCGATAATTTCGCAGCCTGCCTCCTCAAGCATTCGCTTCGCATCGGCGCATAGCAGCGAATAGTTCGTCGCTGTCACTAGAACTTTATGCTTTGTGCTCATTATTTGACTCCTCCAACGGTCATCCCGCTAACCATATATTTTGATGTAAACAAATACATAATAATGACTGGAATAGAAGCGATAATCGAGCCGCCCATCAGCGGCCCCCAAGCGAATACGTCGCCAACGATCATATCCGACAGGCCAAGCGTAATCGTCTTGTCGCTCGTTTTCGTCACGATAACGAGGGCATATAAATATTCGCTCCAGCACAGCGTGAAGGCAAAGATAAAGGTTGCAGCAAGCCCAGGAGCAGCGAGGGGAAAAATAACGCTCCACATCGTGCGCGCCCGGCTGCAGCCGTCGATCATCGCCGCTTCCTCAATTTCTCCCGGAATCGATTTAAAATAGGAAACGAGCATCCAAGTGGCATATGGAATCGTAATGGTCGGGTATATAAGCATGAGACCGTAAACCGAATTGCTAAGCCCAATCGCATTCACCAGCATATAAAGCGGAATGAACAGCACCGCTCGCGGCATCAAGTAGGCGTACAAGATTCCTCTGGATATAAAGCCGCGGCCCTTGAACTGCAGCTTGGAAATCGCATAGGCAGCCAGCATGCTGAACAAAATCGACAGAAAAGAAACGATCAGCGATACGTAAAGGCTATTTTTAATATTTGATAAAAAGCCCTTCTCCGTCAGCAGCTTCTCATAAGCGGACCAGCTGAACACTTGCGGCCAGAAGGACGGCGTCATATTGTAGATTTCCCCCTGCGACTTGAAGGACGTATTCAGCATCCAATACAGCGGGAACAAAGCAAAGATCAATAAAAACGCTAAAGCTCCATAGACGAGAACCTGTTTGCCGATTGATTTATTTTCCATCCTATATCACCTAATCTCTGGATGATAGCGATCGCTTCGTGACGTAGTTGATCAGCAGGATCAACGGCGGCATCGTCATAATGGCGATGGCGATCGCTTTTCCAAGACTCATATTCAAAAATCCGATCGTATAGCTCAGCGTAGACAGCACCTGTGTCGCATTGGCAGGCCCTCCGCGCGTCAGCAGCCAAATAATTTCGAAATCGTTCAAGGTCCAAATCGTAGTCATCACTGCAGCGAGTATCGTAACTTCCTTTACGGAAGGCAGCGTCATATGCCAGAAACGCTTGACCGCACCCGCTCCGTCCAGCATAGCCGCTTCATACATTTCCTTCGACACGGTCTGAAGGCCAGCAAGAATGGCAATGCCCATAAAGGGGATGCCCCGCCATACGTTAACCAGAATGACCGAGAACATCGCAAGGTCCGGCCTTGCCAGCCAGCCAAGCGGTTGATTAATCAGATGGGCTTTCAACAGCAGAAAGTTCAGCACTCCGCCAACATCGGAATAAATCCACTGCCAGGTAAACACCGATACAATAGTCGGGATCGTCCAAGGTAAAAATAAAAGGACACGAAACGTATTGCGGAATATGATTTTTTCATTAAGCACAAGCGCCATAATCATGCCAAACACCGTTTTGAACAACACGGCTACGCCAGTAAAAACAACGGTATTCCACGTCGCCTTCCAGAATGCCGAATCCTGCAGCAGCTCCAAATAATTGCCGAGCCCGATAAATACCGCATCCGCTCCTACGACTTTATTCGTAAAGCTTAGATAAAGCGCCCAGCCAAATGGCAGCACCATAACCGCAAGCAGATAAATCAATACCGGGCTCATGAGGAAATAAGCCAGTTTATTGTTTTGGTTAGTATTCAAGCCTCATCCCGCCTTACTTAAAGGCATTGGAGGGCCAGATGCTCTGGCCGTCCGCCGCCGAATGAATAACCGCTCACTTTACACAACCCTATTTGCTGTAAACCTCTTGAATTTTAGCCTGCATATCTGTGATGGCCGCTTGCGGCGTATAGCTCGTTTCAAGCAGCAGCTTCTGGAACGTATCGTTGAGAATGCGAAGATTGAACACTTCCCCCGCCTTCGCATTGTACTCGCCAGGATAGCCGAGGAAATTAAAGCCGGCAACGGATTCGACAAATGCTTTGTTTTTCTCGTCCTGCCATACCGCTTCCTTCGCCAGCTCGTCATATACGGGAGCCGTCAGTGGAGCGCCCTTCTCAATCCATGACTTGTACCAGTCTTTGTCCAGCATGTAAGAGATGAATTTTTTAGCCAAATCCTTGTTTTTCGAATCTTTGAAAATGCCGAGATTGTTGCTGATGCCTGGAATAAAGGTGCCTTTCGGACCGGCCGGGTAAGGCGCTATGCCTGTTTTTTCATATAAGTCCGGGTTGTCCTTCTTAATCGTCGCGAGCACGCTGCCCGTGTTAAAAATCATCGCCGCTTGTCCGCTCAAGTAAGCTTTATTGTTGCCTGCGTCATCCCAGCCGATTGCGCTTGGCGGCGTGCTTTTATCCGTTAAGAAAATATCGCGGATAAACGAAGCGGCCTGTACCGTTTCCGGCGAATCCGCAATGACCGTTTTGCCATCCTGCGTATCGACAGATCCGCCGTAGGACCAAATAATGCCGCGAGTCAGAAACTCGGCGTCGGAGTTGCCTTTGCCATAGCCCATGCCGATGCCATATAGGCCTTTGCTCGTGTCTGTCAGCTTTTTGCCCATTTCCCTAAGCTCGTCCCATGTTTTCGGAGGCTCTGTGTAGCCTGCATTGGCAAGCAAATCCTTGCGATAGTAAAGCACCTGCGTCTCGGTCCAGAAGGGCACACCGTATTGCTTGCCGCTGAACGTAATCGCTTTTTTCGTATTTTCATTAATGGCGCTTTTGCCTTGCAGGCTGGCCACCACATCGCTTACATCCTCCAAAACATCTTTACCGTAAAATTGCCCAATTTCCTGATAGCCGAAAAAGGATACATCCGGCACCGATTTGGATTCAATCGCCGCCGTCCACTTCGGATAAAAATCCTCGTAGGCAATCAGCTCCACATTTACGTTCACATTGTTTTCTTCTCCAAATTGCTTCGCACGCTCTGTAATTAACGTGTTTTGATCATCAAACAGCTGCTTCTTCATCCAGAAGGTAAGCGTCGGCTTCTCGCCGCTGCCCGCTTGCGCGGTCGCCCCGCCGTTGTTGGCCGTTCCCTGATTGCCTGCATTCCCGCAGCCTGCCACGACAACTGTCAACAAAGAAACTGCTACTGCTTTTTTCACTCCGTTTTTCATAGAAATGCTGACCTCCCGTTTCGCTTTTTTTCACGTACAGCATCATCTTAGTTGAAGCGCTTTCATGCTTCTGTCCCTATCTTAATTCGAATAGTTAAAAGATAATATGACAACAATTTAATCGAATGATACAAAATTAACACAATTCCACTCCCCCCTTTTCACGGTGAAAAATAGTACAAAAAAAACAGCACCGCTCCATCGCTCGGATTGCGGCGCCGCTGTTATGGCCCTTCTCTATTTCAGTTCCTTGCCGCCCTCCAGCCTTTGCCGGTACTCCTGGGGTGTCAGGGAATAATATTTTTTGAACACCTTATTGAAATAATTCGGGTTCTGATAGCCTAGCTGGAGCGCAACTTCATAGCTTTTCAGGGCTGGATTGGCCAGCATGGATGCCGCCAGCTCCATCTTGAGCCGCAGCACATAGTCGCTCACATTTTCGCCCGTCGCAAGCTTGAAAATCCGCGACACATGAACCGGATGCATAAATAGATAATCAGCGATCGCTTGCAGCGTCACATCGGTGACGAGATTTTTCTCAATATAGCTGCGGATTTTGCCTACCGTTATTTCACGGTCATTTCTAGTATCGTTCTCCATGCTTTGCCGCAGCAGACGGAATGCTTCGTCTATCCAGCTTTTCAACGCCGTAATGGAGCGGCTTGGGAGCAGCCCGCTCATATCCGATAAGCCGGGGCCGATCATCTCCGCCAATT
Source organism: Paenibacillus sp. BIHB 4019 (assembly GCF_002741035.1). Classification (NCBI taxonomy): domain Bacteria; kingdom Bacillati; phylum Bacillota; class Bacilli; order Caryophanales; family Paenibacillaceae; genus Paenibacillus; species Paenibacillus sp. BIHB 4019. Next base: position 3,269,474 of record NZ_CP016808.1, on the reverse strand, counting down.
CACGCCCGTTTTTGTGCGCAAAGGAGCTGAACGAGGCATAGATGGAGAAAAAAACTTCCATCAGATGCTCCGGCGAATCCGGCCAGCCTTGACTCAGCTCGCTCCAGATGCCGAAGAGCTTCTGCTCGGCCATTTCCCAGCTGCCCGATTCCATCAAATGAATAAGCATCGGCGGCTCGTACAGCCGCTGCAGCGAATGAACCGGCTGCTGGCGGGCGATATCGCAAGCGACATGGATAAACAGCCCGCTTTGGCTGCCGACCTGCCGGCGCAGCGCCAGCAAAACATCCTCATACCGCTGCCTGACATCATGCGGGAACAGTCCCCACTGGCTGACAATCACAGACACCTCGCCACTCAAATAATGATTGACGCTGAGCTGAAGCTGCGAGGCTTTGAGCTGGAGCTCCTCATCCAGAGCTTTGCCATCATCTAATAAGCCGAATAGCGGCTCCTCACCCTCTCCTTGCTTTTCCACAATAGACGGCCCGCCAGCGTTCTCTGGCATTTCCGTAACAATGCCCACTAAGTAACCGTGAATGGTTTTGCATGTCCAGAGGCGGAAACGCTCCTCAAACAGCTCCTCCGCCATATTGCTCACCGCATATTCCATCAGGGACAGGCTGTAGAAATCCATCTCCGACAGCTTGCCCTCCAGCCGTACGAGCATTAGTGCGAAGCGTTGCCTTATGGCAACCGGAATTTTGAGCGATTCCAGCTTCTCGGGCAGCCGCTCCGCCGAATAGTTGCGTCCCTCCAGCAATTCATTCAAGAGCTCGCCCTGAAGCTTCGGCAAATTTTCCTGAAAGGCTCTTGCTACGCGCTGATGGAAGCTCTTCTCGTCCAGCTCCTTCTTTAAAGCCTGAACCGCCCCGCTCACCTTTTCTAAAATGTGGTCGTCACTGATCGGCTTTAATAAATAGTCATACGTTTCATGGGCAATAGCCTGCTGCGCATAAGCAAACTCGGCATGGCCGGACAACAAAATGCATTTAATCCGCTTCCAGCTCCTCCGCACCTGCTGGAGCAGCTCCAACCCGCTGATGCCTGGCATCCGGATGTCCGTAATCAAAATATCGATCGTATTTGTATTTAAAATTTCCAGCGCCTCTACGCCGGAATAAGCTTTGAACACAGCGCCGATGCCGATTTGCTCCCATGGAAGCGTATCGGCAAGGCTGTCCACCACGCTTGCCTCATCGTCCACAAGCAGTAGTCTAAATGCCAGCTGCTCCTCCATTACGCTTCCTCCTTGTCCTCCCAAATGATTTCCGTACGAAAGCCGTCCAGCGGTGAAGGCGAAGCGGAAAACTGCAAGCCCGAATGCCCGCCATATAGCTGTGTTAGCCGTTGATGCGTATTCCATAGGCCGCACCCGGTGTGCTCATCCAACGGGACAGCGAGCGACATTCGCAGCTTGACCATCTCCTCCTTCGTCAAGCCGCTGCCATTATCATCAACGATGAGCCTGTTTAAGCCGTTTTGGCGCAGCCCTTTAATATGAACAATGCCAAATTGCAGCTGGCTTTCAATTCCGTGGACGACCGAATTTTCCACAATAGGCTGAATGAGCAGCCGTGGAATAGGCAAATCCATCATCTCCTCAGGAATATCGATTTCATAGTGCAGACGCTGGATACGAAGCTGCTGAATAATCAAATAGTTTTCCACCAGCTTAAGCTCCTCGCGAACCGTCGTCATGCTGTTTTCCATCCGCGTCGTGTAGCGGTAGTATTCGCCTAAATTCAGCGACATCGCCACGACTGCCTCCTTATCGCCGAGATTCGCCATATTTTTAATATAAAATAGACAGTTGTATAAAAAATGCGGATTGATCTGCGATTGGAGCTGCTTCAGCGTCGCTTCCTTGGAGCGCAGCGTCTCCATGTATACCTTGTCGATCAGTTCCTGAATCTGCTCCGCCATTTCATTAAAGCTGCTAAACAAAAACTCAAACTCATTGTTAGGACGCTGCTTCAGGCGAGTGGAAAACTGCCCGTCCTTGATGCGCTGCACTCCCCGCACAAGCAGCACAATCGGGCGCTGGACATTGCGGTACAGCAGCAGGGTAGACAGAACGCCGAGCGCCATTAGCAGTGCTATCGAGATATAAAACAGATTGCGGCTCGTATTAATCGGCGCAAATACGCTGGCAAGCGGCACAACATCAACCAAATACCAGCCAAGGCTTGACGATTGGATATAATTCACAATATATTGCTGGCGGTTAATTTCAAGATTAAGGCTGCCGCTGCCCGCGAGCTGCAAGCTTTCCAGCTGCTCCATCGCCTGCGTAACGAGCCGGTAGTTGCCGTTAAAGCCCATGATCGGCGCTTCGCCGGGATGATAAAGAAAAGGCTCGCGTGCCTCATCCTGCTGGAGCGAATTGAGCATATTTTTTAAATTGGCATCGGTGAACCGTACCTCCACATACAAATTCGGCATGTCCGACTGCTGCATGCGGCTGAACAGCATTTCCTTAATGCCGAACGTTGTCGCATATTCATGAACCCATTTGCCCATATCTCTGGCTTCAAGCTTCTCTTCGTCATAATGGGCGGAATAATCCGTCGAGATCAGCTCCTTGGTATCGCGCAAATATAAAATAATTTGGTTCGTCCAAGCACTCGTCGTCGTTTGCATATTCAACATATCCACAAGTCGCAAGTGGCGCTGGAGCTGGACAAGCTCATCATTTTTTCCCCGGCCCTCCACATACTCCCGTATGCTGTAGTCGCGGCTTGCAGAAGTCGAATGCTTCACAAGCTGATCTACCATCATGTCGAGCTGGCTCATAAAAAAACCGAGACGGTTAAGATTCTGCTCCTTGATCGTCGTCTGCACCACATCTACGCTCACTTGGTTCGAATAGCCGTAAAGCAAAATAATCGGGATGAGCAGCGCAATAATCAAAGCTATCATTTTTCGAAATGTCGTCATCTTCATCGCTTTTCCTCCGCCTTACGATATAAGTTCAGTCTCCTTGGCTGCTGCGGGTCACGGGAATCAACGCCATTCTACCATCATTTTCGGGCAAAAGAAAACGCTTACCTAATCTTGTATAAACAGAAAGGAAGTTTCTCTTGAAGAAAAACGCAAATGAAACAGGCATCTTCCGCACAAGCCGCTTGTGCAAAAAATGCCTGTTTTCCTTGTCCATAATAAATGATTGCTGCTTATTATTTTAGCGCCGCTTGAATTTGGTCGAGCACCAAATTAATCGCTACCGGGCCATAATAGGCAATCCACAAATTCGTATCCTCTTTGTAAACATGGCCGTTTTGGACGGCTTTCAGACTCTTCCAAATAGCCGAGCTTTCGAATTCCTTCGTCAGCTCCACATTGCTGCTGTCCTCCATCAGAAAGAGATGGTCGGCCTCCAGCTCAGGAAGCTTCTCGAGCGACAGCGACGCGCTGCTGTTCTCTGCATCTACAGCCATAGCTGGCGGAGTCAGCCCCAGCTGATCGTACAAAAGCGCGGCTGTACGGTGGGCCGTCGTATGCAGCCTGACAATATTGTCACGCGGTCTTAGCACCGCGAACGTCTGTCCTTTGTATTTTTCAGACAGCTCAGCTTTCAGTCCGGAAATTTTGCTATTGTATTGATCCAGCACCTGCTGCGCTTCCTGTTCCTTGTCCATAATGAGGCCAAACGTTGTCAGTGTCTTCTGCCAATCCTCATTGCGTTCAAAAATAAGCGTTGGCGCGATTTTGGTCAATTGGTCGTAAATTTTATCCTGAAACTCCGTGCCAATAATAATGTCCGGCTCAAGTGCGATAATCGCTTCCACATTAGGCTCATCCTTCGTGCCGAGCGTAACGACATCTGCCAGCTTGCCCGCCATGTACTCCGGGAATTGCAATTTTTCCGATTCCGTCACTACACTGCCGGAGGGCTGCTCCCCAATGGCAATGAGCTGATCCATGAACTGGGTGTCCAGCACAGCAATACGCTGCGGCGTTTGTTCCAGCTTCAGCTCGCCCTTCATATGCGCAATCGTACGCGGCGCGCTTTCCTTCGAGCCCGTGTCCGTTACGTTCGGCGACGCGGTTATGCTATTTGATGGAGCTCCTGCTCCGCCCCCTGCGCTTGTGTTCGTGCCCGCCGCGCCTGAGCATGCGGCTAACAGCAAAGTCAAACTTAACAGCAGGCTAACCGTCCAGCCCGCTTTAATGCTTCTGTTTGTGTACATCGTTCCAGCACCCCTAAATTGGTATTGATAATGATTTTCACCACTACCTTTACCACTATACGGACGCCGCCTTCTTGCAGCAATTGTATATCGCGACAACCCGGATGGATTATGACGACTGTCTTCCATTGGCTCACCAGCCCTTTTAAAGCTGCTAGGGGAGGAGCCTACATGCTTTTTAAAAATGCGGCTGAAATAGTAGCTGTCCGGATAACCAACCGCAGCTGCGATATCCTTCAAAGACGCATCTGTGCCTAAAAGCAGCTCGCGCGCTTTCTGCATCCTCACTTGAATCAAATAATCGATAGGCCCCGCCTGATAGCGGGCTTTAAAAAGCCGCTGCAGCTGCCTTGGGCTGCAATGAAGCAGCTCGGACAACAGCTCCAGCGTTACCGGCTCGCCATAATGCTCATCCAAATAACGGCTGGCCTGCGCCGCGATATCCGGCACTGCCGTTGCAATCTCTTGATGATGCAGCTGCCCCAGCAGCTCGCAAATAAGCTGGTAAAACAGCGATTTCGTCCGCAGCTTCTCCAAAGCGCCTGCCTGCTTCCATTCCTGTTCCATCCGGACGATTTTCAAATACATGGCGGCATGATGCAGCGGCGCAAAGCCGTACTGCATGTGGAACGGCTTGCTGCGCTCCAGCAGCTGCACGAGCTCCTGACGCGCTGGCAGCGACAATGATGCTTTATAAAAAATAAAATAATATTCAAGTGGACCGGAGGTTGGCTCCATATCAAGAAACGCCCCTTTGCCTGCATGGCAAAGATAACAGCACTCGGCGCGATGCTCCACCCCATCGAGCATGATCCGCCCCTGCCCCCGCGCGGTAAAAAGAAAAGCGCTCGCAGGCAGCTGATACGAGCGCAGCTCCTCACCTAGCTCCAGCACCGCATGCCGGATATCAAGCACCTTGAGGCCCGCTTGGTTCCACAATTGAATGTGTTCATTCAAATTCATCGCTCTTGTTCAACTCCTCAGGATCTACTGGGTCAGACCTTAATGCTCCTCTCCCCATTATAGTGATAACAATTCTCACTGTCGATTGGAAGATGTAAGGCATACAAGCACAAAAAGCCGTCAAATCATTCATTGATTTGACGGCTTCTATTGATTGGACGGTTTATTAATTGTTAAAGAACAGCCTTAGAAACTGTTATAGCTCTTTTCTTTTCTTTTCTTTTCTGCTCTTCAATTTAATTGCAGGCGGAAGTATGTTGGAGTGGATTGGACTTTGGGTAGTTCAGACGAATGTGACTCAGCCTATGGCTGGATTACAATTCGTAGTACGGACAACAGCCAGACAACCAATCATACTGCAGCGAATCATACTGTAGCAGCATTCCACTCTTGCTTGAGACCCATAGGCTCCTCTTGGAACAGCCTTGCATCCATCAGCTTGAGCTCCGGCGAAATGAGCGGCTCAAACGCCAGCAGATCAAGAATATCCCGCTGCAAGTCGATTCCCGGGGCAATCTCGCAAAGCATTAAGCCGCGTGCCGTAAGCTGGAATACCGCCCGCTCCGTAATAAAAATAACTTCCTTGCCGTTTTGCGCCGCCTCGACGCCATTGAAGGAAATGTCCGCGAGCGCGGGCACGATTTTGCGGAAGCGTCCTTCTTTTGCAATGTCGACCTTGCCGTCATTTACTTGAACAGAGAGGCCGCCAGCGGTAAAGGTGCCGCTGAACACGACCTTTTTGGAATTTTGGGCAATGTCGATAAAACCGCCCACGCCCATAATTTTCCCATTGAACTTATGAACGTTCACATTGCCCGCTTGGTCCATTTCAGCAAAGCTCAGGAAGCTGACATCCAGACCGCCGCCATCATAAAAGTCGAACTGGTACGGCTGATCAAGCACCGCCCTAGGGCTGATCGTCGCGCCAAAAATAATGCCCTTCGCTGGCGTGCCGCCAATCGGACCCAGCTCCACCGTAAACGTCAACGCTTCGCCAACGCCCTCCTCGGCTGCCACATAGCCAACACCATCGGAAATGCCGACACCCAGATTGGCTACGGCTCCAGGGAATGCCTCCATGAGCGCACGCCTTGCAATGATTTTGCGTTCGGTTAACTGCAATGGCTCGATACCGCCCTGCACGGCAAGCAAATCGCCGCTCATATAGCGGTTGCTTTCCGTCTGGTACGTCTGCATTTGCTCTGGAACGACGACGACGGCGTCGACCAGGAAGCCGGGAATTTTGATCGTTTTCGGATGCTGTGAGCGAGCTTGAACCATTCGCTGCACTTGTACGATGACGATGCCGCCGCTATTTTTCGTAGCTTGTGCAATGCTGAGCACATCCAGAAAAGTCGGTTCATCCTCCATCGTAATATAACCGTCTGTATCAGCAGTCGTACCACGAATAATCGCGACATCCGGCTTAATGGACGGATAGAACAGCCATTCCTTGCCGTCGATTTCCATCAGGCGGACAAGCTCCTTCGTCGTACGCTCATTCAGCTTTCCGCCTTGCTGGCGAGGATCGACAAAGGAGCCAAGCCCAACATGGCTCAAAATACCAGGATGCCCCGCTGCCGTGGAGCGGAACAGCTGCGTGATGACGCCTTGCGGGAAGCAATACGCTTCAATTTGGTTCGTCTCGGCAAGCTCCGACATTCGCGGCGACTGCCCCCAATGCCCGCCAATCGCTTTGGCGCACAAGCCTGCAATGGCGATCGGACTCATGCCTCGATCTGCCCGGTCACCGAGACCGGTTGTGTGAAGATAAGTCAGCCCGCTCGGCTGCTGCTCTTTATGATAGCGGTCTGCGAGTGCTTCAATAACAGCGGTTGCCTCGACAATCCCGCCGCCAGCGCCGCTAAATGCGACCGTGGCACTGTCAGGAATGAGGCGCACGGCCTCATCAGCGGTCAAAATGGGAACCGGACCGGTTCTTTTTTTCAAAGTTGCATTAGACATGATGGATAATTCTCCTTCTTCGGCTGCTTTCGTCTGTGCTGCTGGATAAGTCGAGCAAATCAGCGGTTAAAATATTACACTTTCTGAACGGCGTCGCCTGCGAAAACAGGAGGACGCTTCTCGAAGAAGGCTTGCATGCCTTCCTTGAAATCTTCGCTTTCCGCAACCTTTTGCGAAATATCGAGCTGCGTCAAATCAAGCCATGACTGCTCCGGCATATAAATGCGGGTAAGCGCCTCCTTTACCGCGCGGACGGCCGAGCCGGATTTTGCGGCGATTTCCTCTGCCCAACGATAGGCCAGCTCATAAGCGGTTCCTTCGTTTGCAATCTCGTTGACTACGCCCAAGCTAAGCGCTTCCTGCGCAGTCATCGGCTTGGCGAACAGCATAAACTGCATCGCTCTTCCTGCTCCGATGAGACGGGTGATCCGATAGGCGCTGCCGCTTCCTGGGAATGAGCCAATGTTTACCTCCGGCAAGGACAGCACAACATGAGGTGCAGCTACCCGCATATCGCAGCTAAGCGCCCAGTCGAAACCGCCGCCATAGGCAGAGCCGTCCAGCGCGGCAATCGTCGGAATCGGAAGGACGGATAGGCGGGTCCGCAACCGGATCTCGCCTTCCATTTTGTCGCTGACATACGTATCTTTGTCCAAATGCTGCTGTATTTCATTCATGTCTGAGCCCGCCGAGAAAACTTTGCCATTATGGGTAAGCACAACCACGCGCAGCTCCCCATCCGACTCAATATCGGCTAAAATCTTCTCAAGCAGTGCAAGCCCGTTATTCGTCCCCAAGTTCAGCGGAGGATTGTTGAAGCGAATAATTCCGATACGGCCTTCCTTGTGAAATTCAATTCCCGGATTTGCTGACATGACAAAAACCACCTTAATATGAGATTATAAAATATATTTTGCTGTCCTATTGAACAGCTGCCGTTCGTCATTAGATCGATCTAATCTTTCCATTGATTATAAAAAACGGCATCCCCCCTGTCAACAGCTGGATGGGGAATCTATAGTCATTCCATAAGCTGCGATTATGTACTATAATTTTCACTAATGAGAGGTGTGACTGATTGTGGGCGATAAAAAAGAAAAACGCGTAACGCTTCAGGATGTCGCGAAGGATGCAGGCGTATCACGTGCTACGGCATCGCTCGTCGTCAGAGGCAGTACGTCCATTACTGAGCAGACGAAACAGAAGGTTCTTGCATCGATGAATAAGCTCGGTTATGTCTATGATCGCGTCGCAGCAAGCTTTCGCTCCAGACGCTCTTCTACTGTGGGCATCATTATTACGGATATCGGCAATCCCTTCTTCTCTGAGCTGCTCACCAATTTGCAGGATCGACTCGATGAACTCGGCTATACAACGCTGCTTGGCATGACTTTTGAATCCGAAAGCAAGCAGGAGCGAATACTGGAGACGATGCTGGAGCACCATGTTTGCGGCATTATTATGGCTCCAGTTGCGGGTACAAACCCTGCTGTATTTGCCCGACTGAAACAATTAAACGTCCCCTGCGTCCTTATCGGCCGTGAAATTTCCGGAGCACGCGTTGATTATATCGGCACTGACTTCCAATGGGGCACGAAGATGGCTGTCCGGCATTTGGCTGACCAAGGGCATAAGCACATTGCTTTGCTTGGCGGTACGCCTCATACCTCTGCTTATAATGAGCGGCTAGCTGGCTACCTGGAAGGACTTGAGGAATCACGCATCCCCACCGATCAGCGTCATATTATTCCTGGCCCGCCTACGCGCGAGAGTGGCGCTATCATTATTAACCAGCTGATCCGGCAGGACAAGCTGCCTACAGCGGCGCTGTGCCATAACGATATCGTCGCGCTTGGCGTCATCGTCGGCCTTAGGGAAAATCGGCTTGTTGCCGGCAAAGATATGGCACTCGTAGGTTTTGATGATATTAAAGAAGCCGCTACTGCAAACCCCGGCCTGACTACCGTTGCCGTTGGCTCCGGCCAGTGGGGAATCGAGGCCGCGAACCTGCTGCACCAACGAATCAGCAGCGAGGCGCAAGCACCCCAGGAGACGGCTAGAATTATTTTGCCGCCAAAGCTTGTTATCCGCGAATCCTCGACACATTTTATGGGCGTGCATTAATCAATGCACCCCCGTCATTTAGATGGCGAAATGGTCATTGACATTCAATTTTTAACTTGCTATAATTCCAACAAAACTAATAGGAAATAGACGTTACGCGTTTATTTACTAATAGAATCAAGCGCGAACGGTTTCGCTGGCTACAGCAGCACCCGGACACGTTTGGCTTATAATTAGATCGATCTACTAAGAGGAGGCTTTTGTCAACATGTTTGGAAAAAAAAGTGTGGTCTTATTAATGCTTGCCATGACGTTAGTACTGGGAGCATGCGGGTCGAAAACGACTAATGATTCTGAAAGCGCTAGCTCCGGCAACAAAGCAGAAAGCAAAGAATTAAATCTGGCTACGTTCGGCGTCAGCATTGGATTCTCCAAGAAAGACGGAGACAAGCTGGAAGGATACGATATTGCTGTAGCAGAAGCTGTTGCCAAATATTTGGGCTACACGAAAGTAAACTGGACGACTGCTGATATGGCAGGCATGTTCGGCATGCTGGATGCTGGCAAAATCGACACGATCGCCAACCAAGTGGAAGCTAATGAAAAACGTAAAGAAAAATATATCTTCTCCAACACTTATATTTATTCCGGAGCACAGCTGATCGTCCGTGCGGATGATGATTCCATCAAAACGCTGGCCGATTTGAAAGGCAAGAAGATCGGTGTTGACGTTGGTACAAGCAAAGAAGCGTACTTGCGCGCCAATGATCCTAACAACGAGCTGAACATTACAACCTATGAAGATCCAAGCGTCATCCTCAACGATGTTGCGCTGAAACGGATCGATGCTTATATTATGGACCGCGCCGGTGCACAGCTGCTGATCGACAACTCAGGCCTTGCTTTGAAAAAAGCGGGAGATCCCGTTTACACTTACGAGGAAGCATTCCCGTTCCCTAACACCGAAGAAGGCAAGAAGCTGCGTGATTCCTTCAACGAAGCGCTTGAGGCTCTTGCAAAAGACGGCACACTGACGAAGCTGTCCAATGAACATTTGAAACAAGACATCAGCAAGGCTAGCTAATCGATGAATTTCGATACAGCGTTTATATTCGAAGCGATACCCAAGCTGCTGAAGTATTTGCCGATGACGCTGATGCTGGCGGTCGGCTCGATGCTTCTCGCATGTCTTATGGGTATTGTGCTGGCGCTCATCATTAACAATAAAATTTTTATTTTGTCGCCGGTGGCGAAGGTATACATTTCCTTCTTCCGCTCGGTGCCTACCTTAGTTACGCTGTTTATCTTTTATGTGGGAATCCCGCAAATTTTTCCGGAATTCACCTTTATTGATGCGATTACCGCAACGATCATTGCCCTCAGCTTTAAAAATGCCGCCTATTTGGCGGAAGAATTCCGCGGGGCGCTGAATGCAGTCGACAGCGGGCAAATGGAAGCCTGCCTGTCTGTCGGGATGACCAAATGGCAGGGCTTCCGCCGGGTCATTTTGCCGCAAGCGATGCGGGTTGCCGTTCCGAGTCTAGGCAACTATTTGATTATGCTGGTCAAGGAGTCCTCGCTCGCCTTTACAGTTGGTGTGACCGACATTTTTGCGCAAACGAAAATTTTGGCCAGCAACTCCTTCCGTTTTTTGGAGAGCTATATCGCCGTTGCCCTCATTTATTGGGCCGTAACGATCGTGCTGACCATGCTGCAGGGAAAATTGGAAAAGGCAATGAGCAAGCCTTATCGATAGGAGTTCTGTTATGCTAAAAGTGAGCGGGTTAAGCAAGCATTTCGGCGATAACGAGGTGCTGAAGCAAATCAATCTGGAAGTGAAGCGCCGCGAGGTTGTTGCGATTATTGGACCTTCTGGTTCGGGCAAGTCCACGCTGCTTCGCTGCCTCAACCTGCTGGAAACGCCGGATGCCGGCCATATTGAAATCGATGGCTTTGAGGTCGATGCGAGAAGGCTGAAGAAATCGGATGCCTACGCCTTGAGACAAAAATCAGCGATGGTTTTCCAGCATTATAATTTATTCAAAAATAAAACGGCGCTGCAAAACGTCATTGAAGCGCTCATTGTCACCAAAAAGATGAACAAGCCCGATGCCGAAGCACTCGGCCACAAGCTGCTGGATCAAGTAGGGCTGGCAAGCAAGGCGAATAGCTATCCTGCCATGTTGTCCGGCGGACAGCAGCAGCGCGTAGCGATTGCTCGTGCACTGGCCGTTAATCCTGCGGTGATTTTACTCGATGAGCCGACCTCGGCGCTTGACCCTGAGCTTGTAGGGGAAGTGCTGCAGGTCATCCGCTCGATCGTTGATACGGACACAACGATGCTGATTGTGACCCATGAAATGTCCTTCGCCCGAGAAATTGCTGACCGCGTCATCTTTATGGCGGATGGCTCGATTATCGAGGAAGGCGATCCGCAAAGCCTGTTTGGACAACCACAGCAGGAACGGACGAAGAAATTTTTAGGAACGGTCTTTTCCAAAAACTGACGACAGGGGAAGAGGCAAACGATGACTCGCACACATAATTTTAGCGTACAGCTCGATCGACGTCATACCGATTCACAAATGCATACCCTATTTCCAGAAGATGTACTGCCTATGCACCTGGCCGAAACAGATTTCACCACGGCACAGCCCATTATTGATGCGCTCGCTGCACGGGTAGACCATGGCATGTTTGGCTATGTGGCCGAAAGCGAAGGACTGGCGCTTGCTGTCCAGCATTGGATGGCAAGCCGCTTTCAATTTCCTATAGAACCAGCATGGGTCGAGTATTCCCCCTCTGTTGGTTCTTCCCTCGTATTTGCCGTCCAAGCCTTCACTCAGCCTGGCGACCGGGTGTTGATTCAGACGCCTGTCTATCATGCTTTCCACAGCTTGATCGATAATAGCGGACGCATTAAGGCGGAAAATCCGCTCAAGCTGCACAATGGACGTTACGAGATCGACTTTGAGGATTTGGAACGCCAGCTCAGCAACCCGCGTACGAAGCTGATGCTGCTTTGCAATCCGCATAATCCGGTCGGGCGCTGCTGGACAAAGCTTGAGCTGACCAGAATCGCCGAGCTTTGCTTGCGCTACCATGTATTCGTTATCGCAGACGAGGTGCATGCTGATCTGGCTTACGAGGCGTTTACCCATATACCATTGCCATCCATTTCGGAAGAAATCGCTCAGCAATGCATGGTCACCGTCAATCCGAGCAAAACGTTCAACCTCGCAGGCATGCGCGCATCTGCCGCTATCATTCCTAATGAGCGCTGGCGTGAAGCTTTCCGCATTGCCCTCATCAACAACAAAGCGATTGACCGTCCCGTATTCGGCATAGTGGCACTGGAGGCCGCCTATTGGCATGGCGGCTACTATGTAGACCAGCTTGTTGCGTACCTGGAGGAAAATGTGCGGTTTGTAGGGGAATATTTGCGGGAGCATATTCCGCAAATCAAGCTCATTCAGCCGGAAGCCACCTATTTATTATGGCTTGATGCTCGTGAGCTGGGCCTTCCTCCGGAGCAGCTTGCCCCTTATTTTATGCGGGAGGCAAAAATTGCGTTCAGGGATGGCTCCTCCTGCGGCAATGGCGAAGGCTTTCTTCGCATGAGCATCGGCTTCCCGAAAGCGGTTCTGGAACGAGCGCTTAACCAAATGAAGCAAGCCGTTTCCAAGCTAGGGTAACCTCTCGCTTAAGCGGCGGTAATAGGCTGTGCTGCTCGCTTCGCGAACAGCTGCGATGTTTGGCTTTGACAATAGCGGACAGCCGCGCACCATAAGCAAAAAGCCGTCCTGCATGGCAGCCACTAGGCTGCGCAGGACGGTTTTTTGCTTATATCTAGTTCTGTCTTATATCTTTTCTACGCTAATCAGGCGTGCTATCGTGCTCTTGCTATCGTGCGGTCGCAGCTTACAACTTAAAGCTGCCTACTTTGTTTTGCAGCTCGGAAGCAATTTCAGATAGGCCGACTGCCGATGAAGAGATGCCCTCCATCGCATCAAGCTGCTGATTGCCAGCTTGCGTCACTTGGCGGAATGATTGTGACGACTCGTTCGCAATGCCCGAAACCTCATGAATCGACGCCGCTACTTCCTCGGCGCTTGCCGACATTTCCTCGGTTACCGCCGATACATCATGAATTTGCTGGACAATCAGCCTCGTGGATTGTTCAATGCTTGCCAGCGCCTGCCCCGCTTCCTCCGTTATGCGCAGTCCTCCCCGCATATCCTCGGAAACTTTATATTTCATCATATCGTAAGTAGCTGCAACCAGCTTCGTCATCTGGCCAATCGTCTCCAATATTTGATCGGCTGTCGTTTTCGTCTGGTCTGCCAGCTTCTGCACTTCCTGTGCAACGACGGCAAAGCCTTTGCCGTGATCGCCCGCCCGTGAGGCTTCAATGGCCGCATTAAGCGACAAAAGATTCGTCTGCTTGGCAATGCCTGCTATCGCTGTGCTCATCTGCGTCACCTGCGCGCTAAGATCATGCAGCTGCTCAATCTGCGCGGAGGATTGGTCGATCGATTCGCCGATTTTTCTCATTTGAACCGTTACTTCCTGCACTTTATCGCTGCCTTCTGCGACATTCTGCTCGGTCTCTTTTGACGATTGCACAATTTCGGACGATGCTTCAGCAATTCTCGTAATGCCAATCGCCATTTCCTCCATCGTTCTGCGCGTTTCATCCGTCATGCGCGCTTGATTGTCCGCCCCTTGAGCTGCTCCGCCGATCAGTTCCGACACAAGCTCCACCGTCTTCGTATTTTCCGTTGTGCTAGCGCTAAGCTCCTGGCTGGCAGCGGCAAGCTGATTCGACGAATCTGCCACTTCCATTACTATACCGCGCAGCGAATCGACCATCGCGTTGAAATTTCCAGCTAGCTCACCGATTTCATCCCGGCGCTTCGTCTCGACTTTTTCCTGCAAATAACCTTCGCTTACCCGTCTAGCTGCACGGTTCAATTGCTCGATTGGCCTTGTAATCGCCCGGATAATAAAAAATAAGATGACAAAAGCCGCAACCAGCGAAATGACCATGACGAGGAACGAATTAAGCAAAATAGGCAGCGCAGCCTCAGTAAACTCCTCAGTTGGCAGAGCCCCAACCAGTTTTAATCCGGTATCCTTATTCGTTACAAAAAAAGCTTTGCGTTCCACATTGTTAATCGGATCGTTGTAAAAGAGCTCTCCGCTATCTTGCTGCAGTATGGACCGGATGCCTTCATTATCAACAGGTGTGCCCACTTCGATTGTAGGATGTGCTAATATAACGCCCTGCTGATCCATCAAATAAACAAAACCCTCTGAACCAATTTTAACGTTTTGAATTAATTGCCCGATTGCTTCTACGCTCAAAGCAACCGTAACGCCGCCCTGACCATCGGCAAACGTTTGTGATACGGTAATCGTATATTTATTCGTCGTTGCTGATAAGCCCGGCGGGGAAACGATGGCCTCTCCCGGAGCCGCCATAATCGCCTTGTACCATGAGCGCTCCCGCGGATCATAATCCTCCTGCCCCGGATTCGGCGATTTCATCCAGCTGCCATTCGCATTGCCCAGCGTTACAATTTCCACCTCTGGATGGTTTGCCGTAAAATTGTCGATCAGCGCCTGAGTCGTCTCAGCCTTTTCATCTACGGCTTCCGATGAGAGCAAATAAGCTAGCTGCTTCACATTGGCTTTCTCAAGCCCAACGATTTGTTCGATCGCCATATTGAGCGAGGATACGGTGGAAGCCGCTGTTTGACCCATTTTATCTTGAAGCTGAATTTTAGCATTGGTATAAGAAAAGAATGTAGAAACGAGCAGTGAAAAGATCAGCATCAGGGAAATGTAGAGAAGAAGCCTTCCTCTGAGCCTCCTCATATAAAACTTTTGCTTCCATTGCGATTTTTTCTTCATCTCTCTCTTCTCCTTCATGATGTTATTTCCCCAGCTTGTGTTTATTGTATATGTAATATAGTCGACAAACCTCATTTAGAAATTGATAGATTTTTCAATGCAAATGTAACAAATTTTCAACAAAAAAATGAATGTTCCCGTCATAATGCTGCTTAACGATCGAACTGGATGCTAAATCATTCCATTCTAGTGGCGTAATTTCCTTTCTATTCCTTAACACGCAAATAAAATAAAGAAAGAGGAGCAGTATTTGCTCCTCTAGCCATTCCATATTCATCATTTATGTTTGGATCGTTTGCCAAAATGGCAGTGCCGCACACTTGCTGTTATCGCTCATTCCGCACATTAAGGTATACGCTTCTCGTAGCGATGCTTCTCGCCTGTTGGATCGGTAATGACAATCGTCATATCCCATATATCGCCGACCGCAGGCACCGGGGCCTTCGACAAATACGTATATTTGTCAAAGCCTTCATAGCCGTAAGGATCAGGCCCCCCTTTATTAAACGCAAAAGGAATGTCCTGCACCTCTCCCTGCCCGCTATTACCTTTCGCCTGTACTTCTATTTGGGTTGGAGCGCCCATGCCGGTCGGCAGCCACACGTCAAGCTGATAAGCCTGCTCCTCAGGCTTAATTCGCATGGACATATGGGCTTTATCGCCCATCACATGCCAGTAGACGGGTTCAGCATAGGCGGGCTGCTCTGGCGGTGCGGTGGAAGACAGCATGCCAGCCACGATAAAAGCGGCAAGCGCCAGCAGCGCTTCTATACGCACCGCCTGAATAAATGGATGAGCGTAGTTGTTGTCTGCTGCTCCTTTTCCCATCCCTGCTGCCAAACGCGGCATTAGGGCAAAACGATGATAGGCGCCAATGCCGATAACGGCAACCAGCAGCAGCGTTTTGAGCAGAACCAAGCGGCCATAACTGCTGCTTGCAAGCTCCGTCCAAACGTTAAGCCGCTGCAAGGACAAGATGATGCCTGTAGCTGCCAGCAAAATAATAATCGGCAGCGCAGCCCGCGAAAATCGCTTGATCATCTCATGCAGCGCCTGCTGCTGTTCCTCGACACTCGGAAAACTAGCCTTCAAGGTGGCGCTAATAATAGCCATCAGACCACCAAACCAAATCGCTGCCGTCCAAATATGCACAATATGCGACAATACCGCTGCCGAAAACAACGGGGAAGCATTGGCATGGCCTGTTAATGGGTAAAGCACCGTCAGCAGCAGGGCCATGAGCCATTTCAGCGGCGCTACCCAGCGTTCATCGCGCTGCGGCGCATAAGCCAGCAGCAGCATAAGCGCCGCCAACGCAGGCCG
Source organism: Paenibacillus sp. BIHB 4019 (assembly GCF_002741035.1). NCBI lineage: Bacteria > Bacillati > Bacillota > Bacilli > Caryophanales > Paenibacillaceae > Paenibacillus > Paenibacillus sp. BIHB 4019. Next base: position 3,253,050 of record NZ_CP016808.1, on the reverse strand, counting down.
CAGCCATGCTGCGCGTCCCACCATTGTCGCGGATAAAATCTTTTGGTACAACGTGCTGCCGCTTCCCATATCGAATGCGCTTAGCTGCTCCGCCAACAGCCATACGTGGAAAAACCCTGTGGCGCCAAGCGCTATTGCCGCACCGATTAATAAGAGGCGCTCGCTTCGCTTGCTAAGCAGCTTTGGAAGCGCTGATTCGTCAGCGCGTGACCAAAGCACATATCTGGCATATAAAAAAGCGACCATGGAAGCTGCTGCAATGACCTCAATAATTCGCAGCAGCGTGTAAATAACCGTCCGCCAATCGGTCTGATGCTCGGCATCATGGTTGCCCGAATGGCCGATCATATTGCCGTCCGCATCCATTTCCATGTCAGAATCGGCTCCATGTTCGCCAGACATGGAATGCCCATGTGACGCATCCGCTGCTTGCGCCGTCTCGCCAGAGGCTGAATCGCCTTCCGTCACAGCAGGCGAATCGGTTGCAGTGATAGACGGATCAACACCCGTTGCAGCTTGCTGCTCGCCATTAGCCGGTAAAACATCATCACCGTTTGCCGAGTCTCCATCGTTATTTTTAACAGAGCCTGCTACCTCTTCACTTCCTGCGGATGCTTCGCTGCCCCCGGCTCCAGCCGAGCTGTTTTGTCCCCCCAGCCCCGTTGACGAGCTATTGCCGCCAGCTGCGCTGCCGGTACCTACTTGGCCAGAGATGGCTGAACCTTCAGCTGCTCCGGCCCCTGAATTCGCTTCGCTTCCAGCTGCTCCGCCGTTTCCTGCGCTAGCACTTGATGACGAATTCGTCGAGCTGCCGCCGCCATTCGTCTTGCCTCCTGACGCTCCGGTTCCGGCAGAAGAGCCTCCGCCTTTTACCGTTCCATCCGCGGCGTTGCTGCCTCCTGAGGAACTGCCGCTACCCGCTGTTCCGCCAGATGCCGTGTCTCCCCCACTGCTGCCGTTAGCGGCACCGCCGCCCTGTGAGCTGCCGCCTTTACCTCCTGTGGCGCTGTTGCCACTGCTGGAGCTTCCGCTGCCAGGCTGTCCGGCTGCTCCGGGTGAAGCATCGTTGCCCTTTCCAGAGCTCCCACTTCCGGCACCACTCGGCGAGGCTGATGCGCTTGGCTTCGCCGTTGCGGCTGGTGACGGCGAAGCATTGCTTGCGCCTCCATCGAGCGAGATCGTATCGCTCGGCTTCGTCGACGCAAGCGGCACGCCGACCGCAAAGCGGAACGAACCGTCCGTGACATGTGTGTCCACGGACAGCACCTGCCATTTCACCTTATAAATACCGGGCGACAGCTTCGGAATCGTATACACGAGCCATCTATCCTTCTCCGCAGACAGCTTGCCTTTAATCGCATTGCCAGCCTCATCCTCCAGTACAATCCGGCTTAAATCCGGATCAAACTCTTCCGTATACTGGATGCGAATCGATGAAGGCGATTCGCTTAGCTCGGCATCTTGGAGCGGAGTCGAACGCTCCATATTCGCATGCGCGTCCGCAAGGGCCGGGCTGCACAACATAAACAGCAGCAGCGCCGCCAGCGCTAGCAGGTTTATTTTAAACTTATGAGGAATCATTCGCCTCTCCTTCCTTCTCATGCAAACAGAGCCGCCTAATAATGGCGACCCCGCTATGCGTGAGCAGTGCTGCGCGTTTTGGGCAGCTGCTTTCATTTGATGTTCCATGGCGGGCAGACCACTGGGGCTTGCTGCCGCTTAAAGCCTTCTATTTTTTCGTATAAATCAGCACAGCTGAACGGGTGTCGCCAACTGCTGGCAAAAACTCGACAACCGCTCCCGCTTTCTCTGCTGTTTGACGCAAGGAAGCGGGATTTTTGCTGCTGTAGCTTGGATCAATATACTGTTTAAGGAAATCAGCGCTGGCGTTCGTTGAGCCTTTTACAACGGTCAGGCTGTCGCTGGATACGAGCTTGCCATCGACGTAGACATAAGGAATAGGGCTGACTTTGCCTGCCGGCAGCTTAACGCCTGCATTTTGCACCGTGTAGGTCATCGTTGCCGTATAATTGACCTTCGTATATTCACCCTCTTTGCTCTCATCCGTAGATGTCGAAGCACGCAGCAAGTAATAGTCGGCTGCTCCCGTTTTATAAGTCACTATGCCATTCTCATCCGTTGTCAGTGTCTGCCCTTCGGAGTTGCTGCGGCGAATGAGCGACACTTCGGCATCCGCTACCGGCTTGCCTTTCAGCAGCATTTGCACCTTTACTTCCTGCCCTGGCAGGGCAGCTGCCGGATTGAACTGCGGAACGAATTCCGCACGGTCAAGGCTCACCGGATTTGCAAAACCTTTCAGCGCGCTGACCCGCGCAATAAGAGGAAGATCGCTGATCGCGACGAACGATTTCGCGCTGCGCATCGAGCGGCTGAGCGAGGTCGTGCTCACGCTGTCCGATTCGCCCGTCACGATATAGGCTCCAGGAGATGCGGCCGAGAAGGAAGCGACAAAACCATTGTTTACGGCTGGCTCCGTCTCTGTAGCTGCTTCACCTGTGTAAAAACGCGTCGACGTAATGTCAGTCTTCACGCCTGCCGGAGAAGTCACATAAACCTTGGAGCTGTCTACGCCCCATTGTCCGGTAATGCGATAGCTCTTGTGATCGTTTGAGTGGTTGCCAAAAAGCAAATCCACGTACGCAACCTCACCCTGTGCAATAATCGGCGCATTCGTCTGCGTCCAGCCGTCATGGGCGAACGCGGTCGCCGATACGCTGAATGTTAGTACTGCGGCAAGCGCTGCGGCTGCCAGTTTCTTTTTCCAAATGATCATTAAAATAGCCCCCTGAGCATCGATATTGGATAACTAAATCCTATTATATCGGCCTGCCCTCAGGGAAAGAATGACTACAAAGGGCTATTCTGCATCAGCTTTGCGACCAAGCTGTGAACCTTTGATGACCGATCGCTGGCACTGTCACGCATTAGCCCCTCATTAGAGGATTATAAGCGCGTCGCTTGTGCTGAGCTCTAGTCCCGCAGATACCCTTGCTCGAATGCATATTTTGCCAGCTGCACGCGGTTGTCCAGATGGAGCTTCTGCAAAATATTTTTCAGGTGGTTTTTCACGGTATGCTCCGAAATCATCAGCATGCCGGCAATGTCCCGATTGGCCGCCCCCTGCGCCACACAGCGCAAAATGTCCTGTTCACGCGCCGTGAGCGGACTTTCCTCGGCCTGCTGCCTGCCCGCGCCTGCAAGTGCGAACTCCTGCAAAATCCGCTGCGCCAATTCCCTCGACAAAGGCGCTTCGTCCAGCGCAATGGCCTTCAAATATTCGCGCCAGGCGCCGGGATTTAAATTTTTGAGCAAATAGCCCTGCGCCCCCTTCTTAAGCGCCTCGAACAGATGCGTAATATCATCCGATACGGTTATAATCACGATTTTCACATAAGGGTAGCGGGCTTTAATTTCTTTCGTCGCTTCGAGCCCGTCCATCTCCTTCATATTAATATCCATCAAAATCAAGTCCGGCATCAGCTGCTCGGTAAGCACTAACGCCTCAAGCCCGCTGCATCCTTCGCCGACGACCTCAAACAAAGGCTCCGCCTGCAAAATCGCCCGAATGCCCTCGCGTGCATGATGATGGTCATCCACAATCAATATTCGAACCGGCTGGGTCATGCCCCATCCCTCTTTTCTCATTCTGTCTGGCTTTGCGCCACTGCCGCACTTTTCTATTTATATATTGTACACCTTTATTGTCGCTGAAAATAACCCGCTTGAACATGGCTCGAACGGGCTATGCCATGCCTTGTGAAAAAGTTCACAATTCCGACCTTGTTTTCAGGCATCGAATGTTTTATGATAATACCAACAACACATTGTGAATCATTTCACATTAAACATTATGGTTGTGAAAACATTCACATATACTCGAGGAGGCCCTTACTATGAAGGTTACCGTTATTGGATGTACACATGCAGGAACTGCCGCTATTAATCAAATGATCAAGCTCCACCCTGAGGCGGAAATTACCGTTTTCGAGAAAAATGACAACATTTCCTTCCTGTCGTGCGGCATCGCCCTTCATGTCGGAGGCGTCGTCAAAGATCCGACCAAGCTCTTCTATGCTTCGCCTGAGCAGCTTGCCGTAATGGGCGTTCAAACGCATATGCAGCATGAGGTGCTGAACGTCGATACCGATGCAAAAACCGTCACCGTCCGCAATCTGCTGACGAATGAAACGTTTGAAAACAGCTTTGACAAGCTCATCGTGACAACGGGCTCGTGGCCGATTATTCCGAAGCTCGAAGGCATGGAGCTTGAAAATATTCTGTTATGCAAAAACTACAACCACGCCCAAACGATTATCGAAAAAGCGAAATATGCGGACCGCATTGCCGTCATCGGCGCGGGCTATATCGGCATCGAGCTGGTGGAAGCATTTGAGCAGTTGGGTAAACAGGTGACGCTGATTGATAATATGGATCGCATTTTGTACAAATATTTGGATCAGGAATATACCGATGTGATCGAAACGGATCTCGCCGCCCATGGCATCGAGCTTGCGCTTGACCAGACCGTTACGGGCTTCAAGGGTACGAACGGAGCAGTAAAGCAGATTTTGACGACCAAGGGCGAATATGAAGCCGATCTTGTCATTATGTGCATTGGCTTCCGTCCTAATACGGAGCTGCTGAAGGGCCAAGTCGATATGCTGCCGAATGGCGCCATTATCGTCGACGAATATATGCGCACCAGCAAGCCTGATGTGTTCGCTGCCGGAGACAGCTGTGCGGTTATGTACAACCCGACTGGCCAGCATGCGTACATTCCGCTCGCTACGAATGCCGTCCGGATGGGAACGCTTATCGGCAAAAACCTGCTGCAGCCGCGCGTGAAATATTTAGGCACGCAAGGAACGTCGGCCATTAAGCTTTTTGACTACAACATTGCATCGACGGGCTTGACTGAAACAGCTGCACTTGCTGCTGAAATGAATGTGAAAACTGTCACTATCGTTGAAAACTACCGTCCGGAATTTATGCCAACGTTTGAGGAGGTCACGCTGAAATTCGTTTATGAAGCGGATAGCGAGCGTGTCGTCGGCGCACAAATTTTATCGAAGGCTGATCTGACGCAAATGATGAATACGATGTCGGTGTGCATCCAAAACCGCATGACGATTGATGAGATTGGCTTCGTCGACTTCTTCTTCCAGCCGCATTACAATAAGCCGTGGAGCTTGCTTAACCAAGCAGCGCTTCAAGCAGCAGCGCTTGCCCCTGCTGAGCAGGTGGAGACGCAAGCACAAGCACGGACGGCTGTTCCTGATGCAGTAGAGACACAAGCTGCTTCGGTTGCCAAAACGATCTAACAGCTGATGCGCATAAGTAAAATACAGCAAGTTTCAAGGGCTATTCCTAGAACTAAACGTTCTGGGGGCAGCCCTTGTTTTATGCTTTAGGCAGCATACGGATAACAGAAGGATAAGAGTTGGTGATTGTTTTTATCCCTTTTTCCAAACCAGTTTATTATGAATCTTGAAGGGTATGAGAACTAGGAAGATACCCGCTAATACGAATGCAGCTCCATAAATAACAAGCGATTGCGTGTTTAATGGGACATCAATACCTAATTCATTAATAACCATATTTTCACTTCTTGTCTGCAACAGCATTAATGTTATGCCTCGATATCCAATATATAATCCGACGAGACATACAATCATTTTGATATAAAGCCAGGATCTTCTCAGTTGCGCTGATTTAATTTCATCGATGTACAGCCAATAACCAATTACATTGAAAAAAGTAAAGATGACAATCCATTTCCATTTCTTTCGAGTATGATTGACATACAAATTTGTAGTTGCCCAGACGATAAAGAGCAGCCAATATAAAATAAGCAGTCCACAACCTACTAAATAAAATTTATTTGAAAATTTCCATAGCATCACATCAACAGCAACATCTGCATGGCCATTCTTGCCTTGAGCCTGCAATGAATATTTATAGTTGTTCGTAAACCAAATGCCGTTCGGTGAAGAATTTGCAAATTCCCCATAAGAATCGATAGGTGTACCCGCCGGGTATGTATATTCATAAGGATACTCTAGACTTGCTTTGCCAGCAGGAATCCGTTTAAACCCGATTGCCGAAATGCTCGCATTATTTTTCAAAATACCGGCTAGAAGCTCCTCTGACATTTCCTTCTCACTAGTTGCGTATATTTTAACCTCATCAAAAACCCGGTTTACTTTGTTTTGCGAAATATTGTCGTTCCACATGCTATATAGAAGTAAAATAGCGGAGCCTAAAACGCCAAGCAAAACAATGAGCGCTAACAATCTCCTAGCTCTCGTTCGGCGAATCACATCATTTTCGGTTAATTCCTTCTTCAGTTTATCTACATCGCCGAATTTTTCAAAGGCCGTTCGAATACTCTCTTCCAAAGAATGACCCTGGCTTTGCAATTCGCCTATGGACTCCAGTAAGTGGACACGCATTTCTTCCTTAAGCTCTCTCACATGAGCGGTATCCCGTACATTTTGGTAGAGCTCATCAATAAATGCATCAACTTGCTTCATTATTCGACCCCTTCCAAAAAAGTGGAAAGCACTTGATTAATTTCAATCCACTCCTGTTTTTTCTGCCTCAATCGTTCTACGCCTTCGGGAAGAATTTTATAATACTTCCTTCTGCTGCCCCCCGACTCGCTGTCATTCCAATACGATTCAATAAGCCCGTTTTTCTCCATTCTTTTCAAGGACAAATACATCGTTCCTTCTTTTAATTCAAATTGTGATTTATGATGAGCCATCTTAGCCATCTCGTAACCGTACATATCTTTTTCAAACAGCAACGAAAGAATAATAATATCGATATACCCCTTCAAAATCTCTTTCTCAATTGGCAAAAGATGTCACCTCCTAAACTACATTATATATTTATATACATTGCTATGCAAGGTAGTTGGTTAAAATAGCTATACAGTCTGTTAACCCTTTGTGCAACAAGAGAAAAAGCACCCCTTTGCTCTCATAGAGAGAGGACAAGGGGTGCTTCGATTAATCGATTAAGGTTGGTAATACGCTCTAAAGTAAGCTCCTGAGTCGGTTGTGAGGTGGACTGGATCACGGTATTTTTTGAGATAGGTGCCAAAGGTCCAAAAGCGTCTGACGCTATCTTTAGTAAAATAAGTGGAAGTAGCCATCGGAACGGTAGTCAGCCCGTTTTTGTCCAACGTTTCGGGAGCAAGGCGGCTGAATTTGAAAAATCCGTTCCCATTCCCATTGCCAATAGCGCCGTAGAAGGTCATAATATCCATTTTATCCGAATGGGTCTGGATTGTCATTTCCGTGAAGGCCATATAAACACTGTTATCAAGCTTGCCCCACGAAGCGATGGTATCCGCAAAATAGTTCGCATAAACACCCTTCGCTTCCCCCTTGCCCGTCACGGGAACATCAACGAAAATCATTCGGTGAAGCTTAGCCGTAGCCACCTTCTTGGCCTTGATTGGGCTGTCGACCACATCGGCAAAGGAGGTAAACGGCATTCTGCTCCCCTCAACCTTCAAAGTAGCATCCTCGTGTGACAATATCAAATTCAAATCCTTCTGGCTAAGCTTGCTCGGGTCCTCTACTCCAAGATGCGGCATATATCCTGTGTCATAAGCATCTGCTATCGCATCCTTCAGGCTCATTCCCAGCTCCTCCAGCCTAACGAATTTGTAGCGCTTGCTATAGCCATTTACAAAATGGTGGTAATCCAATCCTATGCCAGGAATTCGCAGATAAGGCTCCAAGGTGCTGACATCAATGTGCTGCTCCAGGTCAATCCCCGCGCTAGCAACAGCTTCAGGCTTGTAGGTTCCGTCATTGTTAAAATAGGTTACTCTTTCATATTTGAATTTCGTAATGCTGCTCAGATTGCTGCCGGTTAATCCCACTTCCCGCAGCTCATTTAAAGCCTGATAGCCTTCAGCTTTGGTGCCCTCCACTCGCTTATAGCGGAGCAGACTGGCGGCCAGCTCAGCCTTCGAAACGGGATCAGCCGGCCGGAACGTGCCATCCTGCATCCCTGTAATAATGCCCGTTCCTCGAATAACGGCGATATACGGAATTTGCTTGTCTGCAATGCCGCCCTTATAAGTCTCAGGAGTAGGCAGCAGCGTATGCGCCGTATCCGCCAGTGCTTGCTTGAAGCTTTCGTCGGATGCCGCAAGTCCGCTAGCCATCCATTTCATGATTTCAAAGCGGGTCACCGCCTTGTCAGGCTGGAAGCCTTTGGGGTAGTCATTTTTCGCAATCATTCCAAGGGCAACGAGCTTGCGCACATCGCTGCGGCTGCTGTGCTTGTCCAGGTCCGGAAATACCGATGCGGCATCCGCCATGTCGGGCTTTGGCAATTGGGTAACCCGGCTCAGCATGCTGGCCGCCTCAGCTCGTGTAAGGGCGTTATCCGCTTTAACGGCTGAGCTTGCGGCGAACTCTTGAACAAGCGCTCTCGCTGATACCCCTTGCTCCCCAGGCAAATAAACCAATGACATAAGCAGAATAACCAACCCTGTTACACCGATACGATAATAAAATTTAATAATGATGATTCAACCCTCTCAACTTTATTATGTTATAAAAATAAATAAAAAGCATAACCCCAAAATGATATCTCTCTAGTTCTTTATACCCTTCACATTCATTTCACTCATCCAATTCTACCACTATATAGGTGTTTTTTATAGTTTAAAAGCAGGACAATCTGCAAATGAAAAAACAGTTATTAATCAATGGTTTGTGTTAGTTTATATAACATAAATATGCCGCGAAATAAAAGTGAGCTAGCGAAAAAGACAAGCATTTATACGAAAATGTGCTAAAACCAGTTGGATTTTTGAAGAATCTTTTAAAAATCCGTCATTTCACCCTATTCAAAAATAACTATTGACTTGTAACGTGCTTTTAAATTACTATTCATGTTATAAAACATAACAAACACTTTCGTTTGACTGATCCACCTTAGAAAGGAGATGTTCCCTGTGGGGGTAGCAAATGAACTTGATATTTATATAGCCATTAAAGATGCCATTATTCAGCAAAAGCTGCGCCCTAGCATGCAGCTTGTCGAGGAGGTTATTGCCGAATCGTTCGGCGTCAGCCGCACGCCTGTACGCAATGTGCTGCGCAAGCTGGCAGGCGAGAAGCTTGTGACGGTGATTCCATACAAGGGAACTTTCGTTGCATGTCCTACGGTCGATGAGGCCAAGGAAGTTTTCGAAATGCGCAGAGTCATTGAAGCTTCCAGCGTAAAAAAAGCAAGCGGAAAGCTGACCGCCGATCAGCTCGGACAGTTAAACAAGCTGCTTGATGAAGAGCATCAAGCCCATCACAACGGCGATCCTTTGCTCGCCCTGCGGCTCTCGGGCAACTTCCATCTCAAAATCGCCGAGTTTACAGGCAATAATTATTATTACCGCTATTTGGAGGAGCTTATATCGCTCACCTACGTAATCATCGCCCTATATGGCATGAGCAAGCATATGCATTGCAGCGATCATCGACGGTTAGTGCTTTTAATTGAGCAAGGCGACGCGGTGCAGGCGGAACGTTTGATGATCGAGCATTTAAAGGAAATCGAAGATACGCTCCAGTTCGAAGAAAAGGGAACGGCTCCTCAGTCCTTAAGCGAGGTTTTCCGCTTGGCAAACGGTCATTACGCCAGCGCGAAAAGCTGAGTCGGCAGGCCGATCATTTTTTTTGCACAGGATTGTATCCAATCTTGGATTTCATGTTGGATGGGATACCTTCATAAATGGGATACAACGACGGGCATGAATGGTAGAAAGCGAGGGATAGCGATGAAGTTGATGGTGCGAAATGCAGGAAAGCGATTTGGTGAACGGACGATATTGAAAAATGTCCATTTGACGGTGGATGCACACGAGTTCGTATGCATTCTCGGACATAGCGGCTGCGGCAAATCTACGCTGCTTAATATGATCGCCGGCTATTTGCTGCCTGATGAAGGGGAGCTGCTCGTAGATGGCGAGCTTATTCGCGGCCCTTCCAAAGCTCGCGGCATGGTTTTTCAAGATCATGCTCTGTTCCCTTGGTACACGGTACTTGAAAATATAAGCTTTGGCCCGGAAGTCCAAGGAGCGGGAAAAGCAGAGGCTAAGGAAGTTGGCAGACAGTTTTTAGGTCTCGTTGGCTTGGAGAAATATGCGGATCAATACCCAGCCGAATTGTCAGGCGGAATGAAGCAGCGGGTAGGCATTGCCCGGGCGCTTGCAAGCTCCCCCGATATTTTGCTGATGGATGAGCCTTTCGGAGCTTTGGATATTTTGACCCGCGACATGATGCGCAGAGAGCTGCGCCGCATTTGCGAAAAGCTAAAGCCCACTACTTTGTTCGTTACACACAGCATAAGCGAAGCGATTTATTTGGCTGACCGTGTTGTCGTTATGAAAAATGGTGTCATTGCTGATGAATTTAAAGTCGACCTTCTGCATCCCCGCACCTTCGATATGCCCGGCTTCGGCGAGGCTATGCAGCGAATCGAGCACGTATTGATGGAGAATGAATTGGAGGAGGCCGTACAATGAGCGAGACATCAGGTTCTTTCACAGCCGAGGGGGCGCAAGCGGGCAAGCTTGGGGCACAACAGGCTGTACGCAGATTGAAGGCTAAGCCTAGCTCCAGCTTTATGCGAACATCGAATTTCGTTCCTTATCTGGCCTTTTTCATTGTATGGGAAGTTTTTTCTCAAATAAATATGAAGGCCGCCCTGTTCAATCCGCTTTTTCTCCCACCCCCGTCACTCGTTATTAGCGATGCTTGGGCACTTGCGCAAACAGGCCTTCTCTTTGAAAGCTTGCTGTCCAGCACTTTGCGTATTGCCGCCGGTTTTGTTATCGGCTGTGTGCTTGCCGTTTTCATCGGCGTATTAATGAGCAAGTTTCGTCAGGTGGAGCGCTGGATGTCTCCTCTGTTGAATTTAGTAGGTCCGATTCCGGCACTCGCCCTGCTCCCTCTGATCATTATCTGGTTTGGAATCGGCGAATTTCCTAAGGTGCTGCTCATAGCCTGGACGACGTTTCTTCCGGTATTAGTGTATACAGTAGACGGATTCAAAACCGTCCCTTCTACCCTCATTCGTTCGGCGATGAGTCTTGGCGCTTCGGAACGGCAAATTTTCAGAAGAGTGCTGCTTCCTTCCGCCATTCCGAGTTTCATCGTCGGCGCCAGAGTCAGCCTCGGCTTGTCCTTCTCCGCCCTGATCGTCTCCGAGATGATGGGTGCCAAATCAGGGCTCGGCTATATTATCGTAGACGCACGGAATTATTTTAAAATTTCCAATATGTTCGTTGCCATTATTTTTATTGGCTTGATTTATAGCATCTTCTCCGCCTTGCTGAAACTGTTGGAGAACAAGGTTCTTAGCTGGCGCAAAGGAGGGATGAGCGAAGCGGTTGAGAAGTAGCACGCACATCTAGGGGAGCTTGATCCGTTTTATGCGGCTGGCAGCATCGAGAAAGCAGAAATTAGAAATTAGAGACAAAAAACAATGGGTATAGGGAGAGATTACGATGGCTAATCAGAAAAAATGGGTTCAACAATTATTGGTCGTTTCCGCTCTGGCATTGGCGCTGACGGCATGCGGCGCGAAGGAAGAAGCTACGAGCGCAAGCGGAAATGCTAGCTCTGCCCCTGCTGCCGCGGCTGCGGAAACAAGCTCGCCTGAGGCTGCAGCCGATGACACTCCCGAGACGACAACCGTTACACTCGTCGGCGTTCGCGACGCCCAAATTTCCTCCCAGCAAATTATTGCCGACAAGCTTGGCTACTTCAAGGAAGCAGGACTCGATGTAACAAGCCAGCTCATTGAAAGCGGCCCGGATATTGCTCCTTTAGTGGCAGGGGGCAGCGCTCCTGTCAGCATTCAGACGAACTTTATGGATATTATTTTGAAATCCTCCAATATTCCCGTGAAAATTGTAGCGCCGCTAGCCCAAATTGCCGGAACACAGGCGGTCGTTGGCTCCAGCAAGCTGGAATTGAAAAGCGCTAAGGATCTGGAAGGTAAGACAATCGGCATTCCAAGCGGAGCAGATGTCAAGTTCGCCATCGATAATATGGGCAAGGAGCTTGGCGTTGACGTGAGCAAAATCAAATACGTCAACCTTGCGCCAAGCGATGCCGTTGTTGCTTTACAGAACGGGTCTATCGATGCGATGGCAGCGTGGGAGCCGTTCATCACGAAGGCGATTCAAGGTGGCGGCAAGTTTCTGTTCAGCGGCACAAAAAGCGAGCTTCCCGATAAAACGGGCGCTGTGAACTGGATGAGCGTGCATACGACGGTGCAGGTAACCGACGACTATTTGAAGGAAAACCCGAATACGATTAAAGCGATGCTTGGCGCTCTAGAGAAAGCGACAGCTTACATTAATGACAATCGGGAAGAAGCGATTAAAATATTGGCGCCCGAGCTGCACTTAACCGAAGATGAGCTTAGAGAGATTATGAACCGCAACGTATATGCTATGGAAGTAAATGATACTTACATTAACGGAAGCAACGGCCAAGCTGTAGGCGAGTATTTGAAAAGTGTAGGCAATATCAAAAACATCCCTGATTTCGCTTCGTACCATGATCTGAGCTTGCTCAAAGCGCTTGATCCTGCGCTAGTAACCGAGTAACAGAGTATCTGAGTATCTGAGTAGGGATAAAAATAAGAGGAACATAACGGGAAGGCTGAGCCCTTGTGGTTCTGCCTTCTATGTTTATATCCTCCTAATCGGACAGAGGTGAGCTTATGAAGGAACCATTGGATTTAATCATCCGGGACGGCTCGGTTGTCCTAAGCCACGATGTTCGCCAATTGGATATTGGTATCCACAATGGGCGAATTGTACAGTTGGCTGAGCGATTGACAGCCCCTGCCAAGCAAACGGTTCTGGCAACCGGCATGATTGTGATGCCCGGCATGATCGACGCCCATGTCCATTTGAACGAGCCGGGACTTGGAGCATGGGAAGGCTTTGCCAGCGGCTCCTCGGCTCTTGCAGCAGGCGGCTGCACTACTTTTATTGATATGCCGCTAAATGGCCTCCCTCCTACCGTTACTGTCGCCGCATTACATCAAAAGCTTGCCGCTGCGCAAGGAAAATCCGTTGTGGATTTTGCATTATGGGGCGGGCTTGTTCCGGGGCATCTAGATGACTTGCGAGCATTGGATGAGGCCGGAGTCATCGGCTTCAAGGCCTTTATGTCTTCTCCCGGCGATCCGTCCGAGGATGCCTTTCGCGAGGTGGATGATGTAACGCTGCTGGCAGGGATGAAGATAATTGCAGAGCTCGGGCATGTGCTGGCGCTGCATGCGGAAAGCGAGCCCATTGTCTCTGCTTTGACGAAAGAGAAGCTGGCTGAGGGCGCCATATCTGCGGCAGATTATACGGCATCGCGTCCAGTGCGCGCTGAGCTTGAGGCGGTTGAACGGGCGCTCCTGTTCGCGGAGCAGACGGGATGCGCTTTGCATTTTGTCCATATTAGCAGTGCTGATGCCGTACAGACAATAGCCAATGCTAAAAAGCGCGGTATGGATGTGACCTTGGAAACGTGCCCTCATTATTTGGTGCTCACAGACCGTGATTTGGAGCTGATTGGTCCAGCAGCCAAATGCGCCCCTCCTTTACGGAGCAAATCCGAGCAGGAAAAGCTGTGGGCGATGCTTGCTGCTGGACATATCGATATGATCGCCTCCGACCATTCCCCCTGCCCGAGCGAATTGAAGCAATCCAGGAATTATTTTACGGCGTGGGGAGGCATAGCGGGAGCGCAAAATTCGCTGGAGCTGATGATTGACGAAGGCTATACAAAGAGGGGGATTCCACTCCCGGCGCTGAGTCGGATGCTTTCGTCCGCGCCCGCCGCAAGGTTTGGCCTCAGCGATACGAAGGGCGAAATACGGCTCGGAGCGGATGCTGATCTTGTTATGGTGCAGCTCGATGCCCCATACATTCTTGAAGCTGAGCATCTATTTCACCGTCATAAGCATAATCCTTATATCGGCAGAAAATTCGGCTGCCGTGTCATGGCTACTTGGAGTAGAGGGGATATGGTGTACGAGGTTAAAAGTGGCGTAGTTCAGCCGTTCGAAGGACAATGGCTGAGCGGTGCTCCTGCTTGTGCGAAGCAGCAGGTGTGACTTCTAGATATTCTTGGCCCGCAAAACATGAAACTGCCCATCAGTTATCCCGCAAAATGACTGATGGGCAGCTTTCTGTAATATGCTGTTCACATAGAAATCTGGCCGTTTACAAAAAAATTAAGTTTTAAGAGTTTAATCTTGTTGTATTACCATTTTTCACTACTCGTCATCTTCCTCATAACCTTCACCTGAGGCGGTCTCACTCATACTTAGTTTTATATCCTTAATAATAGCTTCAAGCCTGGTGCTATAGCTGCTATCTAACTCAATTGCTTTGGTATAGTCTTGTATTGCTTTGTGCGAGTCTCCTAAAGTGCTAAATATCCTCCCACGATTATAATAGTTATCTGCAACTTCCGGTTCTAACTCTATGGCTTTCGTATAATCCCTTAGTGCCTCTTCATACTTTCCTATTTTATCATATATTTCTCCACGGTTATTATAAGCAGAAGCATCTTCTGAGTTCAACTCTATGGCTTTCGTATAATCCTTTAGCGCCTCTTCATGTTTTCCTAATTTATTATACACATACCCACGATTATAATAAGCAGAAGCACCATCTGGGTTCAACTCTATGGCTTTCGTATAATTTTTCAGTGCCTCTTTATATTCCTCTAGTTTAACAAACACATTCCCACGGTTATAATAAGTAGAAGCATCTTCTGGGTCTAACTCTATCCCTTTCGTATAATCTTTTAGTGCCTCTTCATGCTTTCCTAAATTAACATATATATCCCCACGGTTATAATAAGCAGAAGCATCTTCTGGGTTTAACTCTATGGCTTTCGTATAATTTCTCAGCGCCTCTTCATGTTTTCCTAAGTTATTATATACATACCCACGGTTATAATAAGCAGAAGCATCTTCTGGGTTCAACTCTATGGCTTTCGCATAATCTCTTAGAGCCTCTTCATGTTTACCTAAATTATCATATACATTCCCACGGTTAGTATAAGCCCTAGCATAATCTGGTTTTATCTCTATAGCCTTTAAATAATCTTTTAATGCTTCCTCATACTTTCCTAAATCATCATACACAATCCCACGGTTACTATAAGCCTTAGCATAATCTGGTTTTATTTCTATAGCCTTAGAATAATCAATTAATGCTTTATCTTTATTACCAATATTACTAAAAACAACACCACGATTATTATATAACTCAGCTATTTTAGGTTTTAACTCTATTGCCTTAGTATACTCATTTAGAGCCTCGTGCTGATTTCCCATACTTTTTAGTATCTCTCCACGATAAACATAAGCCGGGAAATAATCAGATTTACACTTTATTGATTCACTAAAATCAGCTAATGCTTCGTCTAATCTCCCAAGTTTTTTAAATGCATTACCACGCAGAGTGTACGATCTAGATAAAATAGCAGGGTCTTTTTCTAGCTCAATAATAGATGAGAGTTCTTCAATTTGATCATCTATTGAATTGAGTTGAGCGATTTGTTCAAACCTGATGTCCCATTCCTTTTGCTGTTCTACCTTCTTGTTGAGACTTTCATTTTCGCCTTCTATTTCTTTGATCTTCTGATTTTTCCTGGATAAACTAAATAAAACAAGCGCTAAACTGGCGATTGTTAAAGCATTACTTATTGATGCAGAGCTTATATCAAGGCTAAGATTACTATTTAAATAGTTTAAAAAATCTTTCAACACTTGTTTCATAGCTTTAAACTGCAATACTTGCGGGATTGTTATAGTAAAAAGTATTCCTAGAAACAGCATGAATCCACTTTTTCCAGTCGTCATATCATATAAAGTAAAAAACAATCCGGAGAAAGCAAATGAAACTAGAAACGAAACATTATTGAATGCACCAGCAAAAGCGAATGGGACCAGCACAAAAAAGGAGAGTGCTACGTAATGAATGAAAGCAGTAGCGGAATTCTCATCTTTCTCTAAAAATATTTTTGCTTTCATTCCAGCAAGAAAATTCATCTGCATGCCTTCTTTCAGAATATGTAAAAATATCAGCGATTTTAATTTTAACATAATTTATGTAATTTTATTAGCCTGAAATTGAGAAAACAAAAAAACGGACTCCTATAGAAGTCCGCCCCGTATGTTACTTTTATATAAAGTCATGTCTATTAACAAATTACTCACTCAGTGAATAATTTCTGCTCCATTAATTCTACCCCGTAAACCTCAGCGATTGCCGGAATTCCTGAGGCATCATGCCTTCATGCTGGCGGAACAAGCGGCTGAAATATTCAGCATCCTCGTAGCCGCACAAACTGCTGATTTCCTGTACGGTATGCTCAGTATCCAGCAGCAGCTGCGAAGCTCGACTCAGGCGAAGACTCGTGAAATAAAAATGCGGCGCCATGCCGAGCTGCTCTTCAAACAGCGTGCGGAAATGGCTGTCAGCAAAACAGCTTTCCCGGTACAGTTCCTCAAATACCGCTGCCGAAATTGGCAGCTCTTCGGCAAGCTGCTCCATCCGCTGCGCGAATGCGATCATATCGCTGTGATCCTTCTGCGCAGCCGCTTGCTCGTTTTCATAGGGGTGCAGCGTTTGGAGCGCCTGAGGGCCGTCCGTTATATTTTCGACCAGCTGCACGATTAAGTTCAGCATTTCTGCATCAGTACGCAGCCGTTGGTAAGCACCGCCCTGCTCATAGGCGCGCACCGTCCAGCCCGCACAAGCAAATAGCTCGTCCGATGCCGATTCAAGCACCGTCACATGCGGCAGCCAAATAGAATAGGGCGCTGATGTTGATGCTTGCGCCTCTGGTACTGGCGCTGGCGCCAGCGCTGATGTTGATGCTTGCGCCTCTGGTACTGGCGCTGGCGCCAGCGCTGATGTTGATGCTTGCGCCTCTGGTACTGGCGCTGGCACCAGCGCTGATGCTGCCAATTCCCACTCCGCTTCGGACGCCTCACTATCAATGTGATGCAATAGCTCCTCTTTCAGTTGTATCCGCGGCTCCCAGTCAAAATGAATCGCAATATGCAGCTCATCCTCCTGTTCCTGCCCCTGCATCAAGCTGTGGGCGACGCCCGGCGGAATCATAATGACCGAACCTTCCTTATATGCGGCTTGCTTGCCTTCAGAAGAAACGATGCCGCTCCCCTTTAGCACAAAAATAAACTTATGATCGTAAATCGTTCTCGGGGCTGCCGCTATCGAGCCAATGCTCAGATGGGCGAAGCGGACCGACGGCCTAGCCGTTCGATGCTGCAGCAGCTGTATGAAAGGAAGCAACCGCCTCTCCTCCTTGCTTCTAAGTTAGGTTTAAGCTTGAATGTTCACGACGAAAGGGACGATAAACGTCTTCCCGCCGCGCTGGAATTGTCCCCATATTTTATATACGCCAGGCTCTGGAAACTCGGTGGCAAAAACAGCATCCGGACCCTTTGCCGCCTCATCCAGCGGATGCACATGCAAATATTTCTCCAAATCGCCGCTAATAATGACGACATGGCCCACAGCGCCCAAATAAGGCTCTAAATCTGTCACCGGCTCCCCCGTCGCTGCATCCTCAAAGATGTACGTAAGCTTAGCTTCCTCGCCCGCTTTCGTCGTTGACAGCGCGAGCTTCACCTGCTGCCCTTCCACCGTCTTTACAAGCTCTTGGTCTGCCTTCAGCTCGACTTTAGCAGCAGCTTGCCCCGTAACTTCCACCTTTGTACTCATCGTCTGCTGCGCGGCACCTGTCGGTATAAAATCGGCAAACAGCTTGTATGCGCCAGCGGCCGGGAACGTTTCCTTCACTGTAAATTTGCCGCCACTTTCATAATTCGGGTGTATATGTGAAAAATAGTTCAAGTCGCTGCTTACGGCAATCAAATGCATAAGCTTCTCATGGTTTAAATCAAACTTCTCGATTGGCGCACCCTCAGCATCCGTCACATTAAGCTCGATCGCTGCTTCCGCTCCTGCTGCTGGCTCCCCACTCTGGAAGCTCCACTTCACGTCGGCATTTGCCTGTTCACGCTCCATACCGTCCATATCCCCATGGCCGCCGCCATGACCGTTATTGCTCCCCGCCTTCTCATCACCGCCGTGCCCATTGTGTGAGCCTGACTCCGCAGCTTCTGGTGCAGCTGCCGGACTAGACTGCTCATGCCCTTCATGTTCGCTTGCGCTTGTGCCGCTAGTGTTCGTGCTATTCGAACCGCATCCTGCCAGCATGCCTGCAAGAGCGATCATCGTCATATAGAGCGCCGCTTTTCTTTTTGCCATTTTCCTTTTCCCAACTCCTTTTTTAAAAAACACAAAAAGCCGCTCCTTCTCCAAAGCCCAAACCATCTTGCTATGTTCGCTTCGGAAAAAGAGGGCTCTGCATGCTTAGCTTATGCCCCGTGTTATACGACGTCGAAACCGGTGTTTTCAATCGCTTCTTTAATGGAAGCCAGTGATACTTTCTCTGCATCAAACTCCACCGCTACTTGTCCAGCTGCTAAATCGACTTTGCCGCTCGCTCCCGCTTCATTTACAGCTTTCTCCACTGTGCTCACGCAATGCCCGCAGGACATGCCCTCTACTTTAAGTGTTACGTTTTCCATCTTTATAGCCTCCTTGAATAATGTTTTATTATTTCATTAATTTCTTAACGGTAATCAACAGCTCGTCAATAACTTCATGCTCGCCTGCCTGAATGCGATCGACAATACAGCTTTTCATATGCCCTTCCAGCAGCAGCTTGCCTACCCCGTTTAATGCCGATTGCGCAGCTGCTATCTGAGTGAGCACATCATCGCAATACGTATCCTTCTCAATCATCGCCTTCACGCCGCGGATCTGACCCTCCACCTTGTTCAGGCGCCTGATCAAATTCGCTTTCATATCATCGGAATGATGGCTCAGACGCTCCATGGACTGGTCGTCGCCTGCACCACCTGAATCCACATGCTGATGCAAACAAGCCGATTTCGTTTCTTTGTCCATTTTAATACCTCCAGGGGGTATAGCATAAGCTTATTTTCATATTAACATACCCCCATAGGGTATGTAAAGCCGTATGAAAGGCTAAATGCATAGGATCAAAAAAACAGCAGCTCCAGACCATAAATGCGTGTCCTGAGCTGCTGCTTTTTGGAAAAACAAGATCATATAGAGTCGTGCATGAATTCGTTTAGTGAATTTCTTTCTTGCTGAAGTTGCCGCCGCTTACATCAGATACATGCTCAATGGCAACGAATGCGCGCGGATCAATGTCATGGACGATAGATTTAAGCTTCGCCACTTCCAGACGGTTGACTACGCAGTAGATCATTTGCGTTTCTTCTCTAGAGTAGCCGCCCCTTGCCTGGATATACGTTGTGCTTCTGCCCAAACGGCTCATAACAGCTTCAGAAATTTCCTCGTATTCGGCGGATATAATGGTAACCGATTTGGATTCGTCGAGACCCTCCACCACAATATCCATCACTTTTGTCGCGATATAATACGTGAACATCGAATACATGGCGGAATCCCATTTGAAGACGAAGCCTGCCAAAATGAAGATGAACACGTTGACGATCATAATAAATTGTCCAACCGGCATGGAAAACTTCTTCGAGGCTAAAATCGCCAAAATTTCCGTGCCATCCAGCGATCCGCCGAAACGGATAACGAGACCGATACCACCGCCAAGAATAATACCGCCGAACAATACAGCAAGCAGCTTATCCTCTGTAAAAGCGTCCACGTGATGCAGCATTTGCGTCGTTACGGACATGACTACGATGCCGTATAGAGTAGATATCGCAAACGTTTTACCAATTTGCTTGAAGCCGATGAACAGGAATGGCAGGTTCAAGAGGAAAATAAAAATACCCAGAGGCTTGTCAGTCAGGTGAGAGATCATAATCGAAATACCGGTAATTCCTCCGTCAATGACGCTATTTGGGACGAGGAATAGTTCCAGTGCGACGCCCATGAGGACGGCTCCGATTGTAATAAACATCGTTCTTTTCAAAATTTCAAGCTTTGAGAGTTTCTTATGCGCTTTTGCCATGCTTTGCCTCCGACTATTTTCTTTTAAGACTAGCATAGAAATGGATATTTTTCAAAACAACGGCTGGAAATATTGCAAGATTGTCTTCACTCGCCTATAATTAGACCGATCAGTCGGTCTATCAGGAGGGACAACAAATGGTCAAGGGACGTTCAGATGGTGAAGAAACTAAACGCCGCATCGCCTCCACGGCAAAGCAGCTGTTTGTCCAGAAAGGCTATGGCGCCGTTTCCATGAACGAGGTATGCGAGAGCAGCAAGGTCAGCAAAGGCAGCCTATATCATCATTTCCCGAGCAAGGAACAGCTCTTCCTTGCGGTGGTTGAGGAAGATAGCGAGCAATGGCGCTTGGCATGGGATCGTAAACGAGAGATGCTGACTACTGTAGAGGAACAGCTTTATGCACTTGCAGAGCATTACGCCCATGATTTTCAAAATCCGCTTATGAAAGCCATGGAGGAATTTTCGCGCAGCCAAGCGTTCTCACAGGAGGAAATCTTCAATCGCCTTCTCCAGATCATGAATAACGCATCGCAAGCCTGCCGCGACCTTATTCGCGAGGGGCAAGCCAGCGGCCTATTTGTTGCTAGTGATGAGGAAGAGCTTGTTTTGATTGTCAGCAGCATGATGGAGGGCCTAGGAAAAGTGTATTATACGATTGACCGGGAGCAGGAACCGGATCGGGTCTCTAAGCTGTTTCATCTGGCAGCCAAGCTGCTGTTGAATGGTATACGCGCTAAGTGAAGATAGCTGGCGCTTTTTTTAGCTATTAATTGGACCGGTTGGTCGGTCTACAAACGAAGGGAATGAATACCATGTTATATCAGAACCGTACTTTTCGCATTATTCTTTTTTCAGATGTTATGCAGCAGCTGGCGATTTGGATTCGCAATATGGCACTCCTCTTTTTTGTCATGGAGCAAACGAATGGCAATAAGGTTGCCGTATCGCTGTTGTCCATTTTGGAATACGCGCCGATTTTTATCTTTTCCATCGTTGGCGGCGTGCTTGCCGACCGCTGGAATCCGAAGCGCACGATGATTGCCAGCGACCTGCTCAGCGCCGCATCGATTGGCGTCATTATGCTTATGCTGGCGAATGATTGGTGGGAAGCGCTGTATGTATCCGTATTCGTATCCGCCATCGTCAGCCAATTTTCACAACCTTCATCAGCGAAGGTGTTCAAACGCCATATTCGTGAGGATCAGGTTCCCGCCGCAGTTGGCCTTTCGCAAAGTCTATCGTCATTGTTTCTTATTCTCGGTCCGATTGTTGGAACGGCGATTTATCAGTGGGCGGGAATAACGGCATCGCTGCTTGTGCTTCCTGTGTTATTTCTATTGTCAGCAGCCGCGCTCACCATGCTGCCAAAGGATGATAAGCCCAAGGAACGTTCAAATGCTTCACTTAAAAGCGATTTAACCTCCGGCTACCGCTTCGTTATGGCTGAGAAAAGCTTACTTCGGTTATTTCTAACCTTCGCCTTCATCGGTCTGGCAGCCGGGCTCGTTCAGCCGCTTGAAATATTTATAGTGACCGAAAGGCTTGGCCTTAGCAAGGAAAATGTGCAGTGGTTCGCCACCGCAGACGGCATTGGCCTGCTGCTGGGCTCGCTGCTTGCAGCGCTGTTGCCTAAGCTGCTCCAAGCTAAATATTTGCTGCCGCTCGCACTCGCCTTTCTTGGCATTACCTTTATAGTGGAAGGTTCCTCTATCTGGCCGCTGGTTACTGGTGCATTCCGCTTCGCCAACGGCATGCTGCTCGCCGTTCTTAATACGGCAGTTGCCAGCTTTGTCATTGCGAAAATTCCCGACGGAATGGTCGGCAAGGTCAATGGCCTGATGACCCCCTTGTTCATAGGGGCGACCCTGCTTGGCACAGGTGTATCCGGACTGCTAGCGACTTCGATCGGCTTGGTTCCCGTCTACCTCATAGCGGCAGCCGTATGTTTGATATCTGTTCTTCCTTCGCTCAAGGTGCATTTTCAGAGAAGTGACACAGCCGCCTCTCATAAAGCATAAAAGCTGATACGAAGCAAAGCCCAATCCACTCTACATAGAGGATTGGGCTTTGCTTCGGAGTTAATTACATCGTTTTTCTTTTGTAATATAATCTCGACCAGAAAAAAAAAACGGCGCTTCCTCCGAGCATAATCGTGAACTCCCAGCCCGTGTCAGCCCTCCAGCCATTCGCTGGCTTCAAGCTCCTTCATTGCCCATTCGCAAAAAGCCAATGACGTCCGCGTATCCATCATCCGTTTGCTGATCAGCAAATAACGCCCGAGCAGCCGTGCATTCTGCTTGCGCGCCTCCTTCCCGCTTATGCGCTTCTCCTCCAGAGCACGCATTAGCCCGTCATATCGTTCCAGCTCGCTCCGGCAAAAAGCTTCGCGAGTAACGAGCAGCGCCTTCGCCTTTTCCGGCTCTGACAGCCATAAGCCATATAGCTTAAAATGCAGCTCGTCCCGCAGCACAGGATTTTCCGCTGGCAGCTCCACCCATCTTCCCAGCTCCGTTAGCCCTTTATCGGTAATGGAATATTCCTTCTTGTCCGGCTTATCCTGCTGCTCGATCCGCTCAAAAGCGATATAGCCGTTTTGCTCCAGCGCAGCAAGCAGCGGGTAAATTTGACTGTGGCCCGCCTGCCACAGCGGCTTTATTTTTTGCGCCAAATCATAGCCTGTCAGTGGGCTAGCGCTTAGCAAAGCAAGCAACCCGTAGGATAAAGTGTTTAATCGCATCGTATAACGGCCTCCCAATATGTCATTATTGACATATAAAATGCATAAGTGTAACATAGATAACACAGAATATTATATGTAAAAGTAGACATATAAGCAATGACAGGAGGACATTTGTTTTGGAGGAGCAGACGACTACGATACGATTTTGGCCGATTATGATTGCGATTTTCTTCGGAACGTTCCTTTCCGTGCTCAGCACAACGACGATTAATATTGCGCTTCCGCTGCTGATGGAGCATTTCCACTCGGAGCTTTCGACCATGCAGTGGATGGTGACGGGCTTTATGCTGGCAACCGGAGTCATTTCACCACTCGTCGGGTATTTGGGAGGACGATTCAGCTATAAACGATTATATTTATACGCGCTGATCGGCTTTACGCTGTTTTCGTTTTTGTGCGCTACCGCATGGGATACGACGTCGCTGATCGTATTTCGGATGCTGCAAGGGGCATGCAGCGGACTTATTATGTCCTGTACGATGACGATTATTTTTCAGGTTGTGCCGAAGGAGCGCCGGGCATTTGCGGTTAGCCTATGGTCGCTGTCGGCGATGGTCGCTCCTGCAATTGGACCGACTTTCAGCGGCTGGCTGCTGCAGCAGGCAAGCTGGCATTGGCTGTTTTTGTTCAATGTGCCGATTGGGCTGATTGCGATTATTTTGACCCAAAAGCTAATTCCTTATTATCGGATGAACATCCCAAAATCGCTTGATATTCCGGGCATCATGACCGTTATTCTCGGCAGTCTGGCGCTGCTCGTAGCTTTCAGCGAGGGCAATAGCTGGGGCTGGAGCTCATGGAAAACGCTGCTGCTTATGTGTTCAGGCGTCGCTTTGCTGGGCCTCTTTATTTGGCGGGAGCTGACGGCCAAGGAGCCGCTGCTGAATTTGCGGGTTTTCCGCATTCGCCGTTTTACCGTCATGCTGAGCATCTATGGCATGGTGACGGTCGCGCTGTACACGGGAACGTATTTGACTCCGCTGTTTTTGCAGCAGGTGCAGCTCGAAAGTCCGCTTGCAACAGGGTTGATTTTGCTGCCCTCCTCCGTCATATTGGCACTTCTAAGCCCAATAGCCGGAAAGCTGTATCCGAAGCTTGGAGCGGTGAAAATGATCAGCATTGGCATCATATTTATTTTCGCAGGGCTGTTTATGCTCAGCTGGCTGCATATGGATACGGCTTACAGCTTCGTACTATGGGGAATGATTATTCGCAATATCGGGCTTGGTTTTGCTTCCGTTCCGAGCAGTACCGCCTCCATGGAAGAAATTCCGCCTGAGTGGTCCGGTCATGCCGCTTCCATCAGCAACTGGATTCGCAATGTGCTCAGTTCCTTCGCTATCGCAGTGTTTACGGGACTCATCTCCAGCCGTACCGCCATCCATAGCAGCGAGCTCATCCAGTCTGGCGCTACCGATACGAATACGATCCGCCTAATGTCGTTCACAATGAGCATTAATGATGTGTTTGTGGTCGGTGCCATTACAGTGCTTGCCGGCTTCCCTCTCTTGCTGCTGCTTAAACAGCGGAAAGGGCGGGCGGCAGTTTTGCAGCCAAGCAGGTAATGAATGAAGGATTAAAGAGATTATGAACACCCAAGCACCAAATACCAATACAACAAAGCACCAATGAAATAGGCAATTGCGCCTGCTTCATTGGTGCTTTTCGATTTGAAGCTTATTTTAAGCTGATGCTTTACAGCTCCAGCAGCTCGCGTTTTTGGGCTTCAGGGTCAGCAATCACTTGAATACTGTGGTTGAAAATGAGCGTCGAACGCTCCGGCTTGCTGTAGGCAGGCCAGGTAACATTTTCAACTTTAGGCTTGCCCTGTTTGGCGAAAGCAATCCAAGCATCCTGCATGCGCCAAGCTAACTGCCTCATGGACTCATCGGGTGTAACGCCCATGCTCTGCATATGCTCCAGCGTATTGAACACAAAGAAGATTTCAATGGCGTGAATCGCTTTATTCAGCAGCGGGTGCTCCGGCAATACCCAGTCAAAACGATACATCCATACAGGCGCATGCTCGCTTTGCGCGGTGGCGAACTGCAGGGACGAACGCCAGAAAAAGGCTTCGGTCATCATTTGCGCTTGTCCATCTGACGTTTGCGGATAAGCAGCCGCGGCTGCGCCTGTGTTTTTGATATCCGGCGCCATAAAAGCCAGCGCTTTGGACATATCAAGATTATCATCAAAAGGCATATCGGGCCGGATGAAAAAATGCCCCTCATTCAAATTCGTCCCGATTAGCAGAGGAATGTCCGCCGCAGCCCCTCCCTGAATGGCCTCAAGCGGCGTCTGCGGGAGCGTCGCCTCGTCGGGCACCGGTTGAAACAGCAGCGCAAACCGGTCTCCCGCCTGCTCCTTCAGCTTTTCTCCTGCTGCAAAAATCTGCTCTGCCGGCACGCTCCTTAGCTTATCCAGCTCAGATGGGCCAATGCCGAGACCTTGAAGCAGGCCTGCCCGGATGGCATCCGCTTGCTGAGGCGCAATGGACTGCGAGGCTCCGCTTTGCATAATGGCACGGCTGTACAAGCCTTTCGCCTTCGGCATGGCCAGCAGCGCTGCAATGCTCATACTGCCTGCGGATTCGCCAAAAATGGTGACGGCAGCGGGATCGCCGCCGAACGCCGCGATATTATTTTTCACCCATTCCAGTGCTGCTATTTGATCTAGAAGTCCCGCATTCGATACGAAGGAGCCGCCAAGCGGCGCGAGATGCAGAAACCCGAACGGTCCTAGACGGTAATTGATCGTTACGACGATCACATTTCCTCGCTTCACCAGCTCTGATCCATCATAGAGAGGCAAGCTTCCTGCTCCGGTCAAGAAAGAGCCTCCATGAATCCATACCATAACTGGAAGCGGCGCGGCTGCATTTTCAGTAACGGCTGCTTCCGGTGCCCATACATTTAAATATAGGCAATCTTCTGATTCGAGGAACGCACCTGCGGCGAACTCCGCTGACGCCCCATTGTGTCTCGGCTGTATATTTTCAGGGCCAAAATGGAAAGCTTCTCTGACGCCTTCCCACTGCTCAGGCGGAACAGGCGCTGCAAATCGCAGCTCATCTACTGGCGGCTTGGCATAGGGAATTCCCTTCCAAACGGAAACTCCGTTTAACTGCTGCCCTTTAACCGCGCCATCCTTCGTGTGTACCTCGATCGTTGACATGCTTCACTCTCCCTCATTGCCCATAATTGAACGCAAAAAATGTTGAAAACAAACGAAATGACCGATTTGTTCTTTTGGTCAGTCCCTTATTATTTATGATAGCAAATGGGCGTCCGCTTATCAATTTTATGCCTTTTCTACTTCTAACTTCCCGACCCTAAGGGGCTTCTAATTCCATCCATAATCCATTTAATGATGAGCTGTTTTTACTGACGGATGGACAGCCCTGTTATTATTTCAGATTGTTTACTCCCGCTAAAATCACGCTGCTTTCTGACTTCCCTTCTGATCGTTGCGCTCCAGCGCCATGCTCCACCCACTCAGCAGCACCGCTCCGAGCACCATCAACGCGCCGATCCAGGTCGTATGAATAAGCCCGATGGAAGCAGCAATAATGCCGCCAAGATAAGCGCCGATGGCAATGCCTGCATTAAAGGCAGCAATATTGATCGCCGAGGCCACATCAACTGCACGCGGCACGAACCGTTCGGCCAGCATTACAACGTACACCTGCAAACCCGGCACGTTCATAAAATGCAGCAGTCCCATCGCAATAATCGTCACTAGACCGATGATTTTGAAAGGCGCCGTAAATGTCAGGATAACGAGCACAACGGCCTGCACCATAAACATATAAAACAAAGCAACAATCGGGTTGCGGTTGGCAAGCTTTCCGCCAATCATATTACCGAGCGCAATCGCAATACCGTATACGAGCAAAATAACCGTGACCGTTCCCGATTTAAATCCGGTTATTTGCTGCAATAGCGGGGATAAATAAGTGAATACGACAAATGTGCCACCGTAGCCCAAGGCGGTGATGGCGAACAGCAGCAATAGCCGGCCATTTTTGACCAGTTGCAATTGATCTTTAAAGGAAGAACGAGCCCCTTTGCGCAAATCGCCTGGAATGAGCAGCATGATCGCGATAAACGCAAGAACGCCGACAATTACGATAGCGACAAAAGCCGTACGCCAGCCCCACAGCTGGCCGATAAATGTACCGAGCGGCACACCGGTTACCGTCGCAACGGTCAATCCGCTGAACATAATCGAAATCGCGCTGGCACGGCGGTTCGCCGGAACAAGATCAGCCGCAATCGTCGAGCCAATCGACATAAATAAGCCATGCGAGAAAGCCGATACGATGCGCGCAATCAGCAGCACCTCAATGCTAGCCGATGCGGCCGCTAAGCTGTTGCCGATAATGAAGATGAGCATAATCCACATGAGCAGCGTTTTGCGTGACAAGCTGGACGTTAGAGATGTAAGAATGGGAGCTCCAATCGTTACACCTAGTGCATAAAGGGAAACAGTTAGCCCCGCTGTCGGCAGCGATACCTGCAAGTCCTCTGAAATCAGCGGCAGCAGCCCGACGCTTATAAATTCCGTGGTACCAATGGCAAAGGCGCTAACGGCGAGAGCCAGCAATGCCAATATGCTTCTTTTTTGATTAATAGTCATGCTATATTGCCTCCTATCCTGTCGTGTATCTATTGGGTACGGTTCACTTCGCGAGTAGCCGCAATGGATCGATAAATGCTATGATAGGTTATATCTATCCAAATGAATAGTACGTACTTTTCAGTACTGTAGGCACTAAAAAGTACCCATAAATACCGATCAGCAAGGAGGAGCAGCATGACGAAGAAGAAATACAATATTTCCGTAGAAGCGACGCTTGAGGTTATCGGAGGGAAATGGAAATGCGTCATTCTGTGCCATCTCACCCACGGCAAGAAGCGGACAAGCGAGCTGAAACGGCTCATGCCAGGCATTACGCAAAAAATGCTCACTCAGCAGCTCCGCGAGCTGGAGGACGATGGAATCGTGAACCGGATTACGTATAATCAGGTGCCGCCTAAAGTCGAATACGAGCTGACCGAATACGGACTCAGCCTCGATAGCATTTTGAGCGCCCTCTGCAACTGGGGAGAAGAGCATATTATCCGAATTTATGGCGATAAGTATTCGATGCTGGAGGATAGCGTTTTGAATAAATAAAGGCTTTTCTAAAGCTATTCTAAAAAAAGGCTTATTCCTACTTGAAGCCCAAGTGGAACGAGCCTTTTCATATGCTATCTAAAATGCTCTCTCTTTTTTTTAGTTTCTAAATCCGCCAGTCTTACAGGTATAGGCAGTCTGCTTTCTTTATTAATTAACGCTAGCGTGACGGCGGTCGCTGTATCTATATCGATCCAATTGCCGCATGAAATAAAAATAGGCTTCACGTCTTTATGCGTTCTTAGCGCTCGTCCATATACGATGTTGTTAATTACAATATTGGTGAACGCCCCTGCTTCATTCGCCGGCATATCAAAATCAACCGAATCGATTTTCAAATAAGTTTTCGCCATGCCTATCGTCGGTTTATTCAGATGGAAGGACGCATGTGTGGCGATTCCCATATTTCTAGGGTGCAAATATCCATTGCCATCAAACATGATCATATCTGGATCGCTAGTCAGCAGCTTAAAGGTTTCGATAATTAAAGGCAATTCTCTGAAAGATAAATAGCCCGGTATATAAGGCACCTTAACTTCAGCTTTTAATGACTGTATTTCCACAACCTCTTTCGTCAGAAAATCTACGACACATATGCAGCACACTGCAATTGTCTTTCCAGCTTCCTCCCAGTACGCTAGATCCACTCCGGCAATGAGCTTAATATCTTCTATTTTAAAATGATTTTCCAACTTAATTTGTTGAACTAAATCCTGTTGAATGGCATTATAGCTTGCGGTTATTTTATTTTCCATTTTGTTTGGACCTTTCGTTATATGTATTCATGACTAAAACTGCGGCTTTATCAGGGATACAGCCTGAGGTGGTGGCATCATCGCCAGTAGTCCACAGCATGATCATACCTTTTACAGCTGTTTTAAGATTTGTTCTCTAACACCTTTATCGAACTTAGCTCCTTCTATGTTAGCCCCTTTCCAAATCACATCGTCAAGTTTAGCATTTGTAAAGTCAGCTGCTTCAAAATGACCATTCCATAGTGTAGCTCCAGTTAAATCAGCTCCTGAAAAATTCGCATTCCTAGCTTGTACTTCGGATAAATTAGCCTTAATGAAATCAGATCCTTCAAAGTTTCCATCTATGAGAACAGCACCAGAAAAGATGGCTTCATCAAAATAGGCCCCGATTGCAATAATTCCCATTAGATTCGCCTGGCGAAATGCAGCTCCATTGAAAGTCGTTCCAGATAAATGGCCATGGTAAAAATCCACCTCGTCAAAACAAGTCTCTATACACGTACTTATTTTTATCTGTGCATACTTCATCTGAGCTTTACGCAGGTTCGCCTCGCTCAATACACAATCAGCGATATCCGCTTCCTCCAAATTACAGCTTTCCAGATGTGCCTTGCCAAATTCACAATCACGCAAGGAGACACGCAGTAGCTCAGAGCCTCGCAGGTTCGTACCATGAGCCATTATTCGATCTGCCCTTAGCTCTGATAAGTCTGAAAAAGATAGATCCAGCCCGCCTATCTCTAAGTAATCCAGTATTCCTTCTTCTAATCGAACTCTATTAATCTTCTCCATAACTTTTGCTAAATCATTCGACTGCTCTCCCATTTCAACACCTGCCTTCTTAAAATTAGCTATTTAAATACTGTTGCTATAGATACTCCGTGCAATTTCGACTTTTATAGAAAAAGAACAGCTTGCAGCCTGTGCTGCAAAACTGTTCTTCTCCCACTCATTTTTGGCTCTCATTCACAGGATTGAATGTTCCTGTTATTCAGCAAATAAAGAGTGGCTGCTTTTTTACTCTCTATCTTTAAAAAAATCCTCTTCTAGATAGGGGTAGTTCAGTAGTTCTAAATCTTCCTTAGCCAAATAACTCGTTTGATATTCATCTAAATGGGTATTGATCAGTAAACTCCCTTTAACCCTTTTTATTAATGGATAGGAGGTATCATCTTCAACAACCAAATCCTTATCGTTCAACTGCAGTAGTTTCCCAATAACTTCAAGCATCTTTAACCACCCAATATCAAAAGTACGCGATATAAATTGAAAACTAATAGGAACATTTGTATCTACTCCATGATCTTCGAGATTCATCTCTCGAAAGCGTTTAATATAGTCTTCTTCTTCATCTAAATCTATACTTAGTGAAAAATAAGTGCAACCAATACTCACTTGCTGAGCACCAGATCGATCCCTTACTTCCACTTCATAATTAATTAATTCTACAAAAAACACTTCGCATATCATATCGTAAAGTATCTTTCGCAAGGCTTCTCTAGGCAAATCAGAACCAATAGATACCCTAAAATCCATTTTAATCAAACCTCCAATACCCTCTTGTTACTTGACGACCTTCAATGATTAATAGTTCGTCTAGATGTTTTAAATCCTTGTGTGTCTGACTTATTAAATAATCAATAAGTTCTCGCCTCTTTTCAACAGGATAATCATTTAAATTTAATACGATTCTTCTAGCTTGTTTTGTAGTTTTACTTCTGAGTGTAGTAAGAATATTCTGTAAACTAGTACCTTTATCTGGAGCATAACAATCAAATACTTGTCCTTCAATTATAAAGTCTGGACTTTTAGAGGGATCAATGCCATAGCCATTTCCATCAAATGCATTTCCATTGGGGACTTCGTCAAGCATTATTGTACGATATCCTTGTTCTGCAAGAACATCAGCAGCTTCATTTTGTCTTTTTAATCCTCGAGCATCTTTACCTGTATCTTTAGCATAATTTCCTTCTGGTTTGCCACCCTTAGGTAATGAAGGCTTTGTAATTATAGCATTTGGTCTAATTTTAGGTGTATAAGGAATATGTTTTTCACCATATAGTTTGTATTCTGAATTCGTTTTCCAGTCCACACTCTGATCGCCATATTTTGAACGAAAATCTCCATCCCATTCTGATCCATTTCTAGGGATCTTTGCAGAATTGTCCCGCCCCTCAACTGTCCCACCCGTTGCATTCGAAGGCTCCGGTCTACCCTTACCTGCCCCCTGATAAATCGCTGCATCATCAAACTCATCAATCGGTTGATTTACACCAGGACCGCCTTTTGAAGGTCCTTTCGTTTTCGGCGGCGCAGGCGGTTCCATCGGTTTAGGCGGTGTGACATTATCTAGCTTGAACGCTTTCCAAGCATCATCCACCGCTGCTATATTCCGACCATTCGCCATCTTGTTCGCTACCGTATATACACCATGCTTCAGCAGGAGCGCTAAATTCACGACCGCCAAGGTTATTCCTAGGTCATCCAGTATTTTCTGCTCCAGATCCAATAGGGGTGTAACTACATTACCGTGAGACAAGGCGTACGCCTTCATTCCATTCACCGTAACCATTGCCGCGACTAGAACGCCATCCGCTATTGCTAAGACATACAACGATCCCCCACCCGTTCCAATAGCCAGAACGATGGTCACGGTTCCAAATACGATGTTCATTTGTGCCATCAAAATCTGGGGGTTCAGTTCTAATTCCTGATACGTATAACGAGATAAGTATACCGTTTTTACCGAGTGGGGCTACTCTTCAAGCATTAAAACAGGGACATGGGTAAAAGAAGACCACAATACGGATAGCAATCTCGCATTGTGGCTTAGTTGGCTTTATTGTACGATCCTATTATGAAAACTATTGGACGTTCTTACTCAGAACTGTGTATAAACTACTATCTTTAAAAATCCTCTTCTAGATATGGTTTGTTCAGTAGTGCTAGTTTTTCTTTAGTCATATACCAAGTCCTATATTCATCTAAATTACTATTGATAAGTAAAGATCCTTTAATTCTTTTCAGTAATGGATATGTGGAATCATCCTCTAAAATCAAATCTCTGTCATTTATATTCAATAATTTTCCTATCATTTCCAATAACTTCAACCATCCTATATCAAATGTACGCGTTATAAATTGAATATTTACAAGAACATTTGTATCCACACCGTACGCTTCAAGATTCATCTCTCGAAAACGTTCTAAATATTCCTCCTCGTCATCTAAATCTATACTTAGAGAAAAATAAGTACAACTAATGCTCACTTGTTGAGCGTCAGACCAATCACTTATTTCTGCTTCATATATATTTAATTCCAAAATTAAAGCATCACGTATCATATCATAAAATATTTTTCTCAAGTCCTCCCTAGGTAAATCAAAACCAATTGATAATCGGAAATCCATTTTACTCAAACCTCCAGTACGCTCTAGTTACTTCTCGACCTTCAATAATCAATAGTTCATTTAAATTTTTTAAATCTTTGTGTGTTTGACTTAATATAAACTCAATAAGCTCAGCTCTTTTTTCAACAGGATAATCATTTAAATTTAACACTATTCGTCTAGCCTGTTTAGTAGTTTTTGCTCTAAGTGTGTCAAGAATGTTTTTTAGATTAGTTGAATCAGGAGCATAACAATCAAATACTTGTCCTTCAATTATGAAGTCTGGACTTTTTTGAGGATCAATACCATAGCCGTTTCCACCAAAACCATTTCCATTGGGGACTTCGTCAAGCATTATCGTGCGATATCCATTTTCCGCCAGCACATCCGCTGCTTCATTTTGTCTATCTATTCCTCGAGTATCTTTTCCATTAGCTTCAGCGTAGTTTCCTACTGGTTTGCCACCCTTAGGTAATGAAGGCTTTGTAATGATAGCATTTGGTCTAATTTTAGGTGTATAAGGAATATGTTTTTCACCATATAGTTTATATTCTGAACTCGTTTTCCAGTCCACATTCTGATCGCCATATTTTGAACGGAAATACTCATCCCACTCTGGTCCTGTTCTAGGTATCTTTGCAGAATTACCTGTCCCCCCTACTTCCCCACCTGTTGCATTCGGATGCTCCGATCTACCTTTACCTGCCCCCTGATAAATCGCCGCATCATCAAACTCATCAATCGGCCGATTTACACCAGGTACGTCTTTTGAAGGTTCTTTCGTTGTTGTCTTCGTTTGCGGCGGCGCAGGCGGTTCCTTCGGTTTAGGTTTGACATTTTCCAGCTTGAACTTCGTCCAAGTATCATCCAGCGCTGCTACATTCCGACCATTCGCTAGTTTATTCGCAGCGGCGTACAAGCCATGCTTCAGCAAAATACCCAAGTTCACAACTGTCAGCGCAATACCTAGCTTGTCCAGCATAGACTGGTCGATGCCAAATAAGGAAGGGTTGGTGCTATCATCACCGTTCCTCAAATCCATTAATTTCTCTGCATTGACCCAAATCATGGCTGCGCCTAAAGCAACGTCAGCCGCTACTAAGAGGTAAAGTGATCCCCCGCCTGACGGTATCGCCGCAATAATCGCAATAACCCCAAAAATAAGATTGAACTCTGCTATCAGCATTTGCGGACCTAATATTAATTCCTCATACGTATATCGAGATAAGTATACCGTTTTTGCTGTCTGCTTGCTCAGATAGTCCGGCTTTTGCGGAATCATATTTTCCAACGCCCAGGCATCCAGCGCAGGTACCATTTGTTCCAGGAAGCTCTGAACCCCAGGTGCATTCAGCACCTCGTGGATCATTCCTGACAACATGTTCTCCTTTGGAGGACTAGACGAAAGCACAGGCGGCGCGGGCAGCATCGACTGGATCTCCGCTACCGACTTCCCTTCCGTTTGACCACGCTTGCTGATCGCCGTTACCTCTTGATTCCAATTATGCACGGCCGTTCGGTCCCGATCCTGCTGATCATACACCTGCTGTCTACGCGCAAGCTCTCCCTCTCTATCTTTGCTTGGTTCACTCGATTTCGGACCATACCTCTTCTGATAAATCTCTTGCTGCTTTTCCGTCGATTGAGTCTTGATCCAGTCCTTCGCTTTAGCGCCTAAGTTCGGATCATTTTTCATTTGCTCCTTGGTTGCAGGATGAACCTTCTGGTACAAATATTCCTCCGAGATTGGAGCCCCATTATACTTCTGCTTTTCTTGCTCCATATTCGCAGCAAGCTGCTCGGACAACTGTTCATCCAGATACATCTGCTCCATCTCTTCATCCGTCAGCAGCTCGGTGAACGGTACTTCCACCTTCTGAAAATCCAGCTTGCTGCTCTTGATGCCGACACGGTTATCGCTGATTAGCACATAATGCTCCGCATTCGTTTGCAATGCGATCTGATTCGTCGCCCGCATTCGGATCGATTCGAGGATCCCTTTCTCACTGCCGCTGCCCAACTCCACCTTATTGCCCGCGACCAGCAGCACATCTTCACTCGCATTCACCGTAATGTTTCCGCCATCCAAATGCAGGCTGACCGTTCCTTTTTCAAAAAGAACCCCATCGTCCCCCAGCTGCAT
Source organism: Paenibacillus sp. BIHB 4019 (assembly GCF_002741035.1). Taxonomy (NCBI): domain Bacteria; kingdom Bacillati; phylum Bacillota; class Bacilli; order Caryophanales; family Paenibacillaceae; genus Paenibacillus; species Paenibacillus sp. BIHB 4019. The sequence continues at coordinate 3,218,710 of NZ_CP016808.1, read as the reverse complement.
CTTGGCCGCTCCCGGCGATTCAAACACCTTCGTCGTTGGCTTCTGGAACACCGTTCGACTTTTCATCTCCTCGCTGCCGCCTCGCACCGAGTTGATCGCCATCGCTTTCTTTTCCACACCGTTTGGAAAATAGACCTTTATCCGCGCCCCCTCATCCGGCAGCACGTGAAACATATTGTTGCCTTCCCCCGAATACGGGAACCACCAGTTCCCCTGCTCGTCATGTGCGTTGTCGATATCCAGATGCACCTTGACCATATTGTTCGCCCGCTTCACGACGCGACCTTCCAGAGACACACCCTGAATCCCTTCATTTTGCCGAGATTTCCGCCTCAGTGTCTGGCGCCGGACGAGCATATATTCATAGGTCAGCAGCCCCGAGGCATAGCTGATGATCGACTCAGCTACGACCCACATCTGCTTCTTGAATACGACATCGTCCCCAACCTGGCAAAATTGCTCGCTGGTTATGCGGTAGCTGACGAAGTCCGCTTCATGAATACGATCCGCATCACTGCCTTCCGCATGGGCTTTCAGCTCTTCATAGGCAGCGCGATTTTTCAGAACCGTATAACGCTTCGCCTTCAGCTCCTTCCCCCAGGACAAGTCCGGTACGCCAAAATACACGCGCGGGGTATCCATCACCACATCCGGCAAAATGACCGTTCCAACCCGCGACGCCAACCGCTTTAGAAACTGCCAATCCGTCTCCTCGAACTGGACCATCAAGGAGCCGAGTGTCGCTTGATCGCTCGTCGCCATATTTTGCGCGTCTCCGCGGGGATAGTTCTTGACCAGCTGCAGAATTGCGTCCGTATACGTCAGATGCTTATTCTGATAGGACCGATTTTTCGGCTCCAAATCCATCGCATACGTGCGCGACATCGCCTCGACCTTCACATGCGGAATGCCGTCCTCCATTTCAATGTCTACATGCGTAATGCCCCCGGCAAACCAGCTTTCCGCCTTAGGCTCAGCGGGCTTGCGCATGATTAGGCTGTCCTCGAAGCTGCTTCTGCCTATACAAGCTTCGGCTTCCTCTTCCGTCATTTCCGCCGTAAAGGTGCATTTCGCATGCGCATTGAACTTCCGCTCGATGCGAAAGCTGCGCACGGCCTTAAGCTTATAAGGCCATACCAGCTGGTAGCCGTCTCCTTCATAGTTCACTTCCATGCCGTCACCTCCCTTCTTCCCCTTATCTCACGGAAAACTCCGGAGGTGCCGGATCCATCCCATTGGTCAGCAGCCGAATTTGTCCCCCATACTGGCAAAACAAACAGGATTTGCTCGTTAACGCAGCTGCCCCTTGTATCGATACACTCGGGCTGCCGTTTGTCCATTGCGGCCCTTTCAGCTTCTCCAGCATCGCACTAAGCGATGGCAATCCGCTTGGCAGTCCGATCGGCGGCGCAGATTTAAATGGCGCTCCCGCTGGAGCCGGAGCTGCCATCAGCTTGGGCGCACAGGGGTAAACAGGCAGGTTAAAAGTAGGCTCCTCTGGATCCGTATCAATGATATAAGAGGGGTCCGAAGGCATGCCCGCACCTGCTGATTCCGCCAGTTTCATTGGATGCTGCTCACTTCGGCAAAAGCCAAAGGAATAAAAATTCCCGTCAATTTCTTGACCCATACGATCAAAGGGGATCCCCACAATGGTATTGGGCGTTGACAGGGACACTTTGCAATCCTCCACCGTCAGCATCGGGCTGCCGTTAATATAAATGCCATTCGGCTCCGGCTTATTCAGCACCTCCTCGTGAGAACCGTAGGAGCAATGCATATAGGCCCCTGCCGTCACATACGTATCCTCGCTTCGCCACGGAGACTCCAGCAAAGCCTTAAGTGTCGTTTTTTTCAAGATCGTTTCCCTATGCCCCATTTGAGCCCATTCCCCCTACCAACTCAATTCGTCTCACACTCAGCCCATACAGGCTTTTCCGCAGCAGCCCCTCCGCTATATCTACACGCACCACCAGCACGCGGCTCCTATAGTACGGAATTTGAAAAATCGCAGCATCCTGCAGCGCCCATGGATCTACCCACATTTTGCTCACCCGCCCGTTTTCCGTCACGGTCCGCTCTGGCGCTAAGCAAGGCACCTCCTGCACATCCATCCAGTCATAAAAAAACTGTCCCTGCTGCTCCAAATCCATGACGATGACGCTCTTATAGTTAATATTTGGAACCATTCGGCTGACGACCGCCCGCAGCTCAGCGCCTACGAGCAGCAGCGGATTTTCAATCATACAACCCGGATTCAGACGGCTCCCTTTCTTGACGTACACCATCTCCTGCTGCTCCGCATAGCGGTAGCCTCTCAGCATGTGCTCGGGGAAAGCGAGATTTGCCCCGTTTGCCGGCAGGCGCCGATCATGCTCCAGCACGAAATATTCCATCCCTGCCTCCAGCTCATGCGAGTGCCAATCCCCTTCTTCTCCCCACTCTCTACGCATGCTCATGCAACGGCTCCTTTACCCAGCAAATCATTTGCCGCTGCTCCTCCGTCAGCTCCACCCGCAGCGAATCCCGCTCCAGCATGCGGCTGCCTGTTAAATCTGCTCCGGTGAAATCTACCTCAAGCAGCTCGGCTCCCGTAAAATCTGCCGCGATTTTCGCACCCCGAAAACTCGCATACGTCAGGTCTGCCCCTTGAAACTGTACGCCGTTCATCCCGAACACCAGACCATGCGCTTCTGCCACATAGTCCCGATTGCCGAGGACGCCATCGAACCGCGCATAGGTCAGATCGCAATGGCGAAAATCGGCATCATATAAGAGGCAATCTAGAAAATCCGCCTGATCGCACACACACCGCTCGAATCGCGTGCCCAGCATGCGGCTGCTGGCAAGTGAGCTGCCCGTCAGCGTCACCTCTTCGAATCTCGTATAATTCACGTCGATTCCTTCGTACTGCCCTCGCATCAGGTTCACGCCAGCGATATGCTCATAGATATAGTCCTGATCCAGCTTGTTTTCCAGCCAGCCCTTGCACGTTATCGACGTCCGCTGCCGCTCCTTCACGCAATAGACCGACTCGCTAACCTCCCGATCCCGATATTCGCCCACGCGCACCTCAAACGAATCATCCTTCTTGATCTCCTGAAAAGAAGCCAGCTCCCGAATCGCATCCATCGCATACCGCGCCGCATGCACCATATATACATGAAACGGATACAGCTGCTCCTTCATCCAAACCTCAAACGAATGGCGCTCAATCCGGTTCATATAACGCTTGCGCCGCTCCTCGCAGCCCAGGTCCCAAGCCTCTGCGAAGCCATAAATCCACCCTGCCTCATAGCGAAAAGGAGTCAGCCCCACCTTGCCATCCGTCTCCCTGTCGCTCGCTTCGAGCATATACACCGGATGCCCTTCATTCAGGCTTGTCCGCAGCAAGGAGATGTGGATATAGGCACATTTCTGCAAAAGCCCTTCCTGCTGCCGAGCCAGCACCGCTTGGCAAAATCGGTCAAACAGCGCGGTGAACTCAGCCGCGATCAACGCTTTATTTTTCACATAATAATGATGCAACGCCCGAATTTGCGCATTGCGCTGCGGGATAACATCCTCTTCTAAAAAATGCTGCCACATTTCCATATCATGCATCGCTTGTACTCCTATCTATGGTGTTCATTGCCTACTGATTCATCAGCACTTCAATCCCTTTAATGACGACCTGGCCTTGGTCAATCGTAATTCCCCCGTTGCCGTCCTTCGTGGACATTTCGATTTGGTTCGCCACCATCATGATCGATTCGCCGACCATCTCAATCTGCTTGCTCGCTTGCAGCATAATTTTATTTTCACAGTTCAAAATGATCGTGCCTGCGCTTGTCAGCGTAATCGTGGCACCTCCGGTCGCGCCCGTGATGGTGATTTTATCTTCCTCGAACGTGATCTTTTGCCCTGTTGGCGTCAGCAAAAACTTCGTATTCGGATTCGCCATTAAATCGTCCTTCAAATCCTTATCGTAGTTAATGACCGGCTGCAGCTGCTCCTGCTGGACAACCGTCGTCGTTACATTTTGGCTTTGTCCGCCTGTTGATCCAGCCGATGCGGATGCGCCGCCGTTTCCTGAACCTGTCTGTGCCCCAACACTCATCGCTTCCTCCGGCACCTTCTTCCGCACCGAGCTAAGCGCAATCCCTTCGGCTTCCTTCGCATTCGGAAAATAAATCCGCACGCTGTCGCCCTTCTCCGGCATACAATACCAGCCGGTCTGATCGTCCGACGCGTACATTGTGGAATAAGGGAATGGGCTGGCGATGGCGAGGCTCCAGTTCTGATCGTAATCCAGCTGCACCTTTACCTCGTCGCGCACAACCTCCATCACTTTCCCCGAAATCGACGCGCCAATCAGCTTGGCATTATGCCGCTTGCGGCGATAAGCCGCGCTCTTCAGGCAAAGCGTATACCTGTGGGTGAGCAGCCCCTGCTGCATTTCCGTCCGCGCCTCGAATACATGAAGCTTATGCCCTTTGAACGTCACTTTATCGCCCAGCTCAAGCACCCGATTGTTCAGCACAATTTCGTAGCAAATGTAATCCTGCTCGCTAAGGCCGGACTTCTCCATTGCTGCTTCCTGTTTATAAGCAACCAAGTCCTTGAACATCCGGTAATGTGTCGCCTCTATCTTGCCAGCATCCCGATTGTCTGGAATGCCTATATAAACGCGGATGCAGTCCTCGGTTGTGACCGGAACAAGCACCGAATGATAGCGGGAAGCGAGACGCTTCAAAAACTGCCAGTCGGTTTCCTGATATTGCAGCGTATAGGCACCAAGCTTTTTATTTTCATCGAACGTATTGAACGTTTGTCCTTTGGGGTAATAGCTGCTGATTTGCTGCATGAGATCGGGGAGGAGCATCGCTTGGTTTTGGAAGGAGCGGGTTTGCGGCTTGAGATCCATCGCATGTGTATGCGACACGGCTTCCGCCTCCAGCCAATAAACGTGGTTTTCTACACGAACGTGGAGCTTCATGATCATGCCATGAAACAGCCGATGCTGCCTCCCGCTTTTTTCGGTATAAAGAAGCTCGATAGGGGTTTGATCATCCGCCATGCGAACATAATAATCTTCCTTTTCCTCCGGAATAATGCCCGTAAACGTCAATTTGGCGTGATCATGAACTTTCTTGACGAGCAGCACATGATGCAATCTCATGTCAAAAGGAAGGATTCGCAATTCTTCATAGCTAACTGAAAATAAGGCCATTATGTCATCTCCTTCAATATCCTTACGCTCCAGCTGTACCATAAAGTTATAGTACAGGGAATATTGTTACAGTCTAAATGATATATAACAGGACTAATTTACATACTTATACTATAATAATAAAATATATATCGACTTTATAAGTTCGTTTATTAATAGAACAACCTTAATTTCAATAAAAAGGCATCAAAAAAATAAGCTCCCTTCATACACGAATGGTGTATAAAGGAAGCTTATTTAGCAGGCGGACGCAGCTTGTGCACACACTGGCTGTTGCCTGTTTTGCCGCTATATTACCGCTATATTGCTATTATTGTGAAGTTCATTCGCTTCAATTTTGCTACTTCTACTACTGCTAGTTCCTATTCCTGCTCCACTGGCGTCACTGCATAATGCAGCTCCTGCTCCAGCTCGGCAGCATAAGCTGCACTCGTCTCTTCCGACCAGCCGAACAGTGCGGCCATCTCGGCATGCACCGCTTCCTTCCACTGCAGAACGCGAGCGCGGTCAAACAGCAGATTGCCTGTACGGCGAATCCAGAAATCCGCCGGCTTCGTCGTCAGCTCATATTCCAGAGCGTACATCAGCTCAATGCGCAGGCTGAGCGGAAGCTCTTGGCCGCTAGCTGCTGCCTGGTCCTTGTATTGCGGGATAAGGCCAATGACTCGGTCCACATTGGTGCCAAAATGGCGGGCAAGCCGCTCAGCCTCTGCACGAGACAGCCCCGCACGAACGCCTTCCTCCGTTTTCTTGGCAACGAAGGCTGGGAAATGGGAGGAGCCGCCGAAGTCGCCGCCCGACAATGGCAGATTTTTCGTGCCGCTTGGGCGAATGCCGCTGCGGCCTTCCGCTGTGAGCTGCGTGCTTACCGTGTTCACGACGCTTTCCGCCATTTTGCGATAGCCCGTCAGCTTGCCGCCTGCAATCGAGATCAGTCCAGACCCTGCAACGAATACCTCATCCTTACGCGAAATTTCCGAAGGGTCTTTGCCTTCTTGGTGAATGAGCGGACGGAGGCCTGCCCAGCTCGATTCCACGTCGGAGTCTTTCAGCTTGATCGAAGGGAACATGAAATTCGCTGCCTGCAAAATATAGTCCAGATCCTGCTTCGTCATGCGCGGATGCGCCTTATCTGCCTTATAGTTCGTATCGGTCGTGCCAATATACGTTTTGCCGTCACGCGGAATGGCGAACACCATACGTCCGTCTGGCGTATCGAAATACACCGCTTGGTGCAGCGGGAAACGCGATTGGTCAAATACCAAATGCACGCCTTTAGTCAAATGAACCGTTTTGCCCTGCTTCGAGCCATCCTGCTCACGCAGCGTATCGACCCATGGGCCTGTCGCATTGACAACTTTAACGGCACGCACCTTGCTCTCGGCTCCCGACAGCAGATCGCGCACATTAGCGCCAACAACTCTGCCATCCTCATAAATGAACGATTCCACCTTCACATAAGGGATCGCCAAAGCGCCCATATCTACAGCCTTCTTCATCACTTCAATCGTCAGACGCGCATCATCGGTGCGGTATTCCACATAATAGCCGCCGCCCTTCATGCCCTCGCGCTTCAGCAGCGGCTCTCTGCTCATCGTCTCGTCTACGCTGAACATTTTGCGGCGCTCGCCGCGTTTAACGCCAGCCAGAAAATCATAGACGCGCAGGCCGAGCGAGGTCGAAAATTTGCCGAAGGTGCCGCCTGTATAAAAAGGCAGCAGCATCCACTCGGGCGTCGTCACATGCGGCCCGTTCTCATATACAATCGCGCGCTCTTTGCCAACTTCCGCTACGACGCCGATTTCCAGCTGCTTCAAATAACGCAGACCGCCGTGAACAAGCTTCGTCGAACGGCTCGATGTTCCTGCCGCAAAATCCTGCATATCTACAAGCGCTGTCTTGATACCGCGCGTCTGGGCATCAAGCGCAATGCCTGCTCCCGTAATGCCGCCGCCGATAACGAGCAAATCGAAGGTTTCCTCGCCTAAACTGCGATAAAGCTGTTCCCTATTTAATGCGCTAAAAGCACCTTGTTCTGCCGATCCTGTCTGTTTGCTCATCGTCTATTCCACCTTTTCAGCTAGTCCTTATGCAATATCCTGAAAAAAAAGAAAACGAAAAAACCGCAAACACCTTAAGCTGCGCAACATCTAGCGCAATGCAAAAGGTTTCTGCGGTGTCTCCGTTTCTCCGACCGAATATTAACTTATGCCCACATTATATCATAACGGGGCCTGCTCGTAAACAGGCTGAAGAGGGGGAACCGCAAGGGAAGCCCAACCATTCATGCAGCGATGAGCCTTTTTCACTCTGTTATTATACGTCCGAGCAGCTGCTCCTAATCGTCAAAGCCGTCGGAATCACAACCTTTTTCGGAATCGACCGCTTCGTGGTCAAGCGTTCCGCGAGCAGCTCCACCGCTGTCTCGCCCATATATTCCATATGCACCTTGACCGTCGTCAGCGGCGGCTGGACAAATTCCGAGATCGGAATATCATTGAAGCCGACGAGCGACACCGCGCCCGGCACCTCAATTCCCGCCTCATGCAGGGCACGCAAAGCGCCAACGGCCATGGAATCATTTTCGATAAAAAAGGCTGACGGCAGCTCCCCGCTCTCAATCGCACGGGACATCTGCACATAACCATCCTCGGAAAACAAATTTTCACCGGTGAAAATAAATTGGGGATGAAAAATGTCTTTGTTTTTCAAATAGTCCCGCAGCGTCACTTCGCGTTCATCGCGTACCCGCTTATTATTAACGATATTATGCCCGCCAATGTATCCGATTCGCTGATGGCCCAAATGGACAAGATAATCCAGCACCTCAGTGACCGATTTGCGCAAATCAATAATGACCGAGTCAAAGCGCTGATCATCCGGCGATGAGTCGACGAATACGATTTTGTCCATAGAAGCGGGGAACATGTCGAGGTCTTCCTTCTCAAAACGTCCAATCGCTATCATGCCGTCCAATTCGCCGACCCATTCGTTATAATACGAACGCTCCTGCCGGAACAGCTTGACGACTTCCATCTGGCGCTGAAAGCATTCCCGCTCCACGCCGAGCCGCACCGCCATATAATAAGGATCAAGCATCTCTTCCTGATCGGAATACCAGTTCACGATGCCGATTCGTGTCATTTCTTTCGCTGCTGTGCCATTGCGCTCGCGCAGCGTTTTATAGTTCAGCTGCTGCGCAATTTCAAAAATCCGCTTGCGTGTATCGTCTCCAACCGACAGTGACGGGTCATAATTCAATACCCGCGATACCGTTGCGATTGAGACGCTCGCCAGCTGCGCAATATCTTTAATTGTTGCCACTTCATCATACCCTTTCCTGCCCCAAGATCCAGTGAATGTACATCCGCTGCACCATCAGGCTTTACCGCCACCTAACTAACAGGGATTTATTACAATACTAGCATATGGACACAGGTCATGTCCGCGAAAAAACTTGATTTGCTCCATTTGCTCCTCGGGCCAATCCTCAATAAAATAGTCTACCCCGACCAACCTAATAAGTTCCTCCTTACGGAAATTCTGCTCAGGCGGTTTATTCCTTGACGGAGCTTCCGAGCATCCCTTGAATGAAATATTTTTGCAGCAGAAGGAAAAAAAGAATAATCGGGAAGGTCGCAAGCGTAACCCCCGCCATAACTTGGCCGTAATCAATGCGCGATAAGCCGAACATGCTCGACAGCGCGACAGGCATCGTATACATATCCTCTGAAGTCGCGGAAATGAGCGGCCAGAGGAAGTTGTTCCACTGGTACATGAACAAATAAATAGCGGTCGCCGCAAGCGCAGGCTTGGAGGATGGCAAAATAATTTTAGTAAACAATCCCCACTCGCTTACGCCGTCAATCCGCCCCGCTTCCATCATGGCGTTAGGCACGGCCATCATGTTCTGGCGCATGAGGAAAATCGCGAATGGATAAGCAATGTTGGGCAAAATCAAGGCCTTATAGGTACCCAGCCAGCCCCAGGCCGCCATCATTTTAAACACTGGAATGACAATAGCATGGTAAGGAATCATCATCGACAGCAGAAATACGCCGAAAATGAGCGTTTTTCCTTTAAAATTAAACTTCGCGAACACGTATCCCGCCATCGTCGAGACGATAAGCGCCAGCACCGTATAAACGATTGTAACAAACAAGGAATTGAACATCACCCGGCCAATGCCGATGGAATCATTCAAATTCCGGATGTTTTCGAACAAGTGGTTTCCTGGCAGGAGCACAGGCGGTTTGGCGAAAATTTTACCGCTCTCGTTCGTTCCTCCAATAATCGCCCAATAGAAAGGGAATAGGGAGATAAAGGAGCCAATTAGCAAAATCAGAGTTGTTATAGAGACGCGTACACGTTTGGCTACCATTTACTCATCCCCCGTTACTTTAAATTGAATGTAGCTGAGAATGCCGATCAAAATAACGATGACATACGCTAGCGTTGAAGCATAACCGAAGTTGAAATAGCGGAAGCCCGTCTGGTACAAATACATGCCGATCGTAATCGTCGCATCGCTTGGACCGCCCTTGGTCAACGTATAAGGCTCCTCGAACAATTGCAGCGTACCAATCGTGGACAAAATCGCCGTGAACAATATGATCGGCTTCAGCTGCGGAATCGTAATGTTGAAAAATTGGCGGACGCGGGTTGCCCCGTCGATGCTTGCCGCTTCATAGAGAGATTCCGATACGTTTTGCAAGCCGGCCAAATAAATGACCATATTGTAACCCGTCCATCTCCAGGTCATCGCGATAATAAGCGATACTTTCGCCCATACAGGATGGGACAGCCACGGTATCGGATCAATGCCCACTGCCCCGAGCAGCTGATTCAAAATCCCGTCATTCATTAACATAATTGAAAAAATAATCGATGCCGCAATGAGCGACGTTACAGCCGGCATGAAAAAAGCGACTCTGAACAGCGCCTTAAAGCGCTTAAGGGAATTCAGCAGCGTCGCGAGCAGCAAGGAAGCGAACAGCATGAGCGGCACTTGGATGATCAAAATAATAAACGTGTTTAACAACGCTTTGCCAAATATTTTATCGCTGAACAGCTTAGCGTAATTGTCGAGACCAGTGAATACGAGTTCTCCGCCTTGGCTGGTCTGGAAGCTCAGCGTCAGCGAATAAAGGATTGGATAGCCCATAAATATGGCGAATAGCACGAGTGCCGGGGTAAGAAACAAATACGGAACAAACGCTTTTGTTCTCATATTCACCCTTCTTTCTAAGTTGGATTTATGAATCTACGGTGAGAAAGAGTCTGCGCTGCGTGAAAAGCTTGGCTTCCGATCGCCATTACCCTTGAATTTCTTCGAATTTGTTTCCCCAAGAGGGAAATTCAAGGGTAAAAGCGAACGCTGCCGCTTCTCCAGCTCAAGCTTTTCACTCCGCTCCGACTTTCACCGTAGATTTCATTTTTATAGGCCGTTGAAAAACAGGGGATAACCTCCTGTTTTTTCAATTTTTAATACAAAAGATTAAGTAAATAAGGACATAAAGAGATAAAGACATAAGGGAATAAAAACATAAGAGAACAAGAACATACGAGAACAAGAGCATACGAGAACAAGAGCACAAGAGCATAGAGCAGAAGGGCAGAAGAGCAGAAGAGCAGAAGGGCAGAAGAGCAGAAGAGCAGAAGGGAACAAGAGATCCAGGCGTAAGCGCTGGATCTCTTATCGGACTGCTTTTTTCGCTTATTCGGTTCTTCATATGCAGGTTGGTTAAACCTGGTTATACAACAGGCTAGGAGCCGAGGATCAATTAACCGCCGTTTACTTCGCGGCTTGTGCGGTCCTTCAGGCGTGCTGCCGCTTCCTTCAATGCATCAGCCGCAGCTTTGCCGTTGAATACGTCGGATTGTGCTTTCACCGATTCATCAAGAGCAACGGAATAATCTTTCGTGTAGTAAGGTGTCGGTACCGCATTCATTTCTTGCGCGAACAGCATCCAGATGTTTTGATTGCTGAAAAACTCAACGCCCGTTGTAAAAATATCTTCGTTATAAACGCTCGTCAGCGATGGGAACAAGCCGTATTTTTCCATAGCTACTTTTTGAACGTCTGGCGATGTTGAAAAATATTCCATGAAGCTGAAAGCGGCATCTACATTTTTGCTTGTGGAAGTCAAAGCCCAACTGCTGCCGCCAAGGTTAGCTGCGCGGTTGCCCCCTTTTTCAAAGGCCGGAACTTGGAATACGCCCCATTTGCCGCTCAAATCCTTCGCTTGGTCAGTAATTGTGCCTGTGTACCATGCGCCAAATGCAATGGAAGCGATCGTGCCGTCAACCGTTGCAGAAACGGTGCCATCCCAGCCGTTAACGTCTTTGATTAGGCCAGCCTCATCGAATTTTTTCAATGTTTCCAGCGCTTTCACGTATTTCGGGTTGTTAAAGTCGATTTTGCCATCTTTGTCAAAGTAGAACGCGCCTTGCTCATTGAGCATAATACGAAGCGTTGCATCATCTTTAAATTTATCTACAGGGAACAGCTGCGCACCTGTTTTTTCTTTAATCAGCTTGCCTGCTGCGAGGTAGTCATCCCAAGTCTCAATCTTGGAAGCATCAACGCCTGCTTGCTCAAACAAATCCGTGCGGTAGAATACGCCAGTTGGGCCTGCATCGAAAGGAAAGGCATAGCTTACGCCATCTTTTTTCGTCAGCTCTTGTTTGAACGTCGGAAACTCGGAAAGCTTGGCATCAAAGCCTTTCTCCGAAAGGTTCACGAAGCCCTTAGGGAAAGCGTCGAGATATCCTTGCAGCCTGTCATCCTCCACAAGCACGATATCAGGGAGGCCAGCGCCGCCTGCAGCTAGACCCGTGGACAGTTTGTCATATACATCAAGGCGCCCAATGTCTTGAACCTCTAGCGCTACATTCGGATGATCCTGCTGATAAGCCGTAATCGCTTCATTTAACGCACCAACGTTTACGTTCCAAGCCCAAGCCGTCAATTTCACTTTCTCTCCGTTGTTAGCGCTTTCAGGACTTGCATTGCTTGTAGTACCTGTTCCGCTGTTATTGCTGCCGCATGCTGCCAGCACGACCGTTAACAGCAGTAAAGTGATAACTGATTTGAAAGATTTGTTCATGTGAAATTCCCCCTCATAATGATATGACTGTATTTCTGTGCATAAACGAAATGGCTGCTGCTTGCAGCATGCCGTTCTGAGGCAAGCTTTCTATTTTTTGAAAACGCTTGCATTGCCTGAGTAAAATTCTATTATGATTTTTACTTAAAGTCAACTTAAAATTTTACTTGTTTTTTAACTTGTTTTTATTGGTTATTTACCTCGTTTACACATTTATCGCGCCCAAAACAATCAAAAATAAAGATATTTCCGAAAAATAGGCTATACTAAACAAGGTACAAGTCTATACATTTCATAATGGGAAGGAAGCTGAACAATGGCGAAGCTCACTGCTTATTTTTTCTCGGAGGATGCTAAAGCACAGGCTGATTTTTATATTCAGGCGCTTAGAGGGGAAATCATCTCCATTATGAAATTCGGGGATTTGCCGAATACGCAAGAGGATGCAAAGGACAGAATTCTTCATCTTGAGATGAAGGCCGCTGGTGTTCATTTCATGTTATGCGATGCTGTGTACCAGAAGCTGACTCATGGAAGCGCCATTAATCTAAGCTTGGAGTTCGAAGGCGAAGCGGAAGCTCATGAGGCTTTCAGTAAGCTGTCAGAGGGCGGAACGGTGAAAAAAGAGCTGAGCCCGGAATTTTGGGGTTCGCTGTTCGGGCAGCTGGAAGATAAATTCGGCATTCCGTGGATGATTACGACGGCTGCGAAGACGAGTCAAGCTTAACCCCACGCACACCTAACTTAAGCATACAAAAAACAAGCCCCTCGCGATTCATGCGCAAGGGGCTTGTTTTTTTGTTATTTTTTAAATATATTATTCCTTCTTATATCCTTCATCCACCAAATCGAGGCGTCCTGTCTCTGGATCAATAACGAAGCCATGCACAGGAATATGCGCAGGCATCAGCGGATGGTTGCGAATAATGCCGATACTGTCCATGACGCCTTCCTCTACCTTATCAAACCCCTTCAAGAAACGGTCCATCTTAATGCCGGAGCTCTCAAGCGTCTCGATAACGACTTCGGAAATGCCGTTTTCCTTGAATTTATTGACCATGCCCTGCGTATCCAAATTGTTCATGCCACAGCCGTGGTGCCCAATAACGAGCACTTCTTCTACGCCCAGCTCATAGACAGCGACCAAAATACTGCGCATCGCACTACCGAACGGCTGAGTCAAAATCGCGCCGGCGTTTTTAATGATTTTGGCATCGCCATTGCGCAAATTCAGCGCTTGCGGCAGCAGCTCAACAAGACGGGTATCCATACACGTCAAAATCGCCAGCTTTTTCGCTGGGAACTTGTCGGTCAGAAACTGTTCATAACGTTTTTCCTCAACAAATTTCTCATTATATGACAATAAATCATTTACAATACTCATCCTTCATTTCCCCCTCTGCTATTGCCAGACAGCCCTTTATCTCATGAATAAAAGCCTGTCCCTATATAAAAAAAGAAGAGCCGCAGCTCTCCCTTCATTATCCTTCCTGCACAGCCGATGCCATCTACGTAAGCTTAGCTCACACAGGATCAGAAAAGCTAAACTTACTTTAGCATAATTCGTACATGATGAGCAATAGCAACATTAGGTTACAGTTCGACTACCGCTTTAATGACCTTCGACTCCGGCTTCAGCCACTCGTCGAATACATCAAGCATGCCTTCAAAGGACGAGCGATGCGTAATTAATCGGTCTACGTTAACGCTGCCGCTGGATACCGCTTCAATGACGATATCGAAATCCTCACGCGTTGCATTGCGGCTTCCCATCAGCGTCAGCTCGCGTTTGTGAAACTCGGGATCATGAAAGGCAATATCCGCCTTCACGAGTCCAACATAGACCAGCTTGCCGCCATGCGCTGTCAGGCCGAAGGCATCCGTCATCGAACGGGCATTGCCCGTTGCGTCAAATACGACGGTTGGATATTCTCCCTCTGTCAGCTCAGCGATCCGCTCTTTCGGCTGCTGCAAGGCATGAACCGTTTCATCCACACCAGCCCAATCCTTGCAAAAAGCAAGCCGCTCCTCATTAATATCCATCGCAATAACACGCGCTCCCCGGTGCTTGGCAAACGCCATGACGCCAAGGCCGATCGGCCCTGCTCCGATGACGAGCACAGTCTCGCCCGCTTCCAGCTCCGCACGGCGCACAGCATGGGCGCCGATGCTAAGCGGCTCCAGCATCGCCGCCGCGTCCAGCGTCAAGCCATCCGTCTTAATCAGATGGGTAGCGGGAACCGCAATAAGCTCGCGCATGCCGCCGTCCCGATGTACGCCCAGCACCTGCATGGCGGTGCAGCAATTTGTTTTGCCGCGCCTGCATGCGATGCAAGTACCGCAGTGCATATACGGAATGACACTGACTTGATCGCCTGGCACAAGTCCGGCTACATTTTCGCCAACCTCTTCTACAATAGCCGCCAGCTCATGTCCGAGAACACGAGGATATTGAAAGAAAGGCTGATTGCCTTTGTAGGCATGCATATCTGTCCCGCAAATGCCAATGCGGCGAATGCGAATAATAGCATCCTCTGGGCCAGCCGCGAATGTATCTTCACCGCTGCCGCCGCCAAAAGCAGGCTGCTCCTGCTCCGTCAGCTTGAGGCTGTCCGGCTGCTCGCACACAATCGCTTTCATCATGTTGCGCTCCTTTGCCTGGCTCCGCCGCTGATTTGCTCATTATATTCCGGCAAGCCGCTGATCCAGCTTTCATTGGCAACGGGCGCCAGCAATTCAAGCACTTCCTTAAGCAGCCTCTCGTCCATAGGCTCCTCTATCCATGCCGCGTTGCGGCGGATATTTTCTGGATTCGCTGTACTGACCAGCGTCGTCGGAATTTGCTCATTCGCTACTGCAAACTGCATCGCCAGCTTCGCAATATCGGTACCTTGCGCTGCACAATGCTCGGCAGCACGCAGACAGGCGGCCTTCAGCCCGGCGCTCGCCGGATGCCAATCAGGCGTGCCTCTTGTGCCAAGCAGACCCATCGACAACGGTGATGCGCTAACCAAGCCGACATTATGCTGCTCAATGAGCGGCAGCAGGCCAAGCAGCGATGTATCATTTAATGAATAATGGCAATAGGATAAAATGACATCGACTTCCGTATGCGGCAGCCATTTCTCGAATAGCTGCAGCGGCAAGCCGGAAATGCCGTAGTGGCGGATTTTGCCCTGCTCCTTGAGCTTTTGCAGCGCCGGAATGCCCTGTGCCGCATGCTCAGGCGAAACAAACTCAATATCGTGAAGGAACATAAAATCTACGTAGTCCGTATTGAGCCGCTGCAAGCTTTCTTCAAGAGAGCTAATAATCCGGCTTTCGGAAAAATCGAAGCTGTCCACGCCGTATCGGCCTGCTTTAGTCGAGAGCAGAAACTGGTCTCGCGGCAGCTCCTTAATCGCCTTGCCGAGCACCGTCTCCGCCTTCGTCAGTCCGTAATACGGCGAAACGTCGATATAGTTGATGCCCGCATCCAAAGCGCTGTGAACGGTACGAATCGCCTCTTCCTCATTCGTCTCCCGGAATACGGAACCGAGGGA
Organism: Paenibacillus sp. BIHB 4019; assembly: GCF_002741035.1. Classification (NCBI taxonomy): domain Bacteria; kingdom Bacillati; phylum Bacillota; class Bacilli; order Caryophanales; family Paenibacillaceae; genus Paenibacillus; species Paenibacillus sp. BIHB 4019. The sequence goes on along the minus strand of NZ_CP016808.1, from coordinate 3,202,847 downwards.
AGATGCGCCGAAGCTGAGTACTGATACATCCAGTCCGGTTTTGCCTAATTTGCGATATTTCATCGTTTTCCCTCCGATTACAAAATAACGCCGTCTTTGAAAATCGCAATTTCCTTAAAGCCATTGCGTTCATTATTCGTCTTCGCTTCGCCTGAAGCGAGCGCCAGCAGCTGATCCCACAGCTCATCGGTCAGCTCATTCATCGTCTTGCCTTCGAGCAGCTGTCCTGCGTTGAAATCGATCCAGTTCTTTTTGCGTCCCGCCAGCTCGCTGTTCGTTGCAATCTTCACTGTCGGAACCGGGCCGCCGAACGGCGTTCCCCGACCTGTCGTAAACAGAACGATATGCGCGCCGCCCGCAGACAAAGCCGTTACCGATACGAGATCATTGCCCGGCGCTTCAAGCAAATTCAAGCCTGTATGCGAAATCCGCTCGCCGTAAGGCACAACGTCCTTGACCAGCGCGTGACCGCCCTTTTGCGTACAGCCAAGCGACTTCTCCTCCAGCGTACTGATGCCGCCAGCCTTGTTGCCCGGCGAAGGGTTTTCATAAATTTCCTGATCATGACGGATAAAATATTGCTTGAAGTCGTTAATTAAATGGACGATTTTACCAAATACCTGTTCATTGTCTGCGCGATTCATTAATATCGTTTCCGCACCAAACATTTCCGGCACCTCGGTCAAAATCGCCGTTCCGCCCGCTTCAATCAAGCGATCGGATACCGTTCCGACAAGCGGGTTCGCCGTAATGCCGGACAAGCCGTCTGAGCCGCCGCATTTGAGCCCCAGCTTGAGCTTCGCGACCGGCACCGGCTCCCGCTTGAAGCGCTCTGCGAATTCGACGAGAGCGTCGATTTCCTCAAGCGCAGCCTCCAGCTCATCTTCAACCTCCTGCGATTTAATAAACTTGACGCGCTCCGGATTGTAGTCGCCAATCGCCTGCTTAAACAGGTCGATCTGGTTATTTTCACAGCCGAGCCCCATTACGAGCACGCCTGCCGCATTCGGATGATTCACAAGCGAAGCAAGCAGCTTCTGCGTGTGCTGCAGATCATCGCCAAGCTGCGAGCAGCCAAACGGATGGGCAAAATGATAAACGCCATCGACGCGCCCCGCATACATCGCATCAGCCCGCCGCGCTACGATTTCACAGGTTTTGTTAATGCAGCCGACCGTATTAATAATCCAGATCTCATTGCGAATGCCGACCTCGCCGCCATCCCGCACATAGCCTTGAAACGTCTGGTTCGCACGATTCGCCGAGCTCGCAGCTGGCGCTGCCGATTCCTCGCGGCCTTTTGCCGGATCATACGAATATTCCAGAAAGCCTTTCAGTCCGGTTCCAATATTATGCGTATGCACCCAGCTGCCTGCTGGAATATCCGACTTGGCGATGCCGATGGAATAACCAAACTTGAGTACATGTGCATCCTGCGGAATTGGAGTAGAGGCGATTTTATGCCCTTTCGGCACGTCTTCGAGCAGTTCCAGCTCCCTGCCATTTTCAAGTGCCAGCTTATCCCCTTGGGAAAGCGGCGTAAGCGCAATAACGACCTGATCCTTCTCATTAAGCCGAACCCAGTTATTCATGCGCACCACGCTCCAGTTCCTCTAATTGTGAAGCTACCGCTTCCGCCAAGCCTGGCACTGCCTGCAAGTCGCGTCCCCATAGCTCGCTCAGGGCCAGCAGCCGCTCTGCTTGCGCTTGTGCCGAGCCCGCCGCTGCTTCTGCACCTTGAGCCGTTCCTTCCGAAGCCCACGCCGCTGCAAGCGCCGCTAGTGCTCCTGCATCGTCGCGCACCGTATAGACGGTGCCGAGCAAATCCGTACCTGTGTATGCGCCTGATCCATCGCTCTCTACTTTATAGTAGCGCAGCAATCCGGCAAAAGCGCGCACCAGGCGTGCTGGCACTGGCTGACCGCGATCTGCATAATCCAGCAGCGATGGCAGCAGCCTGACCTTGAACTTGCTAATGCTGTTCATCGCAATATCGGCAAGCCGGTGGCGAATGAACGGATTGAGAAACCGCTCATACACCGCAGCGGCATAATCCTTAAGCTCGCCCTCGGGCAGCGGCAGCGCAGGAATGATCTCTTGTTCGACTGCATCGCGAACGTAGGGGCCAAACTCCGCATGCTCCATCACCTCGCGCACCTGCTCCAGACCATGGACGAGCGCAAGCGGCGTCATCAGCGTGTGAGCGCCATTCAGTATCCGTACCTTCCGCAGCTGAAACGGCTTTAAATCCTCTACAAAATGCACGTTCAGTCCTGCCCGGCGCAGCGGCAGCTGCTCATCCAGCTCCGGCTCCGCTTCAATCGCCCAAAAATGGTACGGCTCCGCTGTCGTCAGCATCGGGTCCTCATAGCCCCACTCCTCAAACCATTGCTGCGCCTGCTGCTCATCAGGATAGCCCGTCACGATTCGGTCTACAAGCGAGTTCAAGAAGCGATTGTCCTGCTCCACCCATTCCTTGAACGCCTGCGGAAAGCCCCAATCCTCGCTATAGCGCAGGACGCAAGCTTTCAGCTCGTCGCCATTGCGCTCCAGCAGCTCGCAAGGCAGGCAGATCAAGCCGCTGTCCGCAGCGCCTTCGAAGGCGAGAAAACGGCGATACAGCAAATAAGCAAGCTTGCCCGGGTAAGACTGAACCGGCTGGCCTTCCTGCAGCGGCTCCGGCCTGTAGGCAAGTCCAGCTTCTGTCGTGTTGGAAACGACGAAACGCAAATCCTTGCTTTCCGCAAGCTGCACCAGCGCTTCCCACTCCGAATAAGGATCGAATGCTTTCGCAAATACGGTGACGACTTCCTTGCGCTGGACAGCCGCGCCATTTTCCAATCCGCGAATGACCAGCGTATAAAGGCCGTCCTGCTTGGCCAAAGCGTCAATTTTCGGCTTGCCGCCCGGACGCGGCTGCGTCACCGCGACTCCACCGCTGAACAGCCCCTGCTTATGGCATTCCTGCAGCATCCAATCGGCAAAGCCGCGCAAAAAGTTGCCTTCGCCGATTTGCAGCACCGTTATTTTCCCTGCTTGAACCGCCTCGTACCGTTCGCGGTCTTCCTGTCCCAGAAGCGACTTATTTAACTGGCTCATAGTTTATAAAACTCCTTTGCATTTAGTCCGAACAGCTTGCTGCGCTCCGCATCTCCCCAAGAGGCTGGCAGCGCCTGCTCCAGCACATCCACAACTTCATCATAGCCCGCCGCCAGCAGGCACACCGGCCAATCACTGCCGAACATGACCCGGTCCGGGCCAAAAACCTCCAGCACATGGCGAATATAGGCGATAAAATGCTCCGGCCGCCAGCTCTCGTGGCTTGCCTCTGTGACCATTCCCGACAGCTTGCAATACAGCTTCGGATAACGTGCCAGCTCCGTCAGCTGGCTGCGCCAAGGCTCAAGCTCGCCCGCCGCAATCCGCGGCTTCGCCAAATGATCGATAACACCGCGCAAATTCGGCACCTGCTTCATAAGCTGAACGAGCGAATCGAGCTGATGCGAGGTGAGGAGCAGATCAATCGGCGTATCCCGCTGCTCATACTCCTTCAGCGCCTCAACAAACGTCTGTTGCAAAATCACACCCGCATCCTGCAGCTCTTGAATCATCACGCGGAACCCCACGAACCGCTGATGACGTTCAAAATGTTCGAAATGGCTTAGATGCTCGGGATCGAACAGGTCGAGATAACCGACAACTCCCGCAATCGACTCCGTGCGGTCGCTCAACGCGAGTAAATAATCGGTCTCAGCCAGCGTTGGAGCGGCTTGCACTGCGATCGTATAGCTAATGCCATGCCGATTCAGGCTTGCCTGCAAATGCTCTGGTCCGAAATCGCGATAAAGCACAGGTACCTCTGGTGTAATCCAGCCGTAATCGCCCCGCTCAATTGCCCAATAATGCTGATGCGCATCAATCCTCATCGTTGCTGCCCCCTATAAAACGATATTTTCACACAAGGTGAAACGGCTTTCAGTCCGAGAAATATAGAGAAAGGATAGCAAAATCATATACTTTCCTATATTTTTAAATGAACATATAATTGTTAACGTTTTCATAGCAGCAGCTGCTCTAAAACAAAAACCTGCGCCCGCTGCTATCTATCCCTTTGATCTCATTATAAATGCCAATAATGATATTAAAAATAACGTATTCCTGCATATTTGTACTGTATTTTGATTTTTGCTATGCTGGACTATAGAAACATTGCGCGCTTAGCCCATGCTGGCGCAAGGAGGAGCCGTTCGCGTATGAAGCCGTTTCGCAAGCCGTTCGAGGTTGGCAGCTCATTTCCCTTCGATTTCGTCTACCGTGACCGCAAGCATTGGCAGACGGAGCTGCCCGATCATCTGCATGACTGGTATGAGCTTGTCTATATTTATGAGGGCAAAGGCACTTTTTTTATTGACCAAACCTTTTACGATATGAAGCCCGGCGATTTGTTCATTATTCCGGGCAATACGATACATCGCTCGTTTCCCGACAAGGAGGAGCCGGTGACGTCGACGGCGATTTTTTTCAGCACCTTATTTGTCCAGACGGCGTCATTCGGAGATACCTTCTCGTATTTGCGCTGCTTCGACCATGCCAAAAAACATAAACGCTACAAATTTGAGCCGACAACGCAGGAGCAGCTTAAGCTGGTGCAGCTCATTGATGAGCTTGAGCTGGAGCAGCGCGAGCAGCAGCCCGGCTATCGGCAGGCGATATTGCTGCAGCTGGAGCATATTTTGCTGCTGATGAACCGCCGGATTATTGCAAGCAGCCGCGAATATGCCAAGGCGGATGGCCCGCTGATTGGCCCGTTATGGATGCGGAACATTCTCCACTATATTGATGAGCATCCCGATGTCCCGCTCGGCTTGTCCGTATTGGCGCAAATGGCGGCGGTCACGCCAGCCCATTTTTCCCGCGTATTTAAGCAGCTCACCGGCATGAATGTCACCGACTATGTGACGGCGAAGCGCATTATTCGCGCCAAGGAGCTGCTGCTGGCAAGCGACGAGAACATTCGGCTCATTGCCGACGCCTGCGGCTTCGAGAGCCTGCCCCATTTTCACCGCATGTTCAAAAAAGTAACCGGACAAACGCCTGCGGCCTATAAAAAAGCAACGCCAGCGGAGCAAGCGTAAACGGCTGTCGCTATCCTCTGGCGGCAAAGCTTCCGTTTCGCGGAGAAATATAGAGAAGGGATGCAAAATTCATATCCTTTCCTATATTTCAAGCGTAAACGGCTGTCGCCATCCTCTGGCGGCAAAGCTTCCGTTTCGCGGAGAAATATAGAGAAGGGATGGAAATATCATATCCTTTCCTATATTTCAAGCGTAAACGGCTGTTGCCATACTCTGGCGGCAAAGCTTTCGTTTCGCGGAGAAATATAGAGAAGGGATGCAAAATTCATATCCTTTCCTATATTTCAAGCGTAAACGGCGTGCGCCTCCTCTGGCGGCAAAGCTTCCGTTTCGCAAAGAAAACTAAGCATAATAACAATTTGAGGAGGGGAGCCGCAAGTAAGCGGTTTCCCTCTTTTTTGCCAAATTTATAATTGACAGGAACGAAAGACGAGTGCTATATTACATTTCGTACTATAATACTTAGTAAACAGGTAGGAATTATATAATATTCTTGCTCGTCATAGCTGAAAGGATGTTGAAGATGGAAAACAATTTAGTAGCCGCTTTTCAGAACAACTGGCTATCGCTGCTCGTATCGGCAGTCATTCTCGCCGCGCTTTATTATCTCGCGAAGAAACGCGTAGGCTTCGGCACGAGGGTACTGCTGGCGCTTGGCCTCGGACTTGTCGCCGGCATTATTTTCAATAAATTCGAGCTGCAATTTGAAGGGGTTGGCACCATCGGCTCTATCTATATCAGCTTAATTCGCATGATCGTTATTCCGCTCGTCTTCGTGCTCGTCGTGAACAGCATTATTTCCATCACCAATATCGCTTTCCTGAAAAAGATCGGCATCAAGACTGTGTCCTGGTTTCTCGCCACCACAGGCGTTGCCGCAATTATCGGCCTGCTCGTCGCCGTAGCGCTGAACCCGGCAGGCACTTTCGAAGCGACTTCGCCGGAAGGCTTTGAGGCCAGGGAAGTGCCGAGCTTCTTCCAGGTTATTTTGGACCAGGTGCCTTCCAATCCGATTAATGAAGCGGCAACCGGCAAGGTGCTTCCGGTGCTGATCTTCGCCATCTTCATTGCCATTGCCATCGTCAAGGTTGGCGCGAAGAAGCCCGATGCCGTCCAGCCTGTTAAAGCGCTGTTCGCCTCGCTCACCGAGGTGCTGCATCAGGTCGTCAAATTCGTGCTTCGCTTCACGCCATACGGCGTGTATGCGCTAATTGCCGTGATGGCCGCCAAATACGGCCTTGAAACCTTAAAGCCGCTCGGCATGCTTATTATCGTCACCTACATTGCCCTCATTTTGCATTTCGTGCTCGTATTTGGCGGACTCATCTCCTTCGTTGCCAAGCTGAATCCGCTGCGCTTTTTCAAGAAGGCGTATCCGACCATTGCAGTCGCATTTACGACGCGCAGCAGCTACGCAACCTTGCCAATCAATTTGGAGGTCATTACGAAGCGCCTCGGCGTATCGCCCAAAGTTGCCAGCTTCGTCGCTCCGCTTGGCGCTACGATGAATTTCAATGGTTGCGGAGGCGTATGGCCTGCCGTAGTTGCCGTATTCGTTTCGCATATTTACAGCATTCCGCTCGGCGTTACCGAGTATATTCTGATCGTGCTCGTCAGCGTTATTTCGTCGATCGGTGTTGCTGGCGTTCCGGGCCCTGCCTCCATCTCGACAACTGTCGTGCTCACTGCCGTCGGCCTGCCGCTGGAAGGACTGGCACTTGTCGTCGCTGTCGAATCGCTTATTGATATGGGCCGCACAGCTGTCAATGCAACGGGAACGACGGTCACTTCCGTGCTCGTCGCTCAAGCCGAAGGGGAGCTGGATCGCGATGTGTTTAACAGCAACGATAATGATGAGCTTGAACTAAGCCCCGCTTAATATGCCTATGAAAAATAGCCCCGCTAAATCACGAAGCTTGCCTTCATGATCTTGCGGGGCTATTGGCCTTTTTCGGTACTAGACGGAAATAGCTCTGCCGTTATACAAGCATCAGCTTAACTGTTCTGCGCCAAGCCCGATTTTTTTGAGCAGCTGGATCAGCAGCTCTTTCTCCGAATCATCAATGAATGACATGCTGCGTGAAATCATTTCCGCATGCTTAGGAAAAATTTCATTAAACAGCTGCGTGCCCGATTCGGTAAGCGCGGCATTGGAGGCTCTGCGATCGGTCGGGCTAGGATGCCGCTTGACGTATCCTTTTTTCTCCAGCTTGTCTACGACATAAGTAATGCTTCCGGTTGGAATGGAGAAGGTTTCGCCAATTTTCGTAATTGGCTGTGGCCCCTTGCTGTATAATAGCTCAAGAATAATGAATTGCTCCGGCTCAATGCCGTGGCTTGCAATGTCTTTTTTGACATTTCCGAATACGGCCATAGAAGCTTTGCTCCATACACGGAACAGCCGCAAGTCCAGCCCGGTGCGCTCATCGGCTTGATACATCTATACCCAACCTCCTTTCCCGTCTAAAATAAACCCGTTACAGCGGTTTGTTGTACAGCGGGTAATCTACCTCTTCCGGAACGTCAATGATGCTGAAGCGCAGCCGTTCCTGACCTGGATTGCTTATGCGTATTTCTCCGCCATCCTCTGACTGTACCACTATAAAATCTTTATTTGCAAATGAAATCTCCTGCTCGCTATCAATCGTGCCTTCGCCTCTGATGACCAATACGCCCGCAATGCGGCTGCGTCCTAGCAAATAGCTGTACGTATGCTGCGCCCCGGCTTCCAATTCTACATCAACCATAGCTGCATCGGCTACGAGATTAATGGGCGATTGTCCGCCCAAAATCGTTTTCACCGATACTCCATTCTCGGAAGTTCGCGGAAATTGCTCATGCGTATATTTATTATATATCGGCTCCCGTTTCACCGCCTTGCTTAAATGCGGCTCCAGCCAAATTTGGAACAGCTCTGCCGGGCCGTCCGAGCCCTCTGCATGCCACATCCCGGAGCCAGTCTGCATCACCTGAACGCCTCCTTCGCCCACGACGCTATGCGTACCGAGCGAATCCCGATGGGAGCTCTTGCCTTCCAGCACATAGGTTATAATTTCAAAGCCCTTATGCGGATGCTCGCCAATTTGGCCCGCTTCCTCGATATGTCCCCATGCCCAATAAAACAAAGGACCGAGCCGGTTGAAAATAGAGCCTTCGCCAGAAAAGCCGATTGGCTTCTGCTCTTTTATTTTGCCACCGTCAAACTCGCCTATGCCCTGCTCATCCGGACTTATAATTCGTATTTTCATTTGAATGCATCTCCTTTGATTGAGGATGAAAATATTATTGCTTTAACGAATCGGTTACGTTCGTTGCCATATTAACCCGCCAATGCGCTCCAGTTGAGCAGCAATACGATCAGGCCAAGCACCAGCAATACGAGCGGCATGCCCATTTTCGACCCAGGGTCTTTAACTTTAAGATGAGTAGCAATGGCGCCCGCCATAATAACTACGATAAGCAAGCTGCCCCAAGCAGCCAGACCGCTGTACCAAATACCCACCACAACAAGAGCCGCCGCCGCAATTTCAGCCACGCCTGTGAACAGCCGAACGCCGGAAGGCAAGCCGTAACGCTTGAACTCATCGACCATTTGCTTCGAGCCCAGCTTCATCAAACCAAACATAAGAAAACCCAGACCTAACAAAACTTGAATCACAATAGATACAATACTCATTTTAATTCCCCCACTAGTCGTTTTTATTCTTAAATTATTTACTCTAATATTAGAATATAATTACTCTAACATTAGAGTAATTGAATGTCAAGAGACTTTTAGAAATAGGATAGGCATTGCATATTAGGGCTTGCATGCAAACTTAAACAAGCAAGAGCCGATTCAGAGCGGATTTGCATTAGATCGGGATTAGATTCAGATTAGATCCAGAGCGGATTTTGCTTGAAGCCAGCGTCAAACGTATTCCCGCAACTACCGCGAATGATATCCATCATGAATGTGAACCTACGTACGAAGGTCAGCCTCATGCTTTTCGGTTCAGCGGTTTGCTCCCTGCATAAAAATAGACTTGGTGGACGCAGCACCGCCTAAAGCGCCTATTTCAACTGAATCACAGATTTTGGGATAGGCGGCGGACTCAGGGGCCACCATTTCAACAAATTCACAGATTCTAGCATAGGTCGCGGACTCTGAAGACGCTATTTCAACAGAGACACGTATTCTGGCATAGGTCGCGGACTCAAGAGACACTAATGCGCTGCAAATAGCTATTTTGACAGGATAATGAGAGCAATAACGGATCTCCTGTCCGCGTACGGTCTGAAATCAGCTTAAAAGCCAAAATAGCGGAAACTCAGTCCGCCAAAAGAAGAAGTGAACGTTCCTGACTGTGACGTCTCGGCAACAGTGATTCCAACAGTCTTAGTAATACAGGCTCAGTAATAACAGGTTCAGTAATAGCAGGTTCAGTTTCAGCGGGCTCAGTAATAGCGGCGTCAGTTACAGTGGGTTCAGTTCCAGCGGGCTCAGTAATAGCAGGTTCAGTTTCAGGTGGTTCAGTTACAGTGGGTTCAGTTTCAGCGGACTCAGTTTCTGAAGCCCCTGCAAATGGTCTCTGCAACAATCGCATGCAGCGATTCCCCAACCTTGAATCGTCAGATGAGATTTGCCTTGAATAAGCGCTAGACAAGGAGCAACAAGAGCAGCTGAGCAACTCCTTTTTTTTGCATACCCTAGAACGATTTCCTTCCATAAATTTGATATATTAATACTTAAGCCAGCTAATTAAATTAGGAATAGGTGAGGTGAAGCATGATGACGATGAAAATGAAGCTGTATCATTATTACGATGAATCTACAGGTCCATTTCGCAATCTATCCGCTCTAGAACCGCAGGAGGCCGAAAAGGTTCTTCAACAAATTCGATTTCAGAAAAGGGGATTTGCAAGTAGCCGTACCACGGATTATCTAGACATTCGGCGTATGCTTGAAGAGAGGGCGAGAGACTTATTCATTGTTAAGGGAGGCAAGCCTTTGCTAAAATATCCTCACTATATGACTCTTGAAGAGTGCCCTTGGCTGCTGGATTGGTATCCACAAGGCAAAGCTATTGCATTTTCCATCTCCGACTTTGAACCTGGCATCCTAAGCTTCACTTATGGCGATTTATTTCCTGCAATGCGATGCAACGACGGGAAGCCCTATCGCGGTCAAGTGTATACAATCAGTGAGATTGCCGATATTATAACAAGCTACGGCCTGCCCCAAGCATGGAATGCCCATGGAGACAAAGGCCCGGAAAGATATATAGAAGTGCAAGTATGGGATGATACCTTAATCAAGCCATTTCCCCCAAAAAATTAAACAGCGGCTGCCGCCAAAAATCTCATCTGGCTGCAACCGCATTATAAGATCACATTATGTTTAAGTCCACTATCTCCATTATCCTTGTCCGCGGCAGGGTATCCTTGCGCCCCGTAGAATAGCCTTATGCCCGTTGCGGTGCTCTATGCCCTATTATATGCCAGCCAAATTTCCTCTTCTTCGTCTGTCATGCTGCCGATCATTTTGCTCATATCTACCTTTTGCGTAAAAAGATCCTTCAGCACATTAAATTGTGCAAAGCTGCCAGCGAATTGCTGCAGCGAGGCCGATTTCCCCACCGCTTCCAATTGGCCAAGCTGCTCGCAGCCGTTTAGCTCAAGTTCCTTCAAGCTGCTGCACTCGGCTACAGCTGACATATTCACAACAGTTGTATGCTCCAGCTTCAGGCTTTCCAGCTTGGAAAGCGCGGCTGCGAATGTAAGATCATCTAGCTCCAGCTGCTTCAGCTCTAGCGACTTCAGCTTTTTCAGCTTGCTGAGCAGACCGATTTGCTGCTTGGCCGCTTCATCCGCGAAGCCTTGTATCGAAAGCTCCTGCAGCTGCTCCAATTCACAGATTGCGCGCAGTTGCTCCCCGTTGATGTTTGAGACGGCAAGACGGCGCAAGCTTTTGGACTGGGCAAGGGGTGAAAAATCGACAATCGGCACATTTTCAGCCGCCAGCTTTTTAAGCTTTGGCAGCTTAGCCAGTGGGGAAATATCCACAACACCGGTTCCCGTCAAATACAGCTCCTGCAAATAAGCAAGCTCCGACAGCGCGCTCACATCCATAATCGGATTGCCGCCAATGTATAGCACCTTAAGCTGCGTACAACCGCTGAGCGGCGCAGCATCACTAATTTCATTGGCGCTTAGCACCAGTTCCCGCACCTCGCTGCAATAAGCGAAGGGCTCCGCGTCCGTCAGCCCCTCCTTAATAAAATAAAGCTGCTTCGCCTTCAAAAAAGCAGCGACCGAGCCGGACTTTTCCTTAATGCGCGCCAGCCAGTCGGCACCCAGCGACTGCTCCAGCTGCACTGCCAAATTGGCTCCAAGTGCTCTATCCTCTTCAAGTCCACCATGGCCAGCTTCTAGAGCTGAACGCCCTAGTGGCGGCGGCAAAGCACGTACGGCGTCATGGAAATGTCCATCCCCTTCCCGCCCATAGTTCCAGAATACCCATTCCTCATCCCGATTGATGCTGTACTGCCCTTCCTTGACCGTATCGCGAACAAATTTCAGCAGCTCGCCGAGCGTTAAAGCAATGACATATTTCGTCTCCTCATCCCGGCCAAAATTAATGATCTGGCCCGTTACGCCGCTCGGCGCAGGCGCCATATCTACACCGAGGTGATTGCCTCCGCCATCCTCGCTGATCGGCAGCCAGCCGCGATTTATGTAACGTTCCTCTATCCAGCCAAGCGGAACGGAATAATGGCCGCTTTCCTCGCCAAAGTCCGCCTCCAAATCTGCCCACACCTGCCACTCTGACGCAAGCTCCTCCAAGGACAGAAACCTTAGCCCCATGAACAGGCCCGGCCCCTCACTCTGCTCGCCGTTATGCAGCAAATACAAGCTTCGCAGCTCGTCTGGAAAAGAAAGGCCCAGCCGCGATTCCACTTGGACGATTTCCGCTTCCGTTGCAGGTCCGTTCAACGATGCGGCCAGTTCCGGCAGTTCCTCCTTAAGCAGCTCCTTGATTTCCTCCATATATGTGATGATGCTCATCGCTTCTCCATCCTTCCGCTTCTCCATCCTTCCGCTTGTCCACTTCAGCGCTCTACTGCTGTGCTTCTTTCCCTTGCCCTTGTCCTTGTCCTTGCATTTGCATTTGCATTTGCACTTGCACTTGCACTTGCTCTTGCACTTGCTCTTGCTCTTGCTCTTGCTCTTGCACTTGCCCTTTTCCTTGCCCTCTCCCACTCACTTGCCCCAGCTTCTACAGCTCCAATTGCGCGATAAACAATTGCTGGGGTTTGGCAGCACCATTCATCATCGGATAAATAATGACCCGGTATGCCTGATCGCTGACGCGGCAAATATCGTTTAATACGAGCGATTCGCTGGCTGGACTGGCTGGAATAGGCAGCAGCTCGCCTGTCAGCTGATTCGTGTAGCCGCGTTCTCCGCTATGCGTAAAAATCGCACGCAGCTCCGTATTTTGCACAATTGCCCACCCATTGCCCTCTTCAAAAGTAAAGCGGATAATATCCACCCCGTCCGCAAGGCGCACAGGCTCCCAGACGCTGTAAAACGGGCTTGGCAGCTCATGCAGTGCATGCGTCTCCCGCCGCCCATCCGGCGCAACAACACCAAGATTCAGAGCATTTCCGAGCGTGAAAATAACCCGCATATCCCGTTCGCTTCCGAGCTCCAGCACCTCAAGCAAATCCGCATCGAACCCGCTCAAGCGGTGTTCTTCCATAACGTTCCCTTGGCTGTCTAGCGTACGGTGCAGCAGTTCCTCCTCCTGATGGAGAACTGTGAGCAGATGAAGCTTGCCCTCCGGATCAAGGGAGATTTTATTGTTTTTGGGCATCGGCAGCTTGATAACCTTGTTCGACTGGATGCGGCCATCCGCAAATTCCAGCCGCAGCAGGCGGTCCGGCTTCTTATCGCTGAACCAATCCTCATCGTGGAACCAGGCTGATGTCCCTGCCGAAGCGGCATATTTCCCTGGAAAAGGACGGCTCCCTTTAGGAGCGTCATGGTCGCTGCGTCCGTACAGCGGCAGCGCTATATCAAGCTCCTTGCCATGCGTAGTGCCAAGCGATACCCAAACCGCGCCATCCGGGCTATGAAACAGCTCAGGCAAAACGCCCTCCTGCTCATGCTGCGTATCAATAAGACTGCCGCTCTCATCCAGATGGATATAGACGACATCGTAAAGACCGCTTTGATTGTCATGATAGGCATAAGCCGCAATCACCGTGCCGCCGCTCGGGGCAGCAATGGCTCCTTTTGGAGAGATGCCGCCCGGATGCTTCAATAGGGTCACTTGGCCAACCGTATCCGTTAACGTCTCGGCATTCCAAGCTTTACTCCAGCTTTTCAATTCTTCCATCTGTCTATCAGCCCCTTATTTCTATCGTACTTTGAGTTAGGTAAAACATTACATAGGAAAATATACCCTTTTATCTGCAATCTCTATCTAGCGCGCCATACGAATTTGGTAAGCTTTCCTCGCAGCAGGGTAATGGTTCAATACGACTTGATTTTTGACGACTTACTCAATCCCAGAATGGAGGATTTATGCTTATGTCCAATTACCTTAACGAACAGCTGTCACAAGCGTTGGAACAATTGCTGAATGAGCATCAACTATCTCCCGCTGCCGAAAAATTGCTCCCGCAAGCCCGCAGCACAGTGAGGCTGTCTGCAATAGAGCCTGATTTATATGAGAAGGTCGGCAACTCGCGCGTCGGCGGCTATCCAGACCTTCCGCAAGCGATGGAATGGCCGACGGAATCGTCTGGCAAGCTGATGACCCCGCTCGCCCAGCTGAATATGGCGGACATAGCGCCTGCATGCAGACAGGGCTGGCTGCCGGAAGCAGGCATGCTTTATTTCTTTATCGGCATGGACGAAGCGGCTGCGAACGTCGAGCACCGCATTATTTTTGTCGAATACCCGCAGCAGCTTGCTCTACGCCATCCCGAGACGGCAACGATTCTTGAGGATATTTATGAAACGTCGTTTCATCCTTACAAAGCCGCAGCCTTTTCAGCGGTCGAGCTGCCGAACATGCCTTATGTGGATTATGAAGTCATTGATTTTGAGGAGGGCTCGACCGACCGCTATTTTGAGCTTGCCGCCGAGATGCAGGGGGATCGCACAACCCATTGGGGAACGATGTTCGGCTATCCGGCCGGGCAGCATCACGATGCTGAGGAGGAAGCGGCACTGTTCATTTTGGCAGATAAGACGACCGAAAATGACAGCGAGAAGGCGATGAAGCATTTGATGGACAGGCTCCATGGAAGCCGGGAGCGGGCCGAAGCGGAAATCGCGGATATGATTATGCTGCTGGAAATAGACAGCAATGAACTAGTCGGCTACCAGTGGCAAAATGCTGGCGTCATTCATTTTTTCATTCGAAAAGAGGACCTGCTGGCTCGCAATTTCAGCCGCACCTACTGCTCGCTGTATTCCAGCTAACCTTCACATCGATAGGAGCAAAGGGAATATTAAAAAAGCGCGAAGCTTCGCCTCGCAGATTTTCTGCTGACGGAGAGGCTTCGCGCTTTATGTCGGGAATCGAATAAGGTGGATCTCAAGAGGGTACGGATCGCCAGTTACGCCCCGGCCAGTTAAGCTCGGATCTAGGCTTGCAGCTCGGGAACAGCTTGCTGCGCCGCTAGGCCTTGCAAAGCTTCATAATAAGCTTCTGCCAAAGCCTTAATGCCGCGTTCGATCTGCTCCGTGTTGCAGAAGCTAAAGCACAGCCGCAAATGGCGGGAGCCCTGCCCATCCGCGAAAAAAGCATTGCCCGCCACAAAGCTGACGCCCTTCGCAAGCGCTGCTGGCGCAAACTGCCGCACATCCACCTGCTCGTCAAACGTCACCCAGACGAAAAATCCGCCATCCGGCGCCTGTACCGCAATATGCTCCGCAAATTCCCTCCTGAGCGCTTGAATCATCGTATCGCGCTGCAATTTATAACGCTCGGCAAGTTTTGCTACCTGCTCATCAAACCCATAATGCTGCAGCAATTCGCCAACAACCTCTTGGGTAAAAGGATTAAGCTGGCTTCCCAGCGACAGCGTCGCCATATGCGTAATGACCTCCGGTGCGGCAATTGCCCAGCCGAGGCGCAGTCCAGGGCCTAGCGTCTTCGAGAACGTGCTGACATAGATGACCTGCTCAGGCGCAAACGAATAGATCGCAGGAAGCGTCTCCCCGCTAATGTTCAGCTCGGCATAAGCATCATCCTCCAAAACGAGGAAATTGTAGGCCACCGCCAGCTCCGCAATTTTCCGCCTGCGCTCAAGCGACAGGCTCACACCCGTCGGATTATGATAGTTCGGCATGCAGTACAGCAGCTTCGGTATCGGCTCATTGCTTGCAGCTGCCTGCTTCAAGGCCGCTTCCAGCAGCTCGACCTGAAGGCCCTCCTCATCGACGGGGATCGACTTGATGACTGCACCCGCTGCGCGGAACGCCTGCAAGCCATTAAAGAAGGTCGGCCCTTCTACCCAAGCCTCATCCCCCGGGTTTAGCAAAATTCGCGCGGTCAGGTCAATGCCTTGAATGGCGCCAAAGGTCGGAATAAAGTTTTCTGCCCCAGCATGAATGCCGAACTTGCGGGAACGTGCCAGCACCCAATCCCTGACGCGGGCTGGCCCCTTCGCTCCCGAATAATGGAGCGCATCCGCCCGGTCCCATTTAAGAGCTTCCGCCGCCGCTGCATGCAGCTCCTCAACCGGCAGCAAGTCCGTTGCCGGAAAGCCGTAGGACAAATGAACATGCTGCGGGTCTGTCACCTTCGTTCCGCCAATTGATCGTGCGGGCAAGTTGCGGGCAAAACGATACGCTGCTGCTTGATCTCCCATCTGAAAAAGCCTCCTCTAATATCCGATTATTCCGATTATTTTATATGAATTTAACTTATCACTCCATATATGCAGCGGTCAACGGCACGGATAATAGAGATTTTCTATTCCATCATTGAAATTTCAAGGATTGGAGCACAACTGACCCCCTTGCTCGCCAGAAAAAAAAGCACTCAGGCGTGCTGCTTGCGCAGCAGTACCTGAATGCTTTATAAAAGCTTGACTTCCTGGCTTACAGGCTCGCCGTCAAGATGCTCTTGACCGCTTCCTTGTCCAAGCTCTTGAAGGAGCCGATTGGGCCGAATACGGTCGCTTCCGCCGCCATTCGGTCAATGTTCTCGCCCCCAATGCCCAGCTCGCCAAGTGTTGCAGGCTCGCCAATGCGCGTAAAGTAGGCGCGTGTCGCTTCGATACCCGCAAGCGCCACTTCCTCATCGGATTTGCCGCTCGGATCGATGTTCCATACCCGTACCGCATATTGCACGAAGCGGTCAATACGCTCTTGATACACATGCTTCATCCAGTTAGGGAAGATGATCGCAAGTCCTGCGCCATGCGCGATATCATAAATCGCACTTACCTCATGCTCAATGCCATGCGACGCCCAGTCCGTCACGACGCCAATCGGCAGTGTGCCGTTGAGCGCAAAGGTGCCAGCGAGCAGCAAATTCGCTCTGGCGTCATAGTCGGAGCCGTTTTCGATTGCTTTTTCCCCATTTTCAATGACCGTTTGCAAAATGGATTCTGCAAAGCGCTCCTGCAGCGGCGTATTGGTCGTTAGGGAGAAATATTGCTCGAACACATGCGACATGATGTCGACGATGCCGTTCGCCGTCTGATCCTTCGGCACGGAATACGTCAGCTTCGGATCAAGAATCGAAAACTTCGGATAAACAAGCTTGCTGCCGAGGC
The DNA here is from genome assembly GCF_002741035.1 of Paenibacillus sp. BIHB 4019. Classification (NCBI taxonomy): domain Bacteria; kingdom Bacillati; phylum Bacillota; class Bacilli; order Caryophanales; family Paenibacillaceae; genus Paenibacillus; species Paenibacillus sp. BIHB 4019. Next base: position 3,185,929 of record NZ_CP016808.1, on the reverse strand, counting down.
CGCGTTTTTGCTGCGTTTCCCAGTTGGAAATAACCGCGTTGCCGTTCATTTCCGAGCCGGTAGCGGCAAGCGTCAGCACGGTGCCGATCGGCAATGCCTCTTGGATGACTGCTTTGCGGATCGTGAAATCCCACACATCGCCATCATAGAGCGCCCCAGCCGCAATTGCCTTGGAAGCATCCAGCACGCTGCCGCCGCCTACGGCGAGCACGAACTCGATTTTTTCGCTGCGGCAAATGTCGATCCCTTTATTAATTGTCGTCAGGCGCGGATTCGGCTCCACGCCAGACAGTTCATGAACGGTTGCGCCAATGCTATTTAATTGGGAAATCACTTCGTCATAAAGCCCCGAACGCTTGATGCTTCCGCCGCCGTATACGAGCAGAACTTGCGTCCCGTATGGCTTGACCAGCTCTCCAAGCTGCTGTACCTTCCCTGCTCCGAATATGAGCTTGGTTGGGTTGTACAATTCAAAATCTTTCATAGTAAGTGAAACCTCCCGTTAAGTAAAATAAGTGAACGGTTGTATTATAACACTTTCACTGAGTTTTCTAAAGTTATAGACGTTTCGTACTTAACTCGCCTGTATTCAGCGCGGTCCGCTTCACATTAAGAGCCATACAAACGCAAGAGCAGGATGCCTGCGAACGCGGTTGAAATCCCGATCGTCTCCAGTTTGGAGAACCGCTCCTTCACTACAAACCGCGTATAGAGCAGTACAATTAGCACATTAAGCGCCGTTACGGCCGACACCAGCCCCGCCTTCCCCACATCAAAGGCCGTCACAATAAACATCATGCCCACAGCATTGGTAATGCCGACCGCCATCCCGACGGAAAACGTGCGGCGGAAGCTCCAGCTGCGTTTGCCTGCTGTGCCTGCCCGGTTGGCCGCTGGAACTGCCGCGCTCACGATTGGCTGAGTGCTTGGACTCGCAGTCCCGTTTCTGGCGCCGCCCGTAATATCAGTTTGAACCACATTAACAATATTAAGAACAGCAGGAGCATTAAGAGAATGAACAGCATTAAGAGTCGTTGCAGCGGCACCTGCCGCTATCTCCTGCGCTGCTTGGCCTGCTGCCGCAGAAGCAGCACGTACGGAGCGCAGGTCGCGCAGCCACCAAAGCCCAAAGCAGATCGAGCCGCTGCTGAACATGCAGACAAGCGTCGGAAACAACGGCGCATCCATCATCGTCGACCATTTTCCCGATAAATCGTTTCCGGCAAACAGCAGCATCGCCAGCAGCCCCCATTGCGCTCCTTGCAAATTGCCACGGGTAATATCATTGGAATAACGCACCAGCAATATACCCGCAATAATGATAATAAAGGAGCTGAGCTGCGCAATATTGAGCGTCTCGCCCCATACCGCGAAGGCGACAACGACGACAATTGCCGAAGGAAGCGCGGTCAAAATCGCAACAATAGAGGCTTTGCCCACGGCAAAGCCCTTGAACATGCTCGCATTTGCTCCGAAAGAGAGCAGTCCCATCTGCACGCCAATAAGCGATGAAACGGTGAAAGATGCTCCAGTCGCCAGCGTACAAACAAGTGTAATCAGCGCCCCTGAGAAAAATACACCGCACAGCAGCGCATTGCGATTAAGCGCCTGCTGGCTCGTCCAATGATACAAAATCCCCCGCAGCCCAAAGCTCGTCGCCGCCAGCAAGGATAATACAAGCCACATGAAATCCATTCCTCCATCTGTGTCTGCCCACATATACTTTCCCTATCATGACAGCTGAAAGTTAGATTGTAAATGTACGAAAATAAGCGGTTTATCTATATTCAACCTTAGGACTTCCGACCTGTACAGTGTGGACAATCCTCCCTGTTCACTTGTGGATAAGTATTGGAGGTGGCGGAAAATACTCCATTTGAACACTGTTGATAATGTGCATAACTCTGTGGATATGTTGACAAGCACAGCGCTATCCTCCATTGGCTGGCAGATCAAAATGTGCATATTTTCACGCTTTTGCTTCCATGTGACATAGACAAACATGGATTGAACATGGCCGTCACATCATGGGCTGGATGCCGCATATAATAGCGTAACGAGGTTAACGGCGGAGGAGATGCATAAGGATGGCAAACAAAGCGCGCAAGGTCGCCATTGTAGGAGTCGGTCAGGTCGGTTCAAGCTGCGCGTATGCCTTAATTAACCAGTCGATTTGCGATGAGCTGCTGCTCATTGACCGCACGTTCGACCGGGCCTACGCACAGGCGCTCGATTTGTCGCACAGCATGGACTTTGTCCATGGCCGCACAAAGGTTGCTGCTGGAACGCTGGAGCAATGCGGAGATGTGGACGTTATTCTTCTATGTGCCGGAGCATACCCCGTCGGCAGCGACGATCGGCTCGATGTGCTGCATACAGTGCGCGAGATTTATGAAACGATGATTCCGCGCATTATGAACAGCGGATTCAACGGAATTTTTGTAGCGGCCGCCAATCCTGTGGATATTGTGACGTATGTCGTGTGGGAGCTGTCCGGCATGCCGCGTTGCCAAGTGATTGGCACCGGAACGTCCATCGACTCCTCGCGGCTCAAGACGCTGCTCTGCGAGCATTTTCCTGTGGATGCCCGCAGCGTGCAGGGCTATGTGCTTGGAGAGCATGGCGAGTCGCAGTTTCCCGCCTGGTCGCATGTGACGGTTGGCGGCAAGCCGCTGCTGCATATTTTGGCCCAGCATCCCGAGCGCTTCGGGCATGTGAAGCTCGGAGCGCTCGCGGAGCAGACCCGCAATGCCGGCTGGGAAATCTATACGCGCAAAGGCTCGACCAGCTTTGGCATCGGCAATGCGCTGGCACATATTACCCGCTCTATTCTAAACGATGAGCATCGCATTATTGCCGTGTCTGCGATATTAAACGGCGAATACGGCCAGCGGCAAGTATGCGCCGGAGTCCCTGCCATCATCGCCCGCTGCGGGGTTAAGGAAATCGTCGAGCTCAAGCTGACGTCGCGGGAGCAGCGGCTGATGGAGCGCTCATGCTCGATTATACGCCAGGCAATTGAGAGCCTATGCCTCGTAACCGAGAAAGAATAGCTGCAAGCTTGGCCGATTAAAAACGGATTGATTTTTCTGATCGTATCCGATATGATAGCTGTTAATTAACATCAAGGAACGGGAGAGTAACCTATATGGGTGCCATTTCAAGCGAGCCGGGACAGTGGGAGCCGGCAATGGACAATTAGGTGAAGCGCACCCGGGAGATGGCGGCCTGAAACGAGCAATCGTGCTAGGGACGTCCGGTTCAGCACCGTTACAACGGCGAGATGCCCCTCTATGCTTCTGTGCGGAGGCGGCAACAAGAGTGGTACCGCGGGGATAACAGGCCTCGTCTCTTATTTTTAGAGACGGGGTCTTTTTTGCGTGCCGCTCTGGCCTGAACGATTATTTGGAGAGGATGATGATGATGCTGTTAATGGACAAAATTGCGCTGGCTTTGGCGAAAGCCCTCGCTCTGCCCGAAGCAGAAATTCGGCCCCTGCTGGAATACCCGCCCGATGAGGAGCTTGGCGATGTCGCCTTCCCCTGCTTCACGTTAGCTCGCACGATGAAACAAAGCCCCGCTAGCATCGCTGCTTGGCTTGAGCCCCTGCTGGCAGATGCGGGCTGGAGCGTTCGGGCTGCCGGACCCTATTTGAATTTCAAATGGAACCGGGAGCTGGCAGCCGCGCAGCTTATTGCAGATTGGAAGAGCGGAACCCTCATGCACGCAGCCATTGGGAATGGAGAGCGCGTCATCATCGACATGTCTTCGCCCAATATTGCGAAGCCGTTTGGCATTGGGCATTTGCGCTCGACGATGATCGGCAATGCGCTGTACCATATTTTGCGCAAGGTTGGCTATGAGACGGTCAGCGTCAATCATTTGGGCGATTGGGGCACGCAGTTCGGCAAGATGATTACCGCCTATCTGAAATGGGGCGACGAGCAGCAGCTTGCAGCAGATCCCATTAAGGGCTATTTGGAGCTGTATGTGCGTTTTCACGAAGAGGCAGAGCAGCATCCCGCGCTGGAGGATGAGGCGCGCAGCTGGTTCGCCAAGCTGGAAGCTGGCGATGCTGAAGCGATTCGCTGCTGGAGCCAGTTTATTGCCGACAGCCTGAAGGAGTTCAATAAGCTGTATGCACGGCTAGGCGTGAGCTTTGACCATTTTCTCGGCGAAAGCTTCTATAACGATAAAATGGACGCCGTCGTCCAGCAGCTTCAGGAGCAGCAACTGCTGGAGGAAAGTGAAGGCGCACAGGTCGTCCGGCTGGATGAGCATGAGCTGCCGCCCTGCCTCATTCGAAAATCCGATGGCACATCCATCTATGCGACGCGCGACTTGGCGACCGCCATATATCGCCATGAAGAAATGAAGGGCAGCGAGCTGCTGTATGTTGTCGGCTCGGAGCAATCGCTGCATTTCCGCCAGCTGTTTCTCGTGCTTGAGAAAATGGGCTTTGCCTGGGCAGCCGCCTGCAAGCATATCCCGTTCGGGCTTATGAAGCTGGATGGGCAAAAAATGTCCACTCGCCGCGGCAAGGTCGTTTTTCTAGAAGAAGTGCTGGATGAAGCGGTACAGCGGGCTTTGCAAAAAATAGAGGAAAAGAATCCAGCGCTAGCAGGAAAGGCCGAGGTAGCCGAAGCGGTTGGCATCGGCGCCGTCGTGTTCGGGGATCTCAAAAATACGAGATTGCTTGCGGTCGATTTTGTGCTGGAGGATGTACTGAATTTTGAAGGGGAAACGGGCCCGTACGTGCAATATGCTTACGCCAGAACGCAGCGGATATTGGCAAAAGCGGCCGGCAGCGACGTCGCCGCAGCACCTCAGCCTGCCGATTATGAGTATGTGACAGGCGATTATGCTTGGCTGCTAATGAAGATGCTTTTGCGCTACACAGCAGTCCTTGGAGACGCCGCCAAACGGCATGAGCCATCCATTCTCGCCAGATATTTGATTCAGCTCGCCCAAGCGTTCAACCGTTTCTATCATCACGACAAGGTGCTCGCTGGGGACGCTGGGGAGCGGATCGTTAAGCTTAAGCTGGTGCAGGTGGCTGCCGATGTGCTTAAGGAAGGCTTAGAGCTGCTCGGCTTGAAGACGCCGAAGGAAATTTAGGCATAAAGCGCAAAAAAACAGGCATCCACCAGCCAGCGGCGGGGATGCCTGTTTTTTTAATCTTTTTTCAAACAAGTATTAGCTATTCGTCGGTTCCGGAATAAGATCCTTCTCGATGATCTGCTGATTGAAATGAGCAATGTTCTTCTCAAAGCAATTACAGTAGTAGTCTTTCCGGCACAATGGACACGGCACGTTCAGCATACGCGTAACGCCTGTTAATCTCCATACTGGCTTCTGGCTGTAGAACAAACGCGCCTTAGAACCTTCACTAAGTGTCATGATGAACTGATATAACCCTGAGGCAAGATCTTTGTCGGCTAAAATAACGTTCTTAATCTGCAGTTTCGAATTCAAGATTTTCACCCTTACTGTTCGTATTCAAGATTGTGTAATAATACCCTTTATAGCGCCTTAAGTCAATATTTCCGCCATTAGGTCCAACGTTTTGCTTTAAAAATCTTCATGCGAAAGTAAGGAATTCCCGCTTCGGTGAATCCATTTTAAATCGAGGCATGCATGATTTATGCTCTCACACTTTTTTTCTCAAAGCAAAGATCAATATCAGATAGGCTATGATTAGAGCAAGCATGAACAGCGGAAGGATCGTTTTCCAAAGCTCGTTAAATTAAACATTAACCTACCACCTCGTTCGGGGTTACAATTACGACGGACGTTTAATCGCTCGATTGCATGGATAAGCATAGATTCATCATCGTCTGAATTCATTTAAACACTTGCCTGCCTAATTCAATATTTACGCCAGCGACTAAATTTTATCATTCAGGATTTTTTATTATTATGGATAAACAAAACAAAATTCACAGTTGAAAGTGTTATAATAACATTTCACAACGGGCCTGCTAGGGCACATATGCAACCAGATCGGGACTGAGGACTGAGATTCCGCTATTCTGACTTTTGAGCCGATTTCAGGACGTAAGCGGACAGGAGAGCCATTATCACTACCATTTTCCCAATAAAATGTCCATTTACAGCGCATTAGCGGCTCCTAAGTCCGCGGTCTGTGCCATAACCCGTGATCCTGTTAAAATAGCTGCGGCTGTGTCCGCCAAGTTTATCGGAAAGACGTGTGACGCTAATTACGGTCCAATTCTAGCTCATTTTCGTTCACGTAATACCGCTAAAATAACTTCATATAAATCAGGAGGTTCCTCATGAAGCTTACAACAAAATCTTTAATGGGTTTAAGTATACAGGAGATTAGAGCAGCGCTAGTACATTCAGAGCTTCCTTGTTTTTTGAATAGCCTATGAATTTTGTATCCATTCTCTACGCCATTGCTTCTTTTTCCTTAGTCGGATTATTTGTTTGGATTTTATTTAAGAAATCAAAAAAGCATTTTAAATGAACCATGAAGAGGATGTCCTTAAGCAGCAACTAGCTATTATGGACATCCTTATTTTTTCATAAATAGAATGATGCAGATCTACTTCAACGTAATCACAAACGTAATAAAATCGTTCTGCTCCTGGGAATAAGTTGCGGCGACGATTTTTTTGCCGGAGGGACTCCAGCCGAGATCATCGGATAAATATTGGACATCCAGCTTGATCGGCACCGTATCGCCACTAATCGCATCTGCCACAAATACGCCGTTGTCGCCGTCCGTTCCTTCCGATGTCAGGCTGTAGGCCAGCTTCTTGCCATCTGGCGACCAGCTTGTGCCAAATACTTGCGTCGCGCTTCCCAGCTCAATCGGCTCATTGCCCTTGGCATCCGTAATCATCAGCGTACGTGTCGTATTAGATGTTCGCTTCACCAATGCGAGCTGCTTGCGCTCTGGCGAGGGAATTACCCAGACGACGTCCGTCGCCAGCTTCTCCGCCTGCTTGCTGCCATCGGGAAGAAAATACAGCACTTCATTCACCACATAATAAATGCCGCCCTCGCCAGGCACCGCCGTAAATATCCGATGATCGCTGCTCAAAATCGTCTCCAATGCGCCATCAACGCTTGCCTTGATTACTTTGCCCTCGACCGTCATAAAGAGCACATGCGTATCGTCCATCCACATGCCTGTCGTCGTATCGATCACATCGCTGCCTAGCTCCACCGATTCTCTTGTTTCCAAATTCATCATGTAGCCATGGGCACTTTCTTCGTTATTCAGCTTATAAAATAAATATTTCCCATCCGGTGACGGCTTGGCAAATCCCTGATGCGCAGGCTGCTCATGTAAAGCCTCCTCCTGCTTCGTTGCCAGATCGTGCAAATACAAATTGTTGGGAAACATCATTTCCCCTTCCACCGCTATTTTCTGCTCATTTTCATTGCGCTTGACGATGACCAACTGCTCATCGGTAATAAAGCTAATCCCCCGCGTTCGGTCTATTTGCGTTATTTGGCTGACAGCAACCTTCGTATCGGTCGATTGGCCCGGCTCTACGACGGTAATTGTTTTATCCGGCTTTTGAATCGTTTCGCGTGTCGGGGCAGTACCGTCTCCGCAGCCCGCCAGCAGCAAAGCCACACAACAGGCAGCCGCGCCTGTATTTATCCATTTAAAATGGGTTTGTCTCATCTCGTATTTCCCCTCTCCCTTATTGCTATGCGCTTATTGTAATCAGCGAATGTTTCGACCTCGTCTCCAGCTTGTTTCGAACCTGTAAACCTTTACACCTTTAACCGTTATATAGCGGAAAATAGACCTTGAACGTCGTTCCATCGTCGCCCGACCTAACTAGTACAAGCTCACCCTTTTGCGCCTCGGCAAGCTGCTTAACGAGCGACAGGCCAAGTCCCGTTCCTCCCGATATGCGGGAGCGGTCGCGGTTGACGGTATAAAACGGCTCAAAAATTTTGTCATGCGCTTCCGCTGGAATGCCAATGCCCGTATCCCGCACGACAACATTGACCCGATTTCCGTCCACATGCAGCGCAACCTCAATCTGTCCGCCAGGACGATTATATTTAATGGCATTATCAATTAAGTTAATGAATATTTGCATCAGGCTCTCCCGATCCGCCCAGATGACAGCAGGCTCCAGCTGCGTTTGCAGCAACAAATCAAATTTTGCCGCCTTGCCCTGCATGCGCGTGCACAAATCCAGCAGCAGCTCATCCAGCTGCAATACCTCTGCCTGCTGCTCGAATTCATACTTTTCCAGCGCCGCCAAATGCAGCACCTTCTCGACCATATCGTACAGCCGCCCGGACTCCTTGCCCATGCTTTGAATCGCCTCATCTATGAGCTTCGGATCATCGCGGTACATATCCAGCAAATCCACATACGCCCGAATCGACGTGAGCGGCGTCTTGAACTCATGGCTGATGTTGCCGATGAACTGCTTCTGCTGCTGCTCCAATTGCTGCAGCTTGAGGATGGCGAGCGTAAGCTTGCGCTGCTCCTCCTTCATTTCTTCAATATGCCGTTCAATGGCACTGCTCATAAAAAAAATATCCTGGCTTAAATCGCCCAGCTCATCGCGCCTGCGTACGGGATTTTGCTGCAAATACCGCCCTTCTCGGATGTTGCCCGCTGCGCTTCTCAGCCGGGAAATGACCGCGGCAAGCCTATAAAAATACGCATAGCCCATGGCGGCCCCTGCCACTACGGCAATAATGCCCGCCGTTTGAAACAGCTCGCGGATGGTCTGGGCGAACTGATGGTCATTTTTCAACGAGTAATGGAAGCTGACTACGCCAAGCAAGCCGTCTTCGCCCTGCAAAGGAGCAAAATAAATAAGCGAATCCCCCGCTGTCTGATAGGCGATTTTGCCATCCAGGGCATATTGCAGCGTGTCGGACAAATTTGCTCCTTTCTCCCCGCCAACGGGAATGGAGCTGCCGGCTTCTTTGCCCTGCGTATCATAAAGCGTCGTCTGCATGCCGCTGATCATTGAAATGTAGAGCGCCAGCCGCTGCCCTCTCAACGGCATGAAGGCATCGAGGGCAAGCGGCGGCTCGCTAGTAGCGAAGCTTTGCCGAACGTATTGCGCCGCTACCTCGCTCTGCTTGGCCAGCAGCTTCTCGGTACGCTCCTGCTGATCGCGCTTGATCCCGCCCAGCACCATCATGCTCAGTACACTTACGGTGAGCGCCAGCAGCACGACCAGCACAATGCTCATTCGCAGCTTCAAGCTGATTCTCATGACGGCTCACCAGATTGCTCCGGCTCATCCGCTTTTATCGACGACGAGACTGACTCCGGCGAATTGTCCAACGTATTCTCAGATCCATTGCTTATCTTTGATGCCCTAGCTGTTGCCGCTCCTGCCTTGGAAGCTTTGTAGCCGATGCCATATACGGTCTGGAGCAGCGTCTGGCTCGAATCGCCAAGCTTTTTGCGCAGCCGCTGAATATGAATGTCTACCGTGCGCGTTCCGCCCGCGTATTCCATATCCCAGACCAAATCAAGCAGCTCCTCCCGGGTATAAACCCGCTCGGGATGCGACAGCAGCAGCGCCGCCAGATCAAATTCCTTTGGCGTCAGCTCAAGCGCAGCACCGCCAGCCGTAAGGAGCCGCTGCTGCATGTTCAGGCGAATGCTGCCCAGCTCATACACATCCGGCTCCTCCTCGCGCCCCGCCAGCTTCTCGACGCGCCGCATCAGCGCTTTCGCTCTGGCAACAAGCTCGCGCAAATCAAACGGCTTCGTCATATAATCGTCGGCGCCCAGCTCAAGCCCCAGCACTTTGTCAACGATGTCATTTTTGACCGTGAGCAAAATAATGCCGACGCCATGGCGATTCTCCAGCTTCCTGCACACTTCGTAGCCGTTCATTCGCGGCATCATGACGTCTAAAATAATGACATGTGGCTGAAAGACGGCTACCTTCTCCAGCGCCTCTTCCCCATCGCCAGCCGTCTCGACCAAATAGCCTTCGCGTCTGAAAGCATATGCAACGGCGCTGACGATACTCGCTTCATCATCTACGACCAATATTTTTTTATCTATCATCTGACCTGTCATCCATCACCGCTCCTACCTATGCCTATCTAACCCAGATTACCCATTAGAACGCAGCATAATGCAATTTTGCAACGCCAATATATCGAACTTGTTTCCAACTTGTAAACATATATGAACAAAGAATGGATATGTGCGCTGTGGCCGCCGATTGTCCAGCAGAAGCCGCAAAATAAAATATGAAATAGTTGGGAACACCAGATTGGTTTAGGGTAAGAGAAATTAGATCATCTTAACAGAATACGCATTTGCAGGACATGTTCCCTAAACATCATTATACATTGCAGGAGGTTTTCGACGATGGCGAATGAACAAACGAGAACAGGCAGCGGCAGACTGGCAGGCAAAGCTGCTCTAATAACGGGAGCCGGCTCTGGCATCGGCCGCGCAGCGGCACTGCTGTTCGCCAAGGAAGGCGCTGATCTGGCACTGCTCGATGTGAATGAGGACGGGCTGGCCAAGGTCAAGCAGGAGGCCGAAGCTTTCGGCGTCACTTGCGCAACAGCCGTGACCGATATTTCAAGCGAGGAAGCGATCGAAGCGGCGTATAAAGTGGCGTTAGACAAGCTGGGTAAGCTGGACATCGTCTACGCCAATGCTGGTATTAACGGCTCCATGGCGCCCATTGAGCTGATGAAGCTGGAGGATTGGAGCAAGACGATCAACATTAACCTGAACGGCACGTTTCTAACCGTGAAGCATGCCATTCCAGCGCTCAAGGAACAGGGCGGCAGCATTTTGATTACGAGTTCCATAAATGGCAACCGCGTCTTCTCGAATATCGGGTTCAGCGCATACAGCAGCACGAAGGCGGCGCAGGTCGCTTTCACTCAGATGGCGGCGCTGGAGCTGGCGAATTACCGCATTCGCGTCAATGCGATCTGCCCCGGCTCGATTAAGACGAATATTGATAAAAGCACGAAACGCTCGCCTTATTTGGAGGAGGTGCAAATTCCGGTCAACTTCCCGGAAGGCGACCAGCCGCTGGAGAAGGGGCCTGGCTCCCCTGAGCAAGTCGCCCAGCTTGCGCTGTTCTTGGGCTCGGATGATTCGCATCACATTACAGGCACAACGGTTTACATTGACGGAGCGGAATCCTTGCTCCACGGCTAGCTAGACCAACTGCAGGGCAGGAGAGGAGAAACAACTATTTATGCTAAGAGAAGCCATCCACCACACCCCAAGCCACAAATGGGCCTACGCCTATGATTTGAGCACCTATCACATCCGGCTGCGCACGAAAAAAAACGATGTGGAGGATGTCGTCATGGTCGCCGGAGATAAATACGACTGGAATGGAAACCTTCAGGAAATTGTAATGGAAAAAATAGCTTCCGATCAGCTGTTTGATTACTGGGAAGGCGTAATCATCCCTAAATACAAACGCTTCTCCTATGGCTTCCGTCTGCATGCCGGCACAGAGACGATGTGGAAGATCGAGACCGGATTTTATGCGCAGCAGCCGACGCCTCCAGGCGGGTATTTTGAAGTGCCCTACATTCATGAGATCGACTTGTTCGATGCGCCTGACTGGGCGAAAAACGCGGTTTTTTATCAAATCATGGTAGACCGCTTCAATAACGGAAACAAGGAAAACGACCACGATTACGTTAGGCCTTGGGGAGAAACGCCGGATATTCATTCGCATTTTGGCGGCGACTTGCAGGGGATTTTAGATAAGCTGGAGTATATTAGCGATTTGGGCGTAAATGCGATTTATTTGACACCGCTATTCACTTCGCCCTCCAATCATAAATACGATACGGTTGATTATCATAAGATTGATCCGCAGTTCGGCGATCTTGAGCTGCTCAAGAAGCTGGTCGACGAGTGCCACAGGCGCGGCATTCGCGTCGTGCTGGATGCGGTGTTCAACCATGTGAGCGAGCAATTCCCCCATTTTCAGGATGTGCTAAAAAACGGCGAAAAGTCCAAATACAAGGACTGGTTTCATTTGAACCACTTTCCGGTCGCTGTACAGGATGGCAAAGCGAACTATGATACGTTCGGCTTTTATGGCAACATGCCCAAGCTCAACACCGCCAATCCTGAAGTAAAAAAATATTTGCTCGACGTCGCCGTCCATTGGATTCGCGAAGCGGATATTGACGGCTGGCGGCTTGATGTCGCCGACGAGATCGACCATCATTTCTGGCGGGAATTCCGCGGCGCAGTCAAGGCAGTGAAGCATGAGACCTACATTATCGGCGAGGTGTGGGGGGATGCAATGCGCTGGCTGCAGGGCGACCAGTTCGATTCGTCGATGAACTATCCCTTTACGAACAGCGTGCTCGATTTTTTCTCAAACAGCGGCAGGCATGCATCGGATTTCGCCGAAGAGGTGAACCGCCTGCTCGTGCGTTATCCACAGCAGACGAACGAAGCGCTGCTTAACCTGCTGTCAAGCCATGACATTCCGCGCTCCTTGACCAGAATGGGCGGCGATAAACGGCGGGCCAAGCTGGCAGCGGTATTTATGATGACGTCGATGGGCGTTCCTTGCGTCTTCTACGGCGATGAGGTTGGTTTACAAGGCGGCGGCGACCCCGATTGCCGCAAATGCATGGAATGGGACGAGGCGAAGCAGGATCGGGATTTGCATGATTTTTATCGCATCATCATTGCGCTCCGCAAAAAGCATGAGGCGCTGCGCTGCGGCCGCTTCCGCTTCCTGCAAGCGAGCAGCGAGAAAGGCACGTTCGTCTATGAGCGGATGAACAATAAGCAGCATTTCACGATTTGGATGAACAATACAGAGGAAAATGTATTCCTCGCCCACCCGATGCTGGCTGGCGGCTGGCGCGATGCGCTTACCGAGGAAGAAGTGGCAACGTTCGAGGAGCAGCTTCGCATTGAGCTGGAGCCGATGGGCTACCGGATTTTGTACCGGAACATTTGAAGTAAAAGCAGCTTGAATAGAGCTTGCATAGGCAGCAAAAAAGGACAGGCATCGGTTTTTTCGGGGCCTGTCCTTTTTTTGTGCTGCTTAATCGGATAAATGCGAAGCATAGCGCCCGCCGCGCCCCTCAATGAACAGAAATTGCACATTGGGCTGGAGTTTGCCGAGGGCAATTACCTCATCCAAGGTTAACGTAGAATGGCGCAGCTTGAAATGAAAATGCGGCTGGCGCTTAAAACGGCCAGAGGCGAACAATGCTTCATAGCTTGTATAAGGAATTGCATCCTCCGGCACGTCATCAATCGTTTCAATGCGCTCAGAAAAGTCCAGCTGTCGCAATTCCGTATAATAGGGACAGTCGGCGAGACGGGTAATAAAGGCTTCCTCTGTGAAGCCTACCTGCAACCTCAATTCGCGGAGCGGGTGGCCTTCAATAGCGAAAAAAGCTTCATCCGGCACAGTCGGCGTCTGGAAGATGAGCACGGCTGGCATTTTGGCAAGCAGTTTTGTCACCATGCCATGCTCCTCTTCATAGTCGCTCCCGATGAAGCGGACGTTATGATCGCCTGAATCTGTGAGCTGTATGAGGAAGGAACGCAGTGCCGAAAACTCCGCCTCCGAATGCACGATGCGCGAGAAATTCCATTCATTTAGACCGTTCGCGCCTTCATCAGGCCCCGTGAAGGTGAGCGATGCAAGATGGGGAGCCACCTCAGGCAAACAAATAAACTCCAGAAACTTCACAAAAGGATAGTTCGTCTCGTAGTCGAAATCATCTGCGGCAATCGAAGGATCTTCATCAAAGCCAACGCCGTAAAACATCAGCTCGTACTGGTCGCCAACCTGGGCAAAGCTGACTTTAGCATCCTTGCCGGGTGACCAAATAGCGTGCTCCGGGCCATAGCTTTGCTTAATGTCCATTTGATATTGGTAAATACGCTGCTGCAGCTCCAATAAGCGCTCTATCATCAACGGTCGCACTCCTTTTTCAGAACCAAGTTCCTTCTCAATCATTATAAAGCCAGCTCCGTATAAAGTGCTATGTAACGCTCCGCAGATGCTCCCCAGCTGTAATCTCCAGCAAAGGCTGCGGCGGTGAGCTTGCCTCGGTGCGACTCATTCCACCATATATGAATGGCATAGCGAATCGTATTCAGCATTTCTTGGCTATTGTAATTGGTGAAGGAGAAGCCGTTGCCTTCTCCCGTCCACTCGTTGTAGCTATGAACGGTGTCCTTCAGCCCGCCTACTTCTCGCACGATAGGCAAGCTGCCATACCGCAGCGCCAGAAGCTGGCTGATGCCGCACGGCTCGAATAGCGACGGCATGAGGAACATATCGGAGGCAGCATAAATACGGCGGGCTACGCCATCATCAAAGCCGATCCACGATACCATTTTGTCCGGATAACGATGCTGGGCTGCGCGGAATGCATCCTCCATCTCGGGCTCGCCCGTACCGAGCAGCACAAGCTGGATATTTTCCGTTTGCAGCAGCTCGTCCAGCACTTCCAGCACGAGGGGCAGCCCTTTCTGATCCACTAGCCTGCCGACCATTCCGATGAGGGGAATGGCATCGTTGACCGGCAGTCCGAGCTCCTGCTGGAGTGCGGCTTTATTTTGCTTTTTCACCTTAAGGCTGTCCTTGTATGGGAATGGAATGAACGGATCGGTCTCCGGATTGTAGCTGCGGGCGTCGATGCCGTTGACAATGCCGAGAAGCCGGTCGCCTTTTGCACGCAGGGTGCCATCCATCCCATACCCGCATTCAGCAGTTCGGATTTCGTTGGCATAGGTCGGGCTGACGGTCGTCACCCGTTCTGCAAGCTGGATGCCCGCTTTCATAAAGCTCACCAAACCATGATATTCGACTCCGTCCGGGGTAAACATCTCATTTTGCAATCCCAGCCAATCGCCCAGCGCATGATGCGGATAATTGCCTTGATATTGCAAATTATGAATGGTGAACACCGTCTTCACGCGGGAATATTCCGGGCGATGCCAATAATGATGCTTGAGCAGGGCGGGAATCATGCCCGTATGCCAATCATGGCAATGCAGCACATCGGGGATAAAGCCCATTACCGGCAGCGCATCAAGCACCGCCCGGCAGAAAAAGGCATAACGCTCCCCATCATCGCCATAGCCATAAGCCGAACCGCGCCGGAAATAATGCTCATTGTCGATAAAATAATAGACGACGCCTTCATGCGTTAGCTCCTTGATGCCGCAGTAAACGTGCCGCCAGCCTACCGATACATAAATGAAGCCAAGCTCCTTCATCTGCGCTCGATAAACGTCCTTCACCGAAGCATAAAGCGGCATAATGACGCGCACATTGGCGCCTTTCTCATTCAATGCTTCCGGCAGTGAGCCTGCTACATCAGCAAGGCCTCCCGTCTTCATAAATGGCACGCATTCCGCTGCCGCAAACAATACGTTCATGCATTTCATCCCCTGCTCTTTGGTTTCATAATGCTGCAATGCCGATTTAACGTTTAACGGGAACGCTGAACCTTTACTCGCCGCAAAATAAGGATAGATAACGGCGGCAGCGGAAGCTCTACGCTGTTTTTCTTATCATGCCAGCTGATGCGCTGCGAGGCAATAGATCCGCCTTCCCGCAGCAGCTCCGCTTGAAAACCCGATCCGCCATAAGCAGGCTCATCGCTGTTCAGCACGATTTCATAATCGCCTGCGCTCGGTACGCCAATGCGGTAAACCGGATGCGCGTAATCTGTAAAATTGCACAGCATAATGAGCGCTTCCCCCTTCGGGCTGGCTAACCTGCGATACGAGAGGACGCTTTGCAAATCATCCTCGTGCTCTATCCATTCAAAGCCCCTGTAATCATGGTCTAGCTTCCACAGTGCTTTCTCCTGGGCATACAGCTGATTCAGCCTGCGGGTATAAGCCTGCATCCGCCAATGCGGCTCATAATCCAGCAGCAGCCAGTCCAGCTCCGCGTCGTCCTTCCACTCGATGAACTGGGCAAATTCGCCGCCCATGAACAGCAGCTTTTTGCCAGGATGCGTCATCATATAGCCGTAGAATAGCCGCAGTCCGGCAAATTTCTGCTCATAGCTTCCCGGCATTTTGTTCAGCAGCGATTTTTTCCCATGCACGACCTCATCATGGGAAAGCGGCAGCGCATGATTGTCCTGCCAGGCATACCAGATCGGGAAGGTCAGCAGATTATGTTTGGTTTTACGGTTGAAAAAATGCTCCTTGGCATAGCTGAGCGTGTCATTCATCCAGCCCATATTCCACTTATAATTAAAGCCAAGCCCGCCTTCATCGACCGCTTTCGTAACGCCGGGATAAGCATGCGACTCCTCGGCCATCATAAGGGCATGCGGATTATATTGAAAAACCGCCTTATTCAGCTGGCGCAAAAAAGCGATGCCTTCCAGATGCTCCTTGCCGCCGAATTCATTCGGACGCCACTGGCCTGGTTTTTTATCAAAATCATGATACAAAATGCTGGTGACTGCATCAACGCGCAAGCCATCGATATGAAACAGATCGAACCAAAACAAGGCATTGGAAATTAAAAAATTGCGAACCTCCGGTTTTCCGTAATCGAAGGCGAGTGTTCCCCAGCCAGGCTTCTCGGCAATGAGCGGGTCATCATTTTCAAACAGAGCCGAGCCGTCAAAGCGGCGCAAGCCATGCGCATCCTTGGCAAAATGCCCCGGCACCCAGTCTAGAATGACACCGATACCGTTTTGATGGCACAGGTCTACCAGCTCCATCAATTGCTGCGGTTCACCGTAGCGGGAAGTTGCGGCATAATAGCCTGTCGGCTGATAGCCCCATGATTTATCGTACGGATGCTCGGTCAGCGGCAGCAGCTCCAGATGGGTATACCCCATGTCCGCTACATACGCGACCAATTGATCAGCCAGCTCGCTGTAGGAAAGCAGAGTATCGTCCTTATGCCTCCGCCAGCTGCCCAGATGCACCTCGTAAATGTTCATCGGACGGGCGTAAGGCGCTTTTTTTCCGCGCATCCACGCCTCATCCTGCCACGAATAACCGTCCAGCGACCAGACGCGCGATGCGGTTTGCGGCCTTACTTCGGCATATACGGCATAAGGATCAGCTTTGAGCAGCCTCTCACCATTTTGGGCTATGATTTCATATTTATACAAAGCGCCTTTCGGCATATTCGGGAAGAAGCCTGTCCATATGCCGGACTTGTTAAGCCGGGTTAGCGGCTCATTGCCGCCATGCCACCCGTTAAAATCCGTAGCCAGACGAACCTCTCGCGCCTCCGGCGCCCAAACGTTAAAGCGAGTGCCTTCGATTCCATGCTCTGTTGATGGGTGAGCGCCCATTTTTCGATAGCTATGCGCCCATGTTCCTTCATGAAATAGAAATATTTCCTCTTCGGACAATGTGGAGATTTCCATCCATTTCACCCGCTTTATGTTCGCAATGAACGTATAGTAAAGCACACGAAAGCTAATATTAACCTTAAAAATTGATTTTGACTCAACCGTTTCAAGCGCCCTTCAGTCGTTTAAAAATACCTAACAACAACCCGTCACGGACGGCCTGGAGGGAAAAGCCTTATGCCTA
The DNA here is from genome assembly GCF_002741035.1 of Paenibacillus sp. BIHB 4019. NCBI lineage: Bacteria > Bacillati > Bacillota > Bacilli > Caryophanales > Paenibacillaceae > Paenibacillus > Paenibacillus sp. BIHB 4019. Next base: position 3,168,396 of record NZ_CP016808.1, on the reverse strand, counting down.
ATAATACCGATTGCATCGCTATGCTGCTAGCTGGAGGACAAGGAAGCCGTTTAGCCCCATTTACAGGCCAAATGGCCAAGCCCGTCGTATCTTTCGGCGACCGCTTCCGCATGATTGATTTTCCATTAAGCAATTGCATTAACTCGGGCATTCGCACCATTGGCGTGCTTACCCAATATTGCTCTGACTCGGTTCACGACCACATTACCGATGGAGAAGCTTGGCTTCGCTCAGCAACGACGAAGCATTCTGGCGAAATTACGATGCTGCCTGCTTCTCGGGTATCAAGCTCAGGCTGTTACACAGGAACGGCTGATGCCCTTCTTCGCAATATTGCTTATGTGGACGAGCATCATCCCGAGCATGTGCTTGTTTTGTCAGGCGATCACATTTACCAAATGGATTATCGCCCGATGCTGGAATTTCACAAGGCTAACCAGGCGATGGCAACGATTGCCGTCAAACAGGTGCCATGGCGTGAAGCCCATCGCTTCGGCATTATGCATACGGACGAGCAGTCCCGCATCATGAAGTTTGAGGAGAAGCCGGCGAACCCGGAAAGCAACTTGGCTTCTATGGGCATTTATTTGTTCCGCTGGCAAGATTTAAGACGTTTCCTGCTGGAGGACGCCGCTAACCCCCTCTCAAGCCATGACTTTGGCAAAGATATTATTCCCGCCATTTTGGCTGCCGAGGAAAACTTGAATGCTTATCCATACGAGGGCTACTGGCGTGATGTCGGCACTGTGGAAAGCCTGTGGGAAGCGCATATGGAGCTGCTTGACGGCGAGATGAGCCTGTCTACAGAAACTTGGCCTCTTCGGTCCAAAGAGGTTCAGCAGGTCCGCAAGCCCTATGTCAGCCCGCAAGCCGTGCTGAGCAACAGCATTGCTCATCCAGGCTGCACCATTGAGGGCCGGATTTCACGCTCGGTGCTCGGTGCAGGAGTCAGCATTGGAAAAGGCAGCGGCATCGCCGAAAGCATCATTATGCCCGGTGCAAAAATTGGGCGCAATGTTATTATTCATAGAGCCATTATTGGCGAAAACGCCGTTATTCATGACGGTGCAATCATCGGGGAGAGAACTCACGGAGACATAGCCGTCGTCGCCCCCGGCGAAGCAATTGTGGCTCATTTTATGAATGGCAGCAGCAAATTGAAGGCGCTTGAACAATTAGAGCAGTTTGAGAAATCAGCGACAGAGCTTGTTGTAACAGGAGAAGAGCGATTCAGCAATAGCGTCTTGCACTATTAAAGTGATGTGTCATAAGTGGATGTCTTGGTATCCCATTACTTTCGACAGGACGCTCGCTTTACCCTGCTTGCCGAATCAGCAAATTATATAGCGGCTTATGCACGGTGAAACGGCTGTCGCCTTCCTCTGGAGGCGCAGCGCGTTTCATTCCGAGAAATATAGAGAAAGGCCTGGGATATCCTATCCTTTCCTATAACTCAAAAAATCCCCCTCGGTCCACGAAGCAATGTGGGCCGAGGGGGATTTGAGGTTGTTTAGAAGCTTTGTTCCATTATTCGTCAGACTGATCCGATATCGCCAACTGGCTAAGCTTCTCGTTCCATTGAACCGATAGGCCAAACCCCTGCTCAAGCAGCTGATAAGGAACGGCCGTCGCACCGGAATAAACAATCGGCGCCTCTGGCATCTCAAACGACGTATTGCCTGCTTTCGCCTGGGTATCCCCTATACGGAAGGTTGCTGAGCGTTCCTTGTATTTAAGCGTATAAATTCTGAAGCCTTCTTTAGTAAGAACGGCGCTCAATGTCATGCCCAATTGTTTGGCCACGTCCTTTATCGGCACATATACCGTCTCGCCTTGCGGCAGGGCAGGGTATATGCTGCTTAGCCATTGTCCATTTATAAACGTATCAACAGCCGGCCTTGCCTGCATGGGCGTATAAACCATGCCATCGCTGCGTACGGATGGTCCGCCCGCTTCATAAAACTTGTTGTGGCCCCAGCCCCATGCCTTGCCATCCTCATCAATGGCGACGCCGTGGTCTTCCCCCGCTGCGATATGCTTGATCCGGGTGAGCCCTCGCACTTTGCCCTGCTTGCCAGTAGCGGTATTTCCATATGCAAAAACCTCGCCATCGGTCGTCAGCATAAGCAAGCTTCCCGCACTCCCGCTTATCTCCTTTAGCGTCAGTATCGGATACAGCGCTTGTTTTTTGCCATTTTCAGCAATGCTCCACGCTTTTCCTTTCGTATCTAATGCCATTAGACCGCCGCTATACGCGACGATGGAGGTTATGCCGGACAAGCTGGATATTTTAGCCGGAGCTGTAGGCTTAATCGTCTCCGCGCCATCGCGGGGCGTCGCCACAGGCTGCCAGCTCCATACTGTTCCATCCTTCTTCACGGCGTAAGCCTTAGGGTATCCGTATGCTACCTGCACGATTTGATTTAAGCCCTTCACGGCAGCTGGTTTTCCAAAGCTGAGCTTGCCGGTGTCGTCTTGCTGCTTCGTCCATGTTGAGACCGTACCATTATTCAATAAAGCTATATCATAGCCGTAGCCGCCTGCCACCTTCGCTACGCCAGCAGCGCCTGCCACCTGCCGAAGCCCATTCGCATTTTTCCCGCTGCTATCATTGTGGCCCCAAGTCCAGACCGTTCCGTCAGCCTTTACCGCCATATAGTTCTGATCGCTCTTATTGATATGAATATAGACAATGTCGGAAAGTCCGGAATAACGAACAGGAGCTACTGTATTGCGAAAGCCTGGATTTCCCTCCAGCCCAAGCTCTCCCCACAAATTGCGTCCCCAAGCCCAAACCGTGCCGTCGCTGCGCAGCGCAATCGTATAGTTATGGGCGGCTTCTATTTGCGTGAAGCTTTTGGGGACGGCTTGGGCGGCCTCAGCAGCTTGCTCCTGCCCTTGCTCTTGCAACCGGCTTGCTGCTTGCTCTCCGCTGGCAATCGCCGCACTGTGCGGGCCGCCCGTCCATATAAGCGCTGCTAGAAGGGGAAGTGCCAGCAAGCTGCGCCAAGCCTTCCCGCTCTTATTAGATTTCCTTGTCGTCGATATGTTGACCATCTTCATCACTACCCCCAATGACCATTTACAAGCTGCCTATATGGACGGCATTCCCAATTGGAAGGTTGCAGCTGGATGGCTATTTGGCTGTTCAGACATTCATTTCTTGGGGATGAAGAGGAGGGCGATGAAAAGCTCAGGCATCCATCTCCAGCACAGAGCTGTTGCTGATCAGCGTTCCGACATGGCTGCCATGGCAAATCGCCTTCATCGAGCCCGGCTGGTCGAAATTAAACACATGAATCGGCAGATTATAGTCCCGTGCCAAAATAAACGCCGACTGGTCCATCACCTTAAGCTGCTGGTCCAGCACATCATTATAGTGCAGCGATTTGAATTTCCGCGCGCCCTTGTGCAGCTTGGGATCGGCGTCAAGCACGCCGTCTACGCCCTGCTTCGCGACCAGCAGAGCATCGCAGCCTACCTCAATGGCCCGCTGCACCGATGGATAATCCGTCGTCACATACGGCTGTCCGTTGCCGCCTGCAAAAATGACGATATACCCCTTCTCCAAATGATGCACCGCCCGCAAACGGATGTAAGGCTCGGCAACGCTGCTGACTGGCAGCGCCGTCATGACGCGCACTTCCTTCTTCGTTCTGGCTTTCAGCACGCCTCTGAGCATGAGGCTGTTAATCACGGTCGCCAGCGTACCAATATTGTCCGCTTCTGCGCGTTCAATGCCCCAGCTTTCGCCCATATTGCCGCGAAAAATATTGCCGCCGCCAATAACGAGCGACACCTCCACGCCCATTTTCACAACGGACAGCACTTCTCTTGCAATATGCTCCAGCTTTTCGGGTTCAAAGCCAAACTCGCTTCCACCCGCAACCGCTCCGCCGCTCAGCTTAATCAGCACTCTCTTATACTTGTTATTCATCATCAATCATGCACCTCCAGTTAAATTAACGTTCGCAAGAAGCAGAACATTGGGGACTGAACCATTTAATTAGCAACTTAAGCAAAAACAGCTTGGTCGTCCTTCTAGGACTTGCGAAGAGCTTTGTCGGATAATTCTAAGCGGGTATAAGGATGAAACTTATAAAGTCTTATATTTTGAAAAAAAAGCATAAAAAAACACCAAAGCATAATATGCCTTAGTGTTTCAAAGGAATGGAAATAGAAACGCGCTTCGGGCTGGACGGGCAAAATCGGCTGTCCCATTGCCTTGGCTTTCGCTCCATATTCCCATCTCCTTCCTTTATTCCTTCTTGATTTTGTCTTATTCTACGCCAGCGCTAGGCAAGTTGCAATAGTAGCTTAGGCTTAGGGCTTGCGATGCTGATACGAAATGGCGCTACTCCTCGTAAATCATTTTGCGCGTCATGCCGCCGTCGACGACGAGATTAATGCCATTAACGAAATCATTGCCCGGATCGGTCAAATAAAAGCAAGCTTTGGCGATATCATCCGGCTTGCCGACCCGCATGGATGGATGCTGGCTGTGATCCTCCGCCCGCAGTGCTTCATAATCGCCGGTTTCGATCCAGCCGGGGCTGATTGCATTGACGCGAATGCGGTCCGGGCCAAAAGAAAGGGCCAGCGCATGCGTCAGCGCAACGATGCCGCCCTTGGAGGCCGCATACGCCTCCGTATTGGGCTCAGACATTAAGGCGCGGGTCGAGGCCATATTGACGATGGCTCCGCCTCCGTTGGCGCGCATCAGCTTAGCAGCTTCCCTTGCGGATAAAAAAGTGCCGCGCAAATTCGTATGAAGCAGCGCATCCCATTCTTCAACCGCAAGGTCGTAAGGCGACTTCCACACCGCATAACCCGCGTTGTTAATCAGCACATCCAGGCCGCCGTAGTTCTCGCTGATAAAAGCGAACATCGCTTCGATTTCGGCTGGCTGAGCCAAATCGATAGCATACGCAGCAGCTTTGCCGCCCTCGCTTCGCATGCGGTCGGCGGCGGCCTCAGCGCCTTCGCTGTCCCGGTCTGCCGCAATGACAAGAGCTCCTTGCCTCGCATAGCTAGTCGCAACAGTCAAGCCGATGCCGCGCGCGGCGCCGGTTACCAGCACTATTTTTCCACTGTAGTCCATTGATCAGCTGCCTCCTCTGTTTCCCTTCCTTATGCACAAACAGCCGATCAGATAGGCTCTGACCGGCTGCTCCCGCCTTTTATGCGCGAATTAAGCGTTATAAAACTTCAACAGCTCGCTGACAATCGCTTGTTGCGTTCCCTCTACGCGAGTCTGACGCTGCGTTTTCTCAAACAAGGACGAAATTTGCTCAGGGAATGCCTGCTCAATGCCGCAAAGGCGAATCGCCTCGTCGAACTTGGCCGGATGCGCTGTAGCCAGCGAAATCGTTACATCGCCGCTTTCAGCACATTGATCGGCTGCCGCCACGCCGCAAGCGGAGTGAGGATCAAGCAAATAATCGCTTTCCGCGTTGTATTTGCTGATCGTATCAAGACATTCCTGCCCGCCAACGCCATGAGCGCCGAATTCAGCTTGCACCCGCTGCAAATCGTCTCCAGAAATAACGAGCTTGCCTTCCTTGCGGAACTGGTTCATCAGCTCTGTAATCAACTGCGGATTTTCACCCAGCACATAATACAAATAACGCTCGAAGTTGCTTGCTACTTGAATGTCCATCGAAGGGCTGTACGTGCTGCGGAAATCTCCCGGCATATACACGCCTTCCTTGATGAAACGCTCCAAAATGTTGTTTTCGTTCGTTGCCAAAATCAGCTTGTTCACCGGAAGGCCCATGCGCTTCGCAAGGTATCCTGCAAAAATATCGCCAAAGTTGCCCGTCGGCACGCTGAAATTGACTTCCTGCACATCCTGCTGCTTCGCAACCTGGAAGTAAGCATAGAAATAATAAACCGTCTGCGCCAAAATGCGCACAAAGTTAATGGAGTTAATCGCACACAGATGGTTCGCGGACTTAAACTCCAAATCAGCGAACAAATCCTTGATAATGCGCTGGCAGTCGTCAAAATTGCCGTCGACCGACAAGTTCAAGACGTTGTCGTCCGGCACCGTCGTCATTTGCAGCTCCTGCACCTTGCTGACTTTGCCATGCGGATGCAAAATGCAAATTTTAATGCCGTCTTTGCCGCGCACGCCTTGAATCGCCGATGCGCCTGTATCGCCGGATGTCGCGCCAAGAATATGGATCGTCTTGTTCTGCTTGCGGGATACATACGTATATAATTCGCCCATAAATTGCAGCGCAATGTCCTTAAATGCAAAGGTTGGGCCGTGGAACAGCTCCAGCAAATACAGGTTGTCCTTCAAACGGCGAACAGGCGTTACGCCTGGGTCGCGGAATGTTCCGTAGCTGGCATCCACCATCGCCCGCAAATCTTCTGCCGGAATTTCATCATTCGTGAAATAGCCGAAAATTTCCAGAACCAGCTCCTGATAAGACAGGTTCTGCCACGCTTTCAGCTTCTCAGCTGAAAAAACAGGAATTTCACTCGGAACGAGCAAGCCTCCGTCATCTGCAAGTCCCATTAGAAAAGCGTCGATAAATCCGATTTTGCCAACATTTCCTCTTGTGCTAATATACTCCACCGGGTAATCCCTCCGACATTCTTTTGTAACATCATATCATCGTTTCCGGTTAAAATCGAATGGATTATTGAAATATGGCCTGTATTTCATCGCCGAAATACCCGCTCCGCGCTGCGAGATTTGCCTGTTAGTTCCGCGCGGACGATACAATCAGCTCATACAGCTGCGACAAGGTGTCGCGGCGCTCCTCCTGCTCCATCCGCTTAATGAATGCGGCGCGGTTCTGGTAGACATCCTCAATCGCCGCCAGCAGCGTATCCGGCGCTACCTTCTCCTCATGGAGCACCTCGCAAAAGCCAGAAGACTTGAACGAATCTGCATTGAGCAGCTGGTCGCCTCGGCTCTGTGCCTTCGTAAGCGGAATGAGCAGCATCGGCTTGCGCAAATGCAAAAACTCGAATATTGCGTTAGAGCCCGCACGGGAAAGCACAATATCGCTCATCGCCAGCACATCGGGAAGCTGCTCATTAATGTATTCGAACTGCTTGTAATCCGCCGTCTCAAGGGCAGGCTCAACCTGTCCTTTGCCGCATAAATGCACGATGCTGAAATTGCGGGTCAGCTCGCTAAGCGCGCTGCGCACCGCCTTATTAATCGCCCGCGATCCAAGGCTGCCGCCCATAATGAGCAGGACGGGCTTCGCTCCGCCTGTTTCAGCGCGCGATGCCCCTTTTTCGCCTGCTGCTGCTGACGCTGCGGATACTTTCGCCGTTTCCGCGGCAGACTCTTCGGCTCTCACGCTTTTTCCCGAAATGTTCACGACCAGCTTGCCAGAGCTAGCCGAATGGGCGGCGCTTTCCTTTGACGCCTGCCCTTGCGGCGTCTTGCTTAGCGTCTGTGGGCTGCCTGCTGCTCCGGAGGCTGCTGCATCAGCGGCTTCGGATGCAGGCAGCAGGCCGCAATAGGCTCTGCCTCGCGAGGCAACCCCTCGCCCCAGCTCATCGCGGATGACTGCGCCAACGTAATGCGCCTTGCCTGACGGCAAATGCTGCGCCGTCTCGGGAAAAGTCGTGCACACGCCCGTCGCGAAAGGGATAGCAATGCGGTTCGCCAGTCCCGGGGTCAGATCCGATTCATGGATAAGCACCGGCACCCGATTGAGCCACGCGCCCAGCACAACCGGAACGGAAACGAAGCCGCCCTTGGAAAAAATCACGTTCGGCTTCTCCCGCTGAATGAGCCGATAAGCTTGAAAAACCCCTTTAATGACCTTGAAGGGGTCCTTCACATTTTGCCAGTCCAAATAGCGCCGAAGCTTCCCTGTCGCTATACCATGATATGTAAGCTGCTCTAGTGGAGCAGTAAGTTGCTTCTCAATGCCATTTTCCGATCCAATATAATGGATCTGCCAGCCGGCTTCCGCGAAACGGGGAATCAGCGCCAAGTTAACGGTCACATGGCCTGCCGTCCCTCCGCCTGTAAACATAATTTTCCTGCCCATTATCCATAACCTCCGGTTCCTTGCTGCCCATTCTCTTCCTTGCTCTTTATATGTATGACGAAAAATCAGGAAATTGTCAACTCATCTATCGTATACATATATGCCCAGAGACCATAAGACGGAAGCTTCGGGCTATCGGAGCAAGCAAAAGGAGATTCTGCCACACTTGGCTAGACTAAATCCGTTGAAGCCGGATCCAGCAGCCAGGGCAGCCAGACGAGCGGGACCTTTGCTTCAATCCCGCTTCGCAGCTGGCGCTTTCACGACTGCTGGAGCCGGAAAAGCATCCGCTCCCTCCCCTTGGCCATCCTCCTCTACGTAACGCTTAAGCGCACCGAGCTTATTTTCCCAATAACGCTCGTAGAAGGCGATCCATCGCTTTAGCTGCTGCAAAGGCTCCGTATCTAGCCGGTAGCGGGTTTCCCGGCCAACCTTGCGCTCTTTGACCAATCCTGCCTCGGCCAAAATTCGCAAATGCTTCGATACCGCTGTCCGGCTCATCTCATAATGGCTGCTGATGACCGTGACTGGCATCTCCTCATCAACAAGCAGCCGAAGCAGGCTGCGGCGGGTCGGATCGGCAATCGCTTGGAACACCTCAGCCTTCGGCTCCGCCGCCTCGCTGCTATTGTGCCTCGACATACGAAGCCAGCCTTTGCTGAATGCCCGTCCAGCCCTTGTCCATATTGCCGCGCACGATTTCATGCGGCTGTCCGAACTCCGTCACCGTATCCGCATTCCAGCCGCTGTGAATGAGCGTAAACTCCGTGTCTGCTCCTACAGCCTTTAACTCGAAGGAGAGCGTCCAGTCCTTGCCCCATTTGAAGGAGAGGCGATTCGGCGGATCGATGACCGTCACCTTGCAGGGAGATTTTCCGAACGCGCCAGCTTCCAGTTGAAACTCATAACCTTCCTCCGGCTGAAAATCATTGGGCATGAACCATGCGGCGATGCCCTCTGACGTTGCTACTGCCTTCCACACTTTGTCTATCGGCGCTTTAAGCACCAGCGTCTGCCGGATATCCGGCAGCGTATTTGCCGCTTCGCTGCTCATTGTCAATCGTCTCCTCTTCTAATCGCTTTATCATTTAAGTTCTTGCGGACACCAGATCCGTTATATACGCAAAATCATTGCATTTCCCTATTCGGTCGGACACCAGCGCGCTTATTTGTGCTTTTGAGCCTCATTTTACGGCTTTGTCGGGCAAATAACGGCTCTCCTGTCCGCCGCCCTAAATAAGTTCACTTTCTACTACAAATAGCGGATTCTGTGTCCATGAGGACGGACAGGCATTCGATTGCTCGTTTTTAGCACATTCGCTTCCTCAACTATGCCGTCAGCTATGGTGCTAGTTACGCCGTCCGTGATGCAGTCCGTTTTGCAGCTAGTTAAGTTGTTCGTTATGCCTTTCGTTTTACAGCTAGTTAAGTCGTCTGTTATGCCGTCCGTTACGCAGTCAGCAGTTATTTCTTCTTCACTTTGTCCGTATGGCGAAATCGCAGTGCTGACCACACCTCGTCCACAGCGGCATTGCTCACAGGCCTATACGGTGTAAGCTCCATGACTAGCGCCGCCAAGCTGTCGCGGTTAATATCTGCCCCTGCCTTCGCGCTTTGCTTAGGATACGTGATCCAGAACACCGCATCTTCTTCAAGCTGCGGCAAAACGATCGGCAGCTGTTCTCTCACCTGCGCTGCTTGATGAACAAAAAGCTGGGCAAAGCCATATGGGCCTGCACTATTCGTATCTTCAGCGATCCCAGGCGCATAGCCCTCCGGGGCATTCCATACCTTCGCAGCCTGTCCCTCTTTATAACGCAGCTTCTTCAGCAGCCCTTCATCCGCCATCCCGATTCCTCCTTCAAGCCATGCCATTTCATACGAAACCTTTTGGTTTCCTTTCGGATTATACGAAACCTTATGGTTTCATGTCAATAGGCCAAGCTCCGATTAGTTTGACCAAAACCTTCCTGTATGCTTTGTGATTAGCGGCGCTTAATTATGGTTACATAGATAACATGAGACACTACAACAGCTGACACAAGCCACACATTGGCGAACAGCAAAAACACAAAGAGAAAGGCAGTGATCAATATGGGTTTTTTATGGACATTAATTATAGGAGGCATTATCGGTTGGCTCGCAGGAATGATTGTTGGACGTGACATTCCCGGAGGGATCATTGGAAATATTATTGCAGGTTTTATCGGCGCATGGCTCGGAGGCTTGATCTTCGGCGAGCTTGGTCCGGTCATCGGCGGCTTCTATTTCATTCCAGCGTTAATTGGCGCAGTCGTACTTGTGTTCATTCTCAGCCTGATCTTGGCTGGACGAAGAAGACGTGCATAATTTTTTCCCGCCAATATTTTTTGAATAAATAAATGTAGAATAACTAAACAACCTGACGCCAGAAGGCATTATGTCAGGTTGTTTGGTTTTTCAGGCTATTTTTTTCGCAAGCATTAAACGACCATTAGCGACAAAAGGCCGTGTCGAAAATCGAATATCGTGTCATAATTTGTAATAATATATACTTTATTTTTCACTATGCTCAAAAAATATATTTATTCAAGAAATTGTTCAAATTACAAGACTTGTGTTGCTGCTCTGAGGTTGTTAATCTAGACATAGGCCTAAATGATCAGCCGTTGAAAAATCTAGCATTTTACGCCTTTCGGCCGTGCTGGCATCGGTTGTAATTGGTTTTTAATATCTGTAAAATGTTTGTAGTTACCGAAGGTTAATAGGAGGTCCTCATGTTTGCTAAACGCCTTAAACAACTCAGAAAAAAAAGAAAGTACTCCATGCAGCAACTAGCGGATACCGTAGGCGTGGCTAAGAGTACCTATGCAGGCTATGAATCCGGCTATCGGCAGCCTACTTTGGAGACCATTCAAAGCATTGCGAAGAAATTGAATACGACATCCGATTATTTGCTAGGATTAACGGACTATCCTGATCAACAGGAACCGAGCAACAACGCCAAGGAGTTTTTCAATCATGAGCAGCTTCATTGGGACGGCGTTCCGCTGGAGCAGGAGGATTTAGAGCTTGTCCGGATGCTGCTTGAACGCGTTGTGCGCGACCGCACTTCATCCGGCGACCCTTCGCAAAATCCTTCCTAGTCGGTGCCCCTTATCCGCTTGCTTGAACAGCGTTCAGTTTGTTGATGGCGCTGCTGCGAATTTCCGCTTTAATGGATTGATATTCCTGCGTCCACGTTGATTTCTTAGCAAAGGCTATACCAGCTTCCTTATATTCTGTTTCAGCCTTGTTAATTAATGCTTGGTATTGTTTATCGCAAGAAGCCTCTGCAGCAGCAATTTTCCCCAGCAGCTCCCCTTGCAACGCCTTTTCATCCAGTTCCGAGCTTTTGTTTATTGCCGCAACAACCTGTGTCATTAGCTGATTGGCATTGCTGACGCATTTTCCTTTTAATGCCGAAAGCTGTGACTCATATTTGCTGTTCAGAGATTTGGTCTTGCTTTGAGTATCCTTTGTCTGGCTGGCTGTCTTGTTGTCCGTAGCCGTACTTGCTTTCCCGCCTGACGGCTTGCCCGGCTCATCCGTTTTTGCAGTTCCGTCCGTCTTGCCAGCCGAGCCTGCCTGGGAGGAAGCCGTCTCTTGACCGTCCGCCTCCGCAGCTTGCTTGCCCTCTTCTTCCTCTTTGGCCTGCTTCGCTTTTTCCAAAATCGCTTTGCGCTTCGCATCGTCCTTCTCGCCAACCGCTTCAATCGGATAGTTCGTATCCACGATTGCCAAATATTTACCATATTGCTTCGTAATGGAGCGCAGGGCGTCAATTTCCTCCGTCGTCAGCTTTGCCAGCAGCAGATCGCGTATGGCCTGCTTTTCCTCCGTCGTCAGTTCCTCATCCGATTGCCCCAGCAAAATATACATTTCGCGGAATGAAAGCCCGGAGTTCAGCAAAATAGCAGCAACGTCCAGCGCGTCATCGGATTTGATAGTCTTGCCTGCGATTTGCTCCGCTTTGCCAACCGCACTATCGAGTGAGGAAGGCAGCTCCGCCTGATTGGCCGCCCCTCCGGAGGCTGGTGCCGTTCCATCCTGTTCAGCTACTAAAGCGGCACGCCGCTGCTGAATATCCTCCAAGCTGATCGAGCTGATTTTCCAATAAAAGAAACCGACCGTACCGATAAGCAGAACAGCGATCGTTGCAGCGGTTATTAAAATCGTCTTCCAAATGCGTTTTTTCATCCCGTATCCATCCTTTCTTACGCCAAAAGAGCCGGACAAAGGTGCTATCACCTTTATCCGGCATTTGGGCCATCATGCTGCAGGTTAAAAACTTGAGCTATAGCTTCCGCTATAGATTAATCAAACGATACAGCATGACCGCCGCTTCAGCGCGCGTCGTATTGGCATTGACCGGAAAGCTGCCCTGCTCCAGTGGAAGCAGGCTGTTCACTGCCGCGAAGGCAACGCCCCCCCTCAACGATGGATGCAAGTTGTCCGCATCTTTCACAGCGGCAAGTGCAGCTTTTACGTCGGCAGGCTCTTCTAGCCCCTTCGACAGCTTCGCCGCCCTTGCAATCATCGTCGCCATTTCAGCATGCGTAATGGTCGCCTCCGGCTCAAAGCGATTGCCGCTTCGGCCTTGTACAAGGCCGTTCTTCACAGCTGCGCCCACATATGGCGCATACCACTGGCCGGCAGGCACGTCTTTGAACGTGGTGGCTGACGAGGCATTTTTCAAATCCAGCGACCGAATGAGCATTTTGGCAAACTCCGCCCGCGTCACCATTTTGTTTGGATCAAAATGCAATTCCTCCACACCGTCAATAATGCCCTTGGCTGCTATCGCTTCAATTTCCTTGCCTGCCCATGCATATACGCTGTCCAGATCTTGAAAGGATGAGGGGGCAGGATTTACGATTGCGGCCGCTTGATCTACCGGATAAACAATCGAAACCTCCGTTTCAAGCTTGTCCTCCAGCACCGCTTCTGTTACAGCATCTGTCGCAGCCTCGGCAACTGCCTGACCGACGTCCGGATTTACAAGACTGGGTGTTTCAGCAGGCAAAATCCCCTCCTGCGCTCCCGCTGCCAATGTCGAGCCGCTCAAATATTCGCTAAAATTGAAATAAGGCATATTCACAATATACTGGTCAATGCTGCTGCCCGTTCCCAGCTTGGCGAAGCTTTCGCCGAGCACCTTCCATACCGCCTCGCGCCGAGTCAAATAGTTTTGCATCGCTTCAACCGGCGGCTTGAAAATGATATAGCCCTGATCGACCGTCACATACGGTGTAACGTCGAATGTATTTTCCTGCTTCCAGGTCGTCTGCAGCAATTCTACCGCCTGATCTAGCAGCACTTGCTTCTGCTCGGACGACGACTGCGACCATTTTGAAATGATCGTATTCATTTCCTTGTGGTATTCGGCTAGAAGGTCGTCCTCCGGTACTTCAGGCTCTTCCTTGCCGAGCGTCACTTCCTTCTCGAAAAGCACCTTGCCGAGCAGGCTTGCCCGCAGCGTCGCTTTTGCTGAAACGACCGAGCCCGGTATCGTCACTACGCCCGACTGCGCAACTTTCACATCCTTGCTGCCCGCCGGCTTGGACCAGACTAGCAATTCTTTGGGAACTTCACGACCAAAAATCGAGAGCTTGTACGTATGCTTTCGGCCCTCATTGTCGATTTCCACCGTCTCCTTGGCACCCGATCGCATATAAGCAATCATCATGGAGCGGATGGCTGGAACTTCCTTCTTCAGCTGCTTGCGGAAATTGGTGACGGTATCTACCATGTCTTTTTTCGTAATGTCCAGCTTGGCTAGTACAGCACTCACTTTGTAGGTCGAGGTATCGGAAAGAACCGTTTCGAGCGCATCGCCAAGCAGCTTCGTCTGCTCACTCTCGCTCGCCATTAGAAGCAGCAGCTCGGTATTGCTTTTCTCCGAAACTAGCGACGTCGTTTTTTGCTCCAGCGCATTCATAAACTGCATAGCGTCATCCACTGTGAGATGATTTTGCCTAGCAAGTGCTGCTACTGCCTGCAAAGCGCCGCTATAGGCCGGATTTTTGCGAATCGCCTCCAAATTATCAAAAGAAGGATCATATTGCAGGCTTCCCGCCGCTACCATAAAGTCGAAAAGCGGCTGCTGAACAGAAGGGTCTATTTTGCCAGCCAGCTTATTCCATATGGGGGCAATCAAATTGCCGTTGGCTTCAAAGCTGAGCGTTGCAATTTCGTCCCGCAGGTCTCTGACCTCCTGCACGTCAGCCGGATCGCCCATTTGCAAATATTGATGCAGCTCCAGCAGGCGTTTAACAAACTCACTGCTGTAAAAGGATTCGGCTGCACCCGCATGCGCCGTCTGAACAATGCCGAGCTTCTCCAGCAAGCCCCGCTCGCTGAGCGGCAATCCGGAAAGCGCCGTACCCGCAACAGCTGCCGCCAGGGCAGCGGAGACGATTTTTTTCGTAAACCTCATTACGTACTCACCTCTTCTTTCGATGATTGAAAGCCTTCTAGCATTTCTTTCTTAGACAACAGGAAAAGCAACGGTGAATTACTGCATATCACCTATTCGAAACCGTTCAAACCGTGCTAAACTTCTACCTAAATCAATTCATGAATCGCAATGTCTTCGATGTTCATCATAGGTCTGCCCACCGGATAGTAGGCGAACAGCGTGCCTTCCAGCTGCTCTTTGCTGATCGCATTGCGGCCGTCAATGAGAATGGGGCTCGCCATGACGCGCTCCACTTCCTTGAGATTGAGCTTCGTGTAGTCCTCCCACTCCGTGAGCAGGCAGACCGCGTCGCATTGCTTCGCCGCATCAAGCGCGGAATCGCACCACTCAATAGAAGGGTGATTCAGCAGCGAACGGAAATTTTCGACCGCAATGGGGTCCGTTACGCGTGGAATTGCGCCAAGCGCAAGCAGCGACTCAATAATTTCAATCGCAGGCGCTTCTCTTACATCATCGGTTTCCGGCTTAAACGCAAGGCCCCAAATCGCAACGCGTCTGCCATGCATGCTGCCTAGCGCTCGCTTGAGCTTGTCGATGACGCCGTAGCGCTGATGCTGATTGACCTCTACGACCGACTTGAGCAGCTTAAAGTCGTATTCCACATTGCCGGCAATTTGAATTAATGCCTTCGTATCTTTCGGAAAGCAGGAGCCGCCATAGCCAATGCCGGCGCGCAGGAAGGAGGAACCAATTCGGCGGTCGAGCCCCATGCCGTGGGCAACCTCCGTCACGTCCGCGCCTACTTTTTCGCAAATGTTGGCAATTTCATTGATGAACGATATTTTCGTAGCTAGAAACGCATTGGAGGCGTATTTGATCATCTCGGCGCTGCGGATATCCGTCATAATGAGCTGGTCGGTAAACGGCTTGTGCAGGCTTGTCAGTACCTCTGCTGCACGCGTGCTCTCCGAGCCGATAACGATGCGGTCTGGATTTAAAGTATCCTTGACTGCCGAGCCTTCGCGCAGAAACTCAGGAACGGAGGCGATATCGAACGGGTAATCGCTGATCGCTGCCACAATGCCGCGAACGCGTTCGTTCGTGCCGACCGGCACTGTGCTTTTCACAACAACAACCTTATAGCCGTTGAGCGCATAGCCGATTTCACGTGCCACCAGCTCGACAAATCGCATATCCGCTTCGCCATTCGGCAGCGGCGGCGTGCCTACCGCAATAATGACCACATCCGCCAGAGCCATCGCTTCGGTCAAATCATCGGTGAAGGAGAGGCGTCCTGCCGCCGTATTGCTATCGGCCAGTTCCTTAAGCCCCGGCTCATAAATGGGAATTTCACCGCTGCGCAGGCGCTCGATTTTGCTTACATCCTTATCGACACAGATGACATGATTGCCTTTCTCCGCATAACATACGCCCGATACCAATCCTACATATCCCGTTCCTATCACTGTTACGTTCATCAAGCTCCAGCTCCTATCATTTATTTTGAAATTTTCTATTATAAAATGGTCTCCACATCGTAGAGCAGCGCCGTACGAATAGCTGCCAGCCTGCGCCGGCAGCGCACCTCGCTCCACTCCTTCGCTCCATAATAAAGCCGCAGCGACGTCCCTGCCCCGGTAGGCTGAAGCGCGCACCAAGCTCCATCCTCGAAAACATATTTGATCACATTCGCCCCCAGCTCCTGATTCGCAGCTTCCTTGCTGAAGCCGAGCGCTCGCACGCCGTGCTCCTCGGAATCGTAAATGCTGCGAATCCGCAGCGAGGAAAGCTTATCCGGCACTTCGCCCCGCAGCTTGCGCATCACATTGCGCAGCCGCTGCGAGCCTTCAAGGCCGGGAAAGGACAGGCTAACCTGGTCCTCCAAATAAAAGCCATAAGCCTCATAAAGCTTGTGCAGTTGATCCCATAGTGTCAGGCCGCGGCTTTTATAAAAAGCCGCCATCTCTGTTGTGAGCAGCAGCGTCTGCATGGCATCCTTATCTCTGACGAACGCCTGCGGCAAGCAGCCGCCCGTCTCATCAAAGGCGAAAAAAAACTTCCTCGCCCCGAGCTGTTCCTCTTCCGCTATGCGAGCGGCAATATGGCGGAAGCCCGGCGGCGTCTCTACGATGTGAAGACTGTAGCGCCTTGCGATCGCTGTGCTAAGCTCCGTCGTCAGCAGCGACTTGTAGAAGGCTGCCGGGTAAACCGGCTCATTGGCACGCTTCTGCGCGCAAAGATATTCAAGCAGCAAGCTGCCTAGCTGGTTCGCGGACAGCAAGCGGAACTCCCGGCTTTTGTACCGAGCCATTGCACCAAGCTGCTGCGATTCGGGGTCGGTCGCCATAATCAGATCCGTCTGCTTCCGCTCGGCGAGCAGCAGCGCCCGCCCGTAAGAATTGGAATTGTTAGGGTCTGGCTCATCAATGGTCGGAAAAAGCGGGTCTGGCTGGAACTGCTCCGGCACGCTTTCCACATCGCGATAGCCCATTTGCTTCAGCAGCTCCAGCAGCGTCTGCCCCCCGCTGCCATGCAGCGGCGTATAGATAACGCGCAGCCGCGAGCGCCCCGCTCGAAAGGCTGTCGGGCGAACGATAATGTCCGCCAGCTTGCTGTGGTAAGCCTTGTCCACCTCTGTACCGACAAGTACAAGCAGCCTTTGCCGCACCGCCTCCTCCGCATCCATTAGCGGAATGGCAACCTCCTCCTCGATGCCCTCCATGCGCCTTGCTACGAGTTGATTGTATTCCGGCGCCATGACAGCGCCATCTGAGCTGAACAGCTTGACGCCGTTGTAATCATAAGGATAATGGCCGGCTGTAATCATCAGCCCGGCTGCCGCTTGCAGAAAACGGACAGCGAAGGAGAGCTCCGGCGTAGGCCGGGCCTGCTCGAAAAGATAAACCTTCACGCGGTTTTTGACCAGCACGAGCGCTGCCTGTTCCGCGAACACCCGCGATAAAATTCGGCTGTCAAAAGCAATCGCAACACCGCGCTGCTTCGCCTCCTCGCCGCCGCTGCGAATTTCCCCAGCAAGCGCCAGCGCAATGCGGCGCACCGTATAGATGTTCATCCGGTTCGTTCCTGCGCCTACCTTCTCCCGCACGCCTTCCGGCCCAAGGTGCAGATGCTTGTAGAAGCGGTCGGTCAAATCGCCGGCTCCAAGCTCTCCGAGCTCTTTTCGAAGGTAAAAGGGCAGCTCTGCTTCTTTCCAGCGCTCGTATCTCCGATCAATCGCATAATCCAGCTGCTCTGCAATAGCATTCATCATCCTGTTAGCTCCTTCAAATCATGCAATATTGCATAATGTCATTCCAATCCGCTTCCAGCCTGACGCTCTCCTCTTCTACAAGCTGCGTTCCTCTCATGACCTCGATCATTTCCATCGGTGTCAGGGCAAGCAGGCAGTGCCTGCTGCCCAGAGGGATGTTAATAATGTCGCCAGCCTTTACGGTCCGCAGCTGGTCATCGAGCATCATTTCGCCTTCACCGGACAAAATCGTCCACACCTCGCAGCGATTGTTATGATAGTGATAGCTGAAGTTTTTCCCTCTATCGAGGCAGACGCGCTTCGTCATGACCTCGCTGCCGTCCGGATATTTCAAATAATCAAGCACGATGTAGTAGCCCCATCTGCGTTCCTCGTACATCGGGCGCTTGTCGCTATTTTTCAGCACTTCTTTAATGCGCGGGCTGGACGCCTTGTCGGAAACGAGAATGCCGTCGGGGCTTGCAGCGACGATGGCATTTTTGATGCCCAAAATCGTAATCGGAATGCCCAGCTCGTTAATGACATGCGTATCCGTTGCAAGCTCCGTCGTAATATGCTCGCCAAGCTCCGACGTTCCCATTTCTTCTGTCAGCGTGTTCCAGGTGCCAAGGTCTTTCCAGCAGCCGTCAAAAGGAAGCACAGCGACCTGCTTGGCCCGCTCAACGACCTCGTAATCGAAGCTTGTTTTCACCAGCGTGCTGTATTGACTGACGAGCTCGTCGTATTGAATTGGAATCCGCTTCTCGATGAGCAGATTAATCAAATAGCCAAGCTTGAAGGCGAACACGCCGCAGTTCCAAAGCGCTCCGCGCTGCATTAGCTCGGATGCCGCATCCTCGCGCGGCTTTTCAGTGAAGTGCCGAACAAGCCTGTACGAGCGGGCGTTGCCTGTTTCTGCGTCATTCACTTCCGCTTCCGTGACGTCGCCTGCCGCATTAATAATCAGCTTAGGCTCGCCAGTCTCCGGTACGATGTAGCCGTATTTTTCCGATGGGAAGGTCGGCTTAACGCCCATCAGCGCCATATCGCAGCCAGAATCGCGAATGACCTGCTCAAGCTCGCTTATTTTATGGAAGAAGGCATCCTCCACATAGGGGTCAACCGGGAGAATCGTCACGACCTCATCCAGGCTGACTCCGGCAACGGAGTACAAATAAACCGCCGATAACGCGATAGCCGGGAACGTGTCCCGCCGCTCCGGCTCAATAATGAGCGGCACCGACAAGCCGGCATGCACGCGAATCATTTCCTCCTGCGCCTTGCCTGCGGCGATATAGGATGAGCTTTGCAGGCCCGTCTCGCCCAGCTGGCGCCATACCCGCTCGACCATCGATTCCTTTAGCCCGCCGGGCCCATCCAAAATACGCAAAAATTGCTTCGACCTTGCATCATTAGATAGCGGCCACAGCCGTTTACCTGAACCGCCGGATAAAAGAATCAGCTTCATTGGTTTTGCTCCTCCTTTTGCAATTGAAACTGTGGTGATATAGAAGCTGCGCTGCACAAGCGTAAACGGCTTTACCGTCCTCTGGCGGTAATGCTAACGTTTCGCGGTGAAATATAAGCCAAGTATAAAGAGAATACTTATACTTTCTTATATTTTGAAAAGCTTGGCTTCCGATCGCCATTACCCTTGAATTTCTTTGAATCGCCTATATAGGCGGAAATTCAAGGGCAAAAGCGAGCGCTGTCGCTTCGCAAGGCCTAGCTTTTCATTCCGCTCCGCTTTTTCACCACGCTTCAAAATGCTTCAATATAGCGGCACTTGCTTTACGCCGCTTTCTCTACCTTTTTCTTCACCTGACGCAGCAACAGCAGCATCGACAGCATCGCTTTTTTGCCGCCCTCGAAACGGGTCAGCACAGCTAGCAGCCCCGATAGCACGCTGCCTCTTGCCGTCCAATTTTGTTCGAGGCTGAGCTGCACGAGCCGCTTCGCTTTATCCATGTCCCGCTCATTCACTATGGCGGAAACGCCGAGATTAAACAGCTTGAGCGCCAGGCGCTTCGATCTTTTCAGAAAAAATAGCGCGTGCACGCCGTAGCGGTCTATCAGGTCGCGCCCTTCGCGAATACGAAGCTCGGCGCACTGTCTGCCCAGCTCAGCAAGATATTGCTGCACCATCATTTTTTCAACGGAGCCGCTTACGCCGTCAGGCAATGTGTATCTGCGATACAGCAGCTTCTCGACAAGCGCAAACTCCGTGACGAGCCCCATCCGCAGCCATAAATCGTAATCCTGGGTGAACTTGAACAGCTCGCGGTAGCCGCCCGCCTGCTCGTAAGCATCGCGGCGGAACATAACCTCGCCGTGGGTGTAGAAGTTATTTTGCAGCAGCTGATCGATGCCCTTAATGCCCTGCTTGTACTTGTTATAAATCGTCGTTGTATTCGTCACCTTGTTGACGTTCTCGACGATGCAGCCTACGACGCCGACATCCGGCCTGCTTTGCAGCACCTTAACCTGCTCCTCAATACGCTGCGGGAACGAAATATCGCCGGAGCCGTGAATGGCTACAACCTCTCCCCTGCTCTGCTTCACCGCTTCAATGACCGAACGGGTGAAGCCGCGATTGCTGTGGCTGATCAGCCGAATGCGCGGATCTTGAAAAGCT
Source organism: Paenibacillus sp. BIHB 4019 (assembly GCF_002741035.1). NCBI lineage: Bacteria > Bacillati > Bacillota > Bacilli > Caryophanales > Paenibacillaceae > Paenibacillus > Paenibacillus sp. BIHB 4019. Next base: position 3,148,045 of record NZ_CP016808.1, on the reverse strand, counting down.
TCCAGCGCCTGCAGCGTGCCGTCCGTCGAACCGTCGTCGACCAAAATAATTTCCGTATTCGCATACGTTTGGTCAAGCAGGCTTTGAATCGACTCCTTCACTTGATTGACCCGGTTGTAATACACCGTGATGATCGATACCAGCATGTCCTCACCTCCGTTATTTTGGGCCCTTTAGCGGCTTCGCAGCTTCATGAAACGAAGGCCGATCGAGCCGATTTTACTTTTGATTTGCGCCCAGTCCTCTTTGTTCAAAATTAAAAGCCTGGACAAGCTAATGGATTCGCGCCGTGCGTAAAAAATAATAAAAGCGACGCCCGCATACATGTAGCTGATGCTGGACGAAATCGATGCCCCTACCGCGCCGTATTTGGGAACGAGAATGAAATTGAGCACGACGTTCATAATGAGCGCAATAACCGAGACCCGCAGCGAGAACAGCGGCGCGCCTCTGCCCGACAGGTCGGAATGGATTAGCTTGAACAGCACCATTGCGATAATACCCGGGAGCAAATAGCGGATAACCTGTCCCGATTCGGCAAAATCTGCTCCGTACAGCAGGCGAATAAACAGCGGCGACATGAACCAGAAGAAGACCCCGAATACGACAAGCACAGGCATAATGACCCGTATCAGCTTCGCTGTCCGTTCGACCGCCGCCTGACTGCTGCTTGAGCTTGCGCTGCGTGAAAATAAAATGAGCCCAATGGCAGCTGGCAGCTGCCAGATCAGCTCTGCTAGATTCGTGCCAACTGAATAGATGCCGACCTCGATGACATTCGTGAACCGCTCCAAAATAATGACGTCCACCCGGTAATTAAGCTGAATTATGAACAGCGCAAGCGCAAAGGAAAAGCCCTGCCGCATCATCTGCTGCGGAATGGGGTGAATATATTTGAACTTGAATTTCACTTCGCCAAGCAGCAGTTTCATAGAGTAGCCTAGCGTGAACGCCGCCATCAGCAGCTGTGTCAGCGCGGCTCCGAGAACTCCCATGCCAAGCGCCCAGACAAGAATAAGCAAAATGATGAAATTAAGCGCCGTCTTAATAATTTCCACCTTATTAATGCTGCCAATATTGCCTTTGCCCTGCATAATGCCGCGTAAATATTGAATCGCTAGATTGACGGGCACGGTCAGTGTACAAATGACAAGCAGCTCCCAGCTGTACTCTCCTCCATACTGAAGCAGCAAAATGCCCATAACGACAGCCACGCTGAGGGAGGATGAAATTAACCACATGAATAATAAGGTTGATACAATATCGTTATAGTTAAATAATTTTTTACCGATGAGATAAGCAGCCGCCTGCCGGATGCCAAGATCGGCGATCGTCACAACGAGCGTAGGGATGACGAGTATGGCCGTTATCATCCCCTTGCCTTCGGGACCCAACAGTCTGGCTGTCAGTACCGAAACGATAAAAGCTCCGAATAATACAAGCAGCCGGGTGCCGATCGTCGTTAAAATCTGAAACAGCATGCTAGTGGTTCACCTTCATGATCTGCGCGCCCAGCGCTGTGAAAATTTCAGTGAAGTTGCCGTAGCCCCGCTCCAGCTGGTACAAATTCGTAATCCGGCTTGTCCCAACAGCCGCCAGCGCAGCAACCGCAACCGCCGCTCCGCCGCGAATATCAGTGGCGACCAAATCGGTGCCATACAGCTCATCTACGCCATGAATGACCGCTGTCTGTCCCGCTGCCCCATTGACGCAAAGGAAGCCGCCATCCTTCACCTCGATGTTTGCGCCCAGCTTGTTCAGCTCGTAGCAGTAGGAGAAGCGTCCGTCGAGAATCGTCTCTTTAAGCTCGCTAGTTCCGCTTGCATTCATCATCAATACGGTATGCAGCGGTTGAATATCGGTATGGAAGCCCGGATAAGCAGCCGTCGTGACGTTCACCGCTTCCAGCGGACGATTCCATTCCACGTAAATGCCATTGTCGATTTCTTCTATTTTCAGGCCCGCCTGCCGCCATACGGCTACTTCGGATTCCAGAATGCGGGTCGTTGCATTGCGAATCGTTGCCGAGCCTTTCGTCGCACCGACCGCTGAAATAATCGTCGAGGCGATAATTCGGTCGCTCATTACCGTAAAGTCTGCGCGGTGCAGCCGCTCTACGCCTGTAATTTGCAGGCTGTTCGAAGACAGCCATTCAATATTTGCCCCCATATCGTTCAGCAGCTTGATGACGTCCAGCACCTCAGGATTGCGGGCCGCGTTATGCAGCTCAACAACCGCATTCGATCGAACGGAAGCGAATAGAACGTTCAGCGTGCCGCCAAAGGTTGGATACGGGAACGTAATGACCGTCCGCTCCTTCGGCTGGCTTTCGCGCAAGTGAAGCCCGAGCTCGCTCTCCTCCATCGCAAAGCCAAGCTCCTGCAGCGCGCTTACGTGCATGTCATGCTTGCGGCTGCCAATGTTGCAGCCGCCCGGCAGCGGCAGGAACAGCGAGCTGCGCCAGTGCGCTGCCGCTCCAAGCAGCAGCAGGGAGTGGCGGATTTTGCCCGCCAGCTCGGCATTCAGCGTGCCGCCCATCCACGCGCTGCCCTTACAGTGAAGCTCGTCGCCTTTAATCTCGACGTTTGCGCCAGAGTCGTTCAACAGCTTGATGAGCTTCGCTACGTCATTCAGCTCAAGCGGCACATTATGCAGCACGACCTCCTCATCGGAGAGGCAGGCGGCCACAATAGCGGGCAGCGCCGAGTTTTTGGCACCGGGAAGCGACACTTCACCTGAAAGGGGATAACCTCCCTCAATTAATAAATAAGGCTCCGAAATCCTTTTTGTGCCGAGCACTCTTGAATGAGCTTGTACCATATGCTTTCTCTCCCTTTTTAAAGGGTGTGGAAAAAGGAACAACACTGCGTAAAAAGACTGGTCTCCGACCGCTGTTGCAACTTCATTTATTGAATCAACCGCTCTAGCGGTATAAATCAAGCTGCAAAAATCGGGCGTTCCACTTCTCCAACCAGCCTTTTCGCTCCGCTCGCCTTTTTCCTCACCCTTTTGTTTTTTATTTATACGAACAGCACTTCTGGCTCCATAAGGATGCCGAGCTGCTTGGCTACTGTCGTTTGCATCAGCTCAATGAGCCGCTTTACGTCGCTGGCTGTGGCACTGCCTTGATTAATAATCCAGTTCGCGTGCACCGTGCTAATCTGTGCGCCGCCAATAACAAAGCCCTTCAGTCCGACCTCTTCGATCAGTCTGCCGGGATGCGGGCCTTCGGGAGGGCTTTTGAAGGTGCTGCCCACTGTTTTGACATTGATGGGGAACTTGCCCTTGCGGATGTCCGCCGCCCGCTTCGTCGCTTCCATCACCTGCGCGGGATCGCTTGCCGCCTCAGCCCGGAAACGCGCGCTCACAATAATGTGGCGCCGTTCCAGAAACCAGCTCCGGCGGAAGGAAAACTGCAGCTCCTCGGCGCTGCTCGTAATCACCTCGCCCGTGTCGCTGACATGCGTGACGCTGCTGACGACATCGCCGATTTCCTTGCCGATGCAGCCAGCATTCATAACGAGCCCCCCGCCTACGCTGCCGGGAATGCCTGCCATAAAATCGAATCCGGCGATGCCTTCATTCGCCATGGAATACGCCAGCCTTGGCAGCGCTACGCCCGCTTCAGCGTACAGCTCGCCGCCTTGAAGGCCATATTCCTTCAAGCCTTTGCCGACATGCATGACGACACCGTCAAAGCCCTCGTCGCCCACAAGCACATTCGAGCCATTGCCGATAATGAGCAGCTTCCAGCCAAAACGCTCGCAAATCGCCGTTACAAAACGAATGTCCTCCACGCTTTTTGGAATGACGTAATAACGGCAAGGGCCGCCAACGCTCATCGTCGTAATGCGGCTTAGCGGAACATTCGCTTCGTGCACAATATGTTCGAACAAGCTCCTCCACTCCTCTACCTTCGTCTTTATCGATACTAAGCTTTGCTGCCCACGCTCCGGGCGGCTTTACTAGTTTTGCTGCTTCTTGGCGAAACGGCTGCGTCCAGCGCCGCTGCTCCCGGCAGGTTCGCTGCACGCAGCGCCTCAGGTGCGCCTGCGCCTTTGATATGCGCATCCACGACGGCGAGCATCGTATCAATGCGCGACTCCCAGTCATGCTTTTTCGCTTCGGCGACACGATCCAGGATTAACTGCTCGTAATTGTCTAGCAGCCCTTCATTCAACGCCAGCCCCAGCTGTTTGTCGAAGGCATCAGCATCTGCGGCAACATAGCAGTAGGAATAATAATCCCTGACCGCTGGCAGCGGCGTCATGACAACCGGCTTGCCTGCTGATAAATATTCGAAAAATTTCATCGGAAACATATTCGTCGTGTATTCGTTAATGACATTAGGCAGCAGGCAGGCATCGAAGCCTTTCAAATAACCCGGCAGCTCGCTGTACGGCTTTGGCCCGATCAAATGAATGTTCGGCGTCTGGCCCAGCCGGTCTGCATCGGTCCACGGGTCGCCCTCTCCCACCTGTCCAATGAACACAAAATGCACATGAGGGTTGCGGGACGCCACCGTTTCGATTAATGCCAAATCCAGCTTGTAGCCGCTTATAGCACCGATGAAGCCGACCTTGGGACCCTTCATCCGCAAAAGCTCCGCAGGAATGGCCGTGTCTGGCGACAACGCCTTGTTGAAATGATTGAATTCCGCTACATTCGGGCTGTAATAAGTGCTTTCGTTGATCGCCTTGCGCGTCTCATACAGATTGGGTGCCGTAGCAAAAACGACATCGACATCCTCCACCAGCCGCGCCTCCTGCTCCTTAATAATTTGCTCGGGCATGCCGGGCTGCGCGGAAATTTCATCTACGCAGTGGTAAACCGACAGCTGCTCACGCATATTCAGCAGCGGCTGCGTCAGCGGATTGTATGTCCACAGCACGTAATCCTCCATCCCAAGCTTCCGGGCGAAATGCTTTACATACTGCCGGACAATAAAAAAGTTCAGCTTCCGAACGAAGCTGAACCGCTGATAAGGGATGACGACTGGCGACCATACCCATAGATTTGTTTTTTTGTGCTGCAGCCCGCTAAAAAATTGACTGAGCCGCTTTATAATGCGCTTAATATCCTTGCCGTTGCTTGACGGCTTGCGAAGGCCAAGCGAGTTCAGATACAGCACCTGATGCCCGCGGCCCGCGAGCCTGTCGGCAATATGCTGCTTATTCGTCCAGAAGGGGTTATCCCAATCGGCGGTTGACACAATAATAAATGGCTTAGACATGCTGCTTCTCTCCAATATATTGTTTATAGAGCTGCTCCAGCTTCTCCGTCTGCAAGCGCAGATCGAACTGCTGCTCGACAAAGGCGCGGCCATTTTGTCCAATGGCTGCGCGCAGCGGCTGGCTGGTTACGAGCATATCGAGCTTTTCTTCCAATTGGGCGGCGCTGCGCTCCTCTACCAAATAGCCGGTTTTGCCATTTTGCACCGCGTCCTTAATGCCGCCGCTGCTGGTGGCAACAACGGGAAGTCCCGTTCCGGAAGCTTCCAAAATGACCATGCCGAGCCCTTCCTGATCGCCATCCTTCGCGGTTACGCTCGGCAAGCAGAAAATATCCGAATCGCTGAGCCGCTTCAGCACCTCATGATGGGGAATGCTGCCGAGGAACGTAATTCGCCCGCTCCCAGCTCCCGATGCAGCAAGCTCAGCCAGTTCCTGCCTCAGCGGTCCGTCTCCGGCAATGACGAGGCGCACATGCTCGCGCCGGGCTGCCAGCCGGTGGAACGCTTCAATTAAATAAGCGATGCCCTTCTTCTCGGTCAGCCGGCCAACGGTCATAATCGTAATCGTGTCACGATCCGGCGCTTCCCGATAAAAAACTTTAGCCAAATCGATGCCGATGTAATGGATTTTGATTTTTTGCTCAGGTACGCCATGCGCCATCAGCTTCTGCTTAATATGGTTTGAAACGGCAAGGAACAACGTTGTGTCCCGTACCAGCCGCTTAAACTTCATATAATAGACGAGCCAGGAAAGCGGCCCAGGCATCAGCTTCGGCAGCCGTGTAATATCGTACCCGTGAAAGGTAGCGAACAGCGGAATGCCGCGTTCCTTGCAGACGGGAACCGCATAGACCGCATCTACCCCGAAGTGGGCATGCACAAGCTCAATCTCGCGCTGCTCAACGATCCGGTTAATATGGCGCGTAGAGGTAACGGTCAGCGTGTAAAGCAGCTTCGTCAGCTTCTTCTGAAGCGACGACCCTGCCGCGCCAACAATGGTGTTGATGCTCCATTGATTAGGGAATTTATCGCGATTCGCGACCTCCCGGGTAATGACCTCCACCTGCACATTCCGATATTGATTCAGCTGCTCATAAATAAACGTTTCCGATGCAGGCAAAAAGGTATTTCTCAGTACGCCAATCCTCATTATTTCCCTCCAACTTCTGCCGTCTGCGGCATCAAAGCCCGCTCCTGAATCACTTGCCTATCGCCGCTGCCCGCCTGATTTTCGCTCTGGCTTCTGCTATCGTTGCTGCTTCGCTCTTCCTCGCTATCCTCGCGCTGCTCGTACAAGATAAGCCCCGCAAGAAAGAAGAATACAGACGCGACCCGCAGATCATGCAGGAAAAAGTTATCAAACATTCCTTGCACGATAACGAATAGTGCCGCTCCTATTACACAGCTATCGAGTGCCGAGCCCGTGCGATAATAACGGCAAATGCCGCGCCATAAAATGCCGAACAGCAGCAAAATGAGGGCAATCAGTCCAAACAGGCCGCTCCATGTCCACATAATGACAAACAAGTTATGCGGCGGATACTTGCTGCTAAAGCCGACCGTCGCTGCGTAGAATGGAAAAATCCGCTCCCAGCCGCCATAGCCAAGGCCCAGCAGCGGATGCTCGGCAAAGTTTTGGAAGGTGAACTTCCAAATATAAGCCCGGGGATCGCCTTCGATCGCATCGGCATTCAGCCTGCTCGTCAAATTCGTTATAATGTCGCCTGTAACGACAAAAGGAATGATCGCTGCCGGTATGACGATCAGCAACGACAGCTTGAACAGCTTTTGCACCCGGAACCGGATGCACACATAAGCCAGCACCACAATGCCAAGCGCGAGCACGCCAGCGCGTGATTGCGTCGCCAGCATAGCGCCTAAATAAATGAAGCAGATGCCGAGCTGCAGCAGGCCGCCCTTGCGAAGCAGCAGCGATAGCGCAATACAAAGCATCATCCCGAAAAAAACCGAAGCCACATTCGTATTCACGAACAACGTTCCCGCTTTAAAGGGGTCCAAAATGTTAGCTTTAATATCTACATTAATTAACGCCGCCAGCGTATTCGGCTCGATCAGGAAGCTCGCGATTTTCGACCTTAAAAATTGCAGCTCCTGATCAGGAGCAATAATAAAATAAATGTTCATCAGGCCAATCGGCAAATACACATGCTGGATGCCGCGAAGCGTCTGTTCAACGGAAAGCCCGCGAGCCCGGTAATAGTAGCCCCCTAGCAAAGCGAGCAACCCAATGATGGAATAAGCAATCAGCTTAAAGCCGAGCACCCGATCCGGGGCATAAATAATGCCCACCGCCATCGCGATAAGCAAGGCAACATAATAACGAACAAGCCGCTGTGTGCGAAAATAATGCATCAGCTTTCCTTGCGAAGCCGAGCGCAGCAGAAGTATAACGAGCACGAGACTCGACAGCGTCACCGAAACCGCAAGCGGCAAATACAACTGGTAGGCTAGCAGCGCAGGAATGACAACATAATAAATGGCGTCTTTCCTAATCGCGACATAAGCGAGCGCTCCAGCAGCAACGAACAGCAGCACGTAAACATGCTGTACGGAAGCGAGGCAGATAGCGCCCAGAGACAGCAGCATCGCGGCATAAAGCGCCAGCTTGTTCGGCAAACGGGCAAGCATCGAGCTAGGCCTGCACTTTCATCGGATTAAACCGTTCATTGAAGCTGCCGCTGACGATGCTGGAAATGTGGTACAGAAACGCCTCCACCGAAAACTGCTGTGCATTCTGGCGGCAGTTGGCATCCGTCATCATCCAGGACAGCAGCTCAAACTGCCTTACCGCATCAATGACTGATTCGGCATCCTGCTTCTCAAAGAACAAACCGGTTGGATTATTCTCGCCCAGCCCTTTGACGATATCCTGGGCACCGCCCTTTCCGTAAGCAATAACCGGCGTTCCCGCTGCCTGAGCCTCCACCATGCTGATGCCGAAGTCCTCTTCACCTGCGAAAATAAAAGCTTTAGCCTGCTGCATATGCTTAAGCAGCACGGCATTGGGCTGATAGCCGAGCAGCTTGACGTTCGGCGTTGCCAGCTGCTTCAGCGTCTTCATCTCCGGGCCGTCGCCGATGACGATCAGCTCTTTGTCCGGCATTTTGGCAAAAGCCTCGACAACGAGGTCAATCCGCTTATACGGCACAAGCCGCGAGGCAGTAAAATAATACTCTTTCCGATCCTGATTGGAGTGATTGCCGAACGCCTTCACTTCAACCGGAGGGTACACTACCTGTGCCTGGCGGCGATAAATTTTGTGAATGCGCCGGGCGATATAAGACGAGTTCGCGAGAAACACATCTACGCCGTTCGCTGTCCGCACATCCCACATGCGAATTTGGTGAAGCAGCAGCTTGGATACGAGCTGCTTCAGCTTGCCCAGCTCGCTTAAATATTGATGCTGCAAATCCCAGGCATAACGGATCGGCGTATGCACATAGGAAATATGAATTTGATCAGGGCCCGTAATAATGCCTTTCGCGACCGCATGCGAGCTGGATATGATGACATCATAGCCGGATAAGTCAAACTGCTCGACCGCCAGCGGCATAAAAGGAAGATACGTTTTGTACATTTTTTTCGCAAAAGGCAGCTGCTGAATAAAAGTTGTAATCGGCTTTTTTCCCTTCAGCATATGGCGGTCCTTCTCTTCCAGAAAATCAATTACACAGAACAGGTCCGCGTCGGGGTAAATATTCAGCAGTTGTTCTACTACCTTCTCTGAACCTGCATAGGTTACCAGCCATTCATGAACGATAGCCACTCTCATAGGGCAACTCCTTCTTCGTGCGTAGTTCAGAAGCATGATGAAAAGGAACGGCGCTGCGTAAAAAGGTTGGCTTACGGCCGATTTTGCAGCTTCATCTTTTTGAATGAACCGCCTGAGCGGTAAAAATGAAGCTGCAAAAATCGATCGCTACCGCTCCTCCAGCTCAACCTTTTCACTCCGCTTGCCTTTTCACCTTGCTTCTGGATTTTGATTTCAATAAGCGCCTTTGCGCAGCAGCACGATGATGACCGTGCGATACAATATTTTCAGATCCAGCCATACGGACTGGTTGTAGACGTAAAAAAGCTCAAGATCGACGCGCTCAGGATACCCGACGTCGCTGCGGCCGCTTACTTGCCAATAGCCGGTTACTCCCGGCTTGACCGATAGGAAGGGGACCGCCTTCTCTCCGTATTCCTTCAGTTCGTCACGCACGATTGGGCGCGGTCCCACCAGGCTCATCTCGCCTTTCAGCACATTGATGAGCTGGGGGAGCTCGTCCAGGCTCGTTTTGCGCAGGAAGCTGCCGATTTTCGTGACGCGCGGGTCTTCGGATGGATCAAGCTTGTAGCTGTTGTCGATGTATTTTTTGTACAATACCGGGTCGGCGCGCAGCCGCTGCTCGGCATCATGCAGCATAGAACGAAACTTGATGATGCTGAACGTATTGCCCTTATGTCCAATCCGCTTCTGCTTGAAAAAAACCGTGCCCTTCGGATCGCTGATCTTAATCAGCAAAGCGACGAGCATGAACACCGGAAGCAGAAAAATAATGCCCGCCAGCGAGCATAAGACATCAATGATCCGCTTCGCTGCGGCTTGCAGCGAGAGAGTCAGCGTGCGGGCTTCCGATTTGTATTGTGGCCGATTTACACTCATACGCTATCCCTCCTCAGTGCTTTGAGCTGGCTAGCCTGCTGCTGCTCAACAATTTCCTCAAGCGCCGTCATCAGCGGAAGCTTAAGCTCCTTATTACGCAAAGCGAAGTCAATCGTCGTTAAAATAAAGCCAAGCTTTTCTCCGACATCGTAACGTTTGCCTTCAAAATCATAAGCAAAAACGCCTTCGCTTTCATTCAGCTTTTGAATCGCGTCGGTTAATTGAATCTCGTCGCCGGCGCCCTTCTCCTGCAGCTCCAGAAAATCAAAAATTTCCGGCGTCAGCACGTACCGGCCCATAATCGCCAAATTGGAAGGGGCATGTCCCGGCTTCGGCTTCTCGACGAAACGGTTAACCTGTACGAGACGGCTGCCTTCAACATCCATCCCTACCGGATCGACAATGCCGTAACGCTGCGTCTGATCGACGGATACGGTCTGAACGCCGATGACCGATTTGCCCGTCGCATCGTATTGTTCAATGAGCTGCCTTGTGCAAGGCACCTCGGATTCGACGATGTCATCGCCAAGCAAAACAGCGAATGGCTCATTGCCGATAAATTTACGGGCGCACCATACAGCATGGCCGAGCCCCTTTGCTTCTTTTTGACGAATATAATGGATCGTTACATTGGAGGAACGCTGCACGGCTTGCAGCAGCTCCAGCTTGCCTTTCTCAATCAACGTGTGCTCCAGTTCAAATGCGATATCAAAATGGTCCTCAATGGCCCGCTTTCCTTTGCCTGTTACGATAATAATGTCTTCGATACCGGATGCGATGGCTTCTTCGACGATGTATTGAATCGTCGGCTTGTCGACAATCGGCAGCATCTCCTTCGGCATTGCTTTCGTTGCAGGCAAGAAGCGCGTTCCAAGTCCAGCTGCAGGAATAATTGCTTTTGTCACTTTTTTCATCATCCATCACCCTATCCTTCTTCGTTTTTTTTCTTTAATTGGAAGCAGTTCATGGGAGTTAAAAGTTCCAGCTATACTCTCGTGTGCCTTGCTCCTCTCCTATACATGATCGTATAGCTCGAACTTCTAAATGCTTTCACTCCTTTTCGCCCGTTTTTCTGCACGTAATCATGTAGAGGAGTTCGGGGCAAAGGGGATCGGCGCTCCGCTTGCCCCTTTCACCCAAACTCCTCACAAATAAATTAAAGGGCATCTAACCCCTCCTCACACCACACCACCGACGCTCTACGTCTAAGGCCGTTCGCGGCCCACAGCATGATCGAGTGCCTCCAGTGATATAGGTGCAGGAGACATTACCTTTAAAAACGTTAATTCTCTTTACTTATGGTTTTAAAAACTGGCGATGAAAATGGCGAAGCGGAATGAAAGGCTTGAGCTGGAGAAGCGTAGCGTTCGCTTTTACCTTTGCATTCTCCCCTATTAGGGGGCTTATTCGAGGAATGCAAGGGTAATGGCGATCGGAAGCCAAGCCTTTCATGCAGTGGAGCTTTTTTTCATACACGCTTTTAATCATCCGATAAAGAGATTACAAATACTCAAATTGAAACCTTACACTCATTGGTAGTAATATAAATACCCTTCCGAGCTGCTCCGCTTGATTTTATTGAGCACTACCCCTAAAATCCTCGCTTTCACATGCTCCAGGCTCGCCTTCGCTTTGATGGCGACTTCCTTCTTGACTGTGCCGGAATCGATGACGAGGACGACGCCGTCTGACTTGGAGGCTACGATTTGCGCATCCGTCACGACCATGATCGGCGGAGTATCGACAATGATAATGTCGTAATGCTCCTTCATTTTTTCCAGCAGCTGGTCCATTCGCTTCGATGCCAGCATCTCCGACGGGTTCGGCGGAACTGGCCCTGCCGGTAAAATGCTTAGCCCGCTCACTGAAGTGGCTTGAATCGCATTCTCCCATTCCTTCTGATTGCTCAGCACCGAGGTGAGGCCAATCTGATTGGATACTCGGAACAGCTGATGCTGCGTCGGCTTGCGCATATCGGCATCAATCAACAGCACCCTCTTGTTCGACTGCGCATAGGTGACAGCAATGTTGGCCGAGGTTGTGCTTTTGCCTTCGTTCATCTTCGTGGAGGTGACCATCAGGGTACGAATTTCTTCCTCCAAATTGGAGAAATCGATATTCGTTCTAAGGATGCGGTAAGCCTCCGATATCGGCGACTTCGGGTTCGTTTCCGTAATGAGCGGCCAATTAGGTTTCGTACGTGACATTATTTTTCCCCCTCATCGGTCGGTCTATGGAATTGTCCTTGTGCTTGCCTAGATCAACCTCGCGAATTTTCGGAATGAGCGACAGCGTCGGCAAGCCTAGCACCGCCTGAATGTCCTCCTCCGTCTTAATCGTATCGTCGAGATAATCGAGCAGCAGCGCGAATCCAATGCCTACCAGCATAGAGAGTGCAATCGCAATCGCAATATTTATCGTCGGCTTAGGCGACACAGGAGGCGGTGTGAGCGTATGATCGGCTTCGTACAAAATCGACACATTATCAACCTGCATCAAGCTCGGCAGCTCCTGCATGAACACCTCCGATACCGCATTCGCAATGTTCGCGGCCCGGCCGTAAGAGGAATCCTTTGCAGTGACGGACATCACCTGCGTGTCGTTGACTGAGGTTACGCTAATCCGTTCAATCAGCTGGCCTGTCGTAAGGCCAAGCTCAGGATACTTCTGGGCAACCTTGCCCATTACCCTCGGCGTTCTTATAATTTCCTTGTACGTCTTCACCAGTTGAATGTTGGAGTTGATCGTGCTTAGATCCAGCTTGGCGATAATATCGTTTTGACTGCCTGTCTGATTAACGATCAGCTTGGTCGACGCCTCATATTCCGGCTGTTGAAAATAATAAGAATAGATGCCTGTGGCGATCCCTGCCATGCAGACGAGCGCTGTTATCAACCAGATTCTTTTTTTCACAACGTGCCAATATTGTTTTAATTCCAATGCGTATACCTCCATATAAAATTATTCAAAACGCGACCTATTGGGTAAAAAAAAGAGGTACCTACCATTTTCGCCGCCCAGCTGCCCAGCCCTTTAAGCAGCTTTCAACATCGGGCAGGCAGCCATTTTACACCTTTCTCTATCATTCGACAGTTTTATCCTTTTGCGAAAATACTCAATATGAGCTTTTTCGACTTGATTATATTCATAAAGAATAACTTTTTCAAGGTGTTTTGAAAATTAGTTTTCTGAATTTTCAAAACATTCATTTACATAGAGGCCCTTTTCGAGAGTCTGTTCTCCGACAAAAACTGTTGGAACGAACCGCCCTCAAGGACATGATCCATCATATCTTCAAACGTGCCATTAATTCCTTTTTTACGGAGCAGCAGTGTCAGCAGCTCGGCTAAATCAATACGAGGCCTTGCCTCGGAAGGCACATAACGCTGCTGTTCATAATCGAATACCATTTCCTGCTTCATTGGATATTGCGCCATAAGCAGCCATTCCGTCAGGCTTCTTCCTGCGGTTCTCCCTGGTTCGGGCGCAAACATTGGATCATCAGCAAGCTTTTTGAAAAAAGCCTTCGCTTTCAGAGCGCGCTGCTTCTGCTGCACAAGCTCGTGGAGATCATCAGCGATTTGATCGGGCTGTTCTCCCACAACGCCATAATCATTCACCCGTCTGAGTGATTGTTGATTCGTTACCATCCTAATCCCTCCACACTTTTTTTGAAAATATAAGCAGGCAACCTATCCAATGCGCTCTTTTTAGTATGTCGTATATTATGCGTATTGAATAAGTATAAAAGAAGAAAACCGAAAAGAGTGTCAGTTTGTGTCGAATTAAATAAATTGATCATTTAGCCCATTAACTGCCCCACGCGTCCTATATCCAATTTCAGTAAATTGTTGAGGTATTGTATAACCGTGCTTTATTGTCTACAAAAGGCCACTTTCAGCATAGGTACAGCGGTTAAGCTGCACCAGGCTAAATGAGAACTTTATTGCGCTTTTTTGACGCAATAAACAGCCGTTGATTCGCTAACAGCAGGCGCAGCGGCATGTCAGTTTATTTTATAGGCGCCATGCGGCATGACGGCGTTTTGGCCTTCGCTTTATTTTCAGAAAAATGAACAAAAAAACGCTTGCGCTCTGAACGAATGTTCTAAGCTTTGCAAGCGTTCTAATGTTTCAATACTCTATCCCGAATTGTCTGATTCAATAGCCGCATAAGGCTAGTTAATTAGCTTTAATATTAACCAAATTAAGAGGATCCAGAAGGGCAGCGCGAGAAGAATACCATTTAATATGCCGACTTTTAGGCTTCCTTTGCGAAAGAACATTGTATGCCGCCTCCTTCTATTATACTGTATAGCTTTATTATACCCCATTCCTTTCCTCCTATACCGAACCAATAAGCATGCGTGACTATTTGGAAACTTTAGGTAGTCATTAAGGGGATAGGCGCATGGGCCTCTTGGCTCATTATGCTAAAACGGCGCTTTCTTGTCATTCTATCAGGGAGGAGACGTACCGAAAACTTTGTTCCTGCTTTTACAAATAAATAAAGCTTCCTCCACGCTTCTTCTATTCTAGTGTCCGCCTCTGCGACTATAGCGGTTTGAAAGATAGGAATTTAGGGTATAAGCTTATGGGCCAAACGGCTCATTATGCTATAAATATTGGAATTGCATGTATGGAAAATAGTAGAATAGTTAGGACGATATAAACTAAAATCCTTCTATAATAAAGGAGAATCCGATGAGCAACGAGCAAGAGTATCGATTTCAAGTTAATTTAAGCGGAATGATTAATATACTTTCCAACCATTTATATAGCAGCCCTAATGTTTATTTGCGCGAGCTTCTGCAAAACGCGACGGATGCTATTACTGCACGAGGACAGCTTGAGCCTGGTTTTACCGGAAATGTGACGGTAGAAATTTCAGGCAGCGGCAGTGGGGCGACGATGACGGTTGAAGACAACGGCGTAGGGCTGACCGAGGAGGATATTCATCAGTTTCTAGCGATGATCGGACATTCCTCCAAGGTTGGTCAAGATTTTATTGCAAAAGAAACCTCGTTTATCGGCCGCTTCGGCATCGGTCTGCTGTCCTGCTTTATGGTCAGCGACGAAATCGTCGTTCTTACCCAATCGGTGAAGGGCGGGCCATCCATGGAATGGCGCGGCAAGCCGGACGGCACGTATACGATCCGCCAGCTGAGCACCCAGCTGGCACCGGGAACGAAAATTTATTTGCGCTGCAAGCCAGATAGCGAGCCTTATTACGAGCCGCAAATGGTTGCGGATTTACTATTCTATTATGGCGCTCTGCTGCCCTATCCGGTTAGGCTGCATGCAAATGGAGACGCGAAGACGATTAACGAGTCGCGGCCTGACTGGATTTTGCAGCCGGAGCTGGCGCGCGGCCGTCGCCGCGAAGTGCTTGCCTTCGGCGAAAAGCTGCTGGGCGAGCCGCTGCAGGATTTTATCCCGCTCCAAACAGCGAATGGCCGAACGGGCGGAATCGCCTTTATTTTGCCGCATAGTGTGAATCTGAATGCCCGCCGTTCCCATAAAGTATATCTGAAGCAAATGCTCGTCTCCGATAAAGCGGAAAATATTTTGCCGGAATGGGCGTTTTTCGTCAAATGCCTCATCTGGACAGATGAGCTTCAGCCGACAGCATCACGCGAGCATTTCTATGAGGATGAACGGCTGGAATCGGTGCGCGAGGAGCTTGGACAATCGATCCGCAATGAGCTTATGCGCATAGGCGAATATGAGCCTGACCGCTTGCAGCGTATCATTCAGCTGCATGCTTTATCGATGAAGGCACTCGCTGCGCAGGATGAGGACTTCCTGCAAACCATTTACCGCTGGATTACATTTGAGAGCACCTACGGAGAACGAACATTTGGCGAGCTGATGGCCGAAAATAAAAAAATATTTTACACGTTATCTGTTGATGAATACCGTCAAATTACCCATGTGGCCGCAGCACAATCGATGCTCGTCCTCAATGGCGGCTATATTTATAACCATGAATTGCTCGAGCGTTTGTCGATTCTTCTTCCCGAGCTCGATATGGAAAGGCTGCTGCCGGAAGATGTATCGCTGTCCTTCGAGGACTTAACGAATGAGGAGCGCAATCAATTTTACGAGCGAATTCGCCTTGCAGATGGGGCCTTGCAGCGTTTCCGCTGTCAAATTCAGCTCAAACGTTTTGCTCCAGCAGAGCTTCCTGCCCTTTATACGCTGTCGAAGGAATCATCGTCGCTGCGCTCCTTGGAGAAAGCGAAGGAAAACAGCTCGGACCTGCTCGCTTCCGTACTCGGCAACCTTGGCGCAAGCTTTACAGAATCGGCGTATTCGACTCTTTATTTTAACTTAAACAATCCGCTAGTCCAGAAAATTTTCACCAGTGCCGATAGCCAAATGTTCACTACCGCTGTCCAAATGCTGTATACGAATGCTTTGCTGATGGGCCATTATCCGATGACGCGCCAGGAGCTTGGTGTACTAGGCCAAGGCATGGTTAAATTTATCGACTGGGGACTATCGTCGAACGCTTAAATGCTCGATGCAGAAGGAGGAACATGAATGGAACTCGATTTTGAAGATTTAATGGATCAGGCCTATGATCTGCCCCCTGGCGCAGCTAAGCTTGAGGTGCTGGAGGCTGCCGTGAGAATCGCAGATGCAGAAGGCGATACCGATAACGCCTTTGAGGCGAGAGGCGAAATTGTGGAAACGGCTATTTTTCACGGTTACCCGCTCAAAGCGATTATCGCTTTCTCTTGGCAGCTGGGACAATGTGACCAACAACCCGACCATTACGATAGCAGCGATTTAATGTGGTCCTACAAATGGATCGTCGGCAACATTTCGAATTTCCCGGAAATCCCGATGCCGCAAATTCAGGAGCTGCTGGAGGACTTGGGCAAACGCTATAAGGAGCATGGCTACAGCCGCCGTACTTATTTGTATTACCGCTCCCGCCTTGCCTTAAGCCATGGGAAGCTGAATGAAGCCAAAGATTTTCTTGAGCAGATGACGAAGGCCGATCGGGACTATATGACTGACTGTATCGCCTGCGAGCAAAATCATATCGTGGAGCTTTATGCGCAATTGGGCGAAGATGAACAAGCTTTAAAGGCGGCAGAACCGATTTTATCCGGCAAAATGAAATGCGCTGAGGTTCCTCATATTACTCTGCCGCACCTGCTTTCGCCTTTGCTGCGTCAGGGCTCGCCAGAGGAAGCACAAAAGCTTCATACGAAAGGCTATCGGCTGGTGAAAGGCAAGCGCGATCTGCTCGATAGCGTCGCACAGCATATTCATTATTTGACGGATGTGAATCCGGCGAAGGCGGTAGAGACCGTCGAGCTGCATTTGGCATTTATCCTTGACCATGAGAATCCGTATGAGGTCATGCGATTTAATCTATTCACAGCACGGCTGTTGAAAAAGCTAATTAGCGAGGGAGCTGAAGTAAAGCTGCGTCTGCCAGCCTCCTTCCTCGCTGTGCATGAAGATACAAGCCTGCCCGCGCTTGCTGCGCACTTTGAAGCACTCGCGCTATCGGCAGCAAAACGTTTTGATGCTCGCAATGGCAATGATTATTATAGTAATAATGCTGCTAGCTTGCTCGTTTAACTCGCGGATGAAACCTCTTGGCGCTTCTATTTCCATGTATTTAACAAATAAACAGAGGAGCATCTATGGAAATGGATTTTGAGGATTTAATGAACCAGGCGTATGACCTTCCTCCCGGCGCTGCCCAGCTCGAGGTGCTGGAGGCTGCCGTTCGGCTCGCAGATGCCGAGGGGGATATTGAAAATGGTTTTTATGCGCGCCACCAAATCGTAAAAACCGCTGGATTTCATGGTTTCCCGCTGAAGGCGATTATCGCCTTCTCCTGGCAGCTAGGCCAATATGATCAAAACCCTGAGGAATATGATGGCAGCAGCTTGTTATGGCGATATAAATGGATCGTCGGCACCATCTCGAATTTCCCGGAAATTCCAATGTCGCAAATTCAGGAGCTGCTGGAGGATTTGGGCAAGCGATATAAGGAGCATGGCTACAGCAATCGCACTTATTTATATTTCCGCTCCCGGCTCGCCCTTGACCATGGGAAGCTTGATGAAGCCAAAGATTATCTCCAGCAATTTATGAAAGCTTTTCGGGACCATATGAGCGATTGCATCGCTTGTGAGCAGCATTATATTGTCATGCTATATTCAAGACTGGGAGAGGATGAGCAAGCATTAAAGGCAGCGGAGCCGATTTTATCAGGGAGCATGAAATGTGCTGAGGTACCTCATATTACGCTGCCAGAGCTGCTCCTGCCTATGCAACGCCTAAACCTCCATGAGGAAGCGAAAAAAGCGCATATGAAAGGCTATCGTCTCGTAAAAGGCAAACGCGATCTGTTGGAAAGCGTCGCATTGCATATTGAATATTTGACGGCAACCAAGCCGGCGAAAGCGATTGAGGCTGTCGAGCTGCATTTGGCTTTCGCACTTGATCATGAGAATCCTTATGAAGTGATGCTGTTTAATCTATGCACGGCACGTCTGCTGAAGAAGCTTGTTCAAGAAGGATCGAATGTGATGCTTCGGCTTCCCTCCTCCTTTCTTGCTGCGCATGAAGATACCAGCCTTCCGGCGCTCGCCGCTCATTTTGAAAACCTCGCCACTGCGGCAGCACAACGTTATGATGCTCGCAATGGCAATGATTTTTATAGTAAAAAGGTAGCGGATAAGCTGCTCGGATAAAGTGCCTCGCGAAGCTGCCTAGTGCACAATAGGTCTGAAACTTATTAATGCGTAATTTCAAAAAAATCCCCGCAAGCGGCCGCTTTTTCAAGTGATCGGCTTGCGGGGATTTCTATTTATGGACGGTTGGTCTTACATGGCTTTGGTCAACGTAATGGAATGGTCGGCTTTGCCCCATTGTACGTTCCAGCCAAGCAGCTCCGTGATAAAACGAAGTGGAACGACCGTTCTGTTGTCGGAGTTGACAAACACTTTAGCGCCTACGGATTTTTTCATGCCGTTTACTTCCATGAAGTCTTTGTTCATCCAGAATTTCAGGATATCGCTGCCTGCTTTGATCGTAACCAGCTGCGCTTTTTTATCCCATTTCACGTCAGCGCCAATGCCTTCGCTCAGGTAGCGAAGCGGAATATAAGTCATGCCGCTCCAGATGAATGGCTCTGTATCCATTTTGGTTACGGTGCCGTTAATGTTCAGGACGTTGCTGCCTACTTGCATCCAAACTTTTATCATCGCTACTGGATCAGTTGGTGTTGCAGGAGTTGCAGGTGTAGTTGCTTCTTGGAACTTGTCGTTAAACTGCGTGACAATCGCATGGCCTAGTGCTTGACCGACACCGAACATCAGCTTGTAGCCTTCGCGGTTCGTTTTGTACGAAGCGGTGTAGTCGCCAGCTGCATATTGCGTAAGCACTTGCTGTACTTGATTTTCATGCGCGGTCAGAGCGGCTTGCCCAGCCTCTTTAGGCAGGTTGCCTGCTGTTGCCGAATCCAGGAACGTCGCAAATTCAGTCGTGAAGCCAGCGATACGCGCTTCAACTGCCGCTTTTGCTGCTGCATCGTTATTTTTAACTGCCGTTACAAAATCAGCTTGCGCATTTACGTGGTTCGTTACCCAAATTTTCTCGAACGCGGCTGCGCCTTCTGCACCATAGATGGATGCGATCGCTGCTTTGAAATCAGCTGTATTCATCGCTTCTGCCCAGATTAGAGCGTCCGAAGCGGCTCTTCCATCATATTGCTCTTGCATTTGCAGAGCAGAAAGAGCAAAATGCTCGCCAGCCAATTGGTTCAATGCGGATCTCAAATCAGCTGCTTTGGAGTCTGCTTTAGTGTTTTCAAATTTTGCCGGCATTTGAGCTACGATTGCGCTGGACAATACTTTGCTAATGCCGAACATTTCTGCGTAGCCTTTGCGGTAGGCTTCATATGCACCTTTATAATCGCCAGCTGCATAATCCTCAAATACTTCTTGAACGTGATCCTCATGGCTGCGAATCGCTTGCTTCGCTGCATCCGCCGGAAGCTTGCCTTCTGTTGCAGCGCCAAGGAAATTGCCGAACTCGTTTACAAAGCCGCTTACTTTATCTTCCGCCGTCTTAATCGCAGCTGCATCCTTTTTCTTCGTCGCTTTTACCAAGTCGTCCGTATACTGATTGTGTGCGCGGAAAATTCTTTCGAATTCAGCTGCGCCTGCATCGCCGTAAAGCGAAGCAATTGCTGGCTGCATATCCAGCGCATTCTGGTCGAGCGCTTTGTATGCAGCGTCTGCATCTTTTGCACCGTCATAGGCTTTCGTCATTGCTGATACCGCAAGGGTGAAATGCTCCGAGAGCAAATAATCAAGTCCAGCTCTCAGCTCCGCTGCCGGCGTGTTTACCGATGCCTTCACCGGTGCAGCTGTCGGAGCTGCTGCACCCGCCATGGTCGGCATTAATAGGGTCAGGCTTAACATGGGAACGATCAATTTTTTCATCTTCATCTTGCTTCACTCCTTAGATTCGTTTTATGTGTTTTCGTTGTCCGCTTGTTCTTTACATACACTAACACGCAGGCGGCTCACATTTGGATCACTATTGGATCAAAAAAGTTTTTAACGGTTTTAAAAATGTATCTCGATACGTCTATTGAACTGAAAGGCAGCTCCACTTCATTCTCATCGCTTCAGGAGCTTCATCCTGCACAGTGTTGAACTTGGCGGACACAGCAGCAGCTATTTCAATAGAATCGCGGGTTTTGCACAGGCTGCGGACTCAGGAGCCGCTAATGTGCTGCCAGTCGCCATTTTCACAGGATATGGAGGGCCATAGCGGATCTCCTGTCCGCTTACGGCCTAAAATCGCAGCAAAAGCCATAATAGCGGAATCTGTGTCCTCCAAAATAAGAAGAAGCAGCAGTTCAGCTCCCGTTTGCTTGCACACCCTAATAGACCTTGATCAATCGCAGTCGAAATCGCAAAAAAGCATCCCCTCCGGCTGTTATACAGCAAGAAGAGATGCTAATCGTAAGGAATTACGCTCTGGCATGCCACGGCAAGCGGAGCATGCCTTTCTTCTATTTATATAGAAGATACATATGGCATAGTAAATCTTAAACCTTTAGATTAAACCGGATGTTTTCAATAGGCGTTCGATGATTACAGCTACCTCTGCACGCGTCATATTCGCTTTTGGAGCCAGCTGCGTATCGCTTCTGCCTGTAACGATCTCGGCTTGCAGCACATCAGCAATACCTT
The DNA here is from genome assembly GCF_002741035.1 of Paenibacillus sp. BIHB 4019. Taxonomy (NCBI): domain Bacteria; kingdom Bacillati; phylum Bacillota; class Bacilli; order Caryophanales; family Paenibacillaceae; genus Paenibacillus; species Paenibacillus sp. BIHB 4019. The sequence goes on along the minus strand of NZ_CP016808.1, from coordinate 3,126,901 downwards.
CTGTTGCCCAAGCGGACGTTTTTGCAGCGTCAGCATAGCGACCGAGCAATACGGCTGACTCTGCTGCCGGAAGCTTGTCCTTCAGTCCTGTAATCTTCATCGCTTTGGCGATAATCGCCATCGCTTGCTCACGGGTGATTTTGTCGTTCGGGCGGAACGAGCCGTCCTCGAACCCCTTAATTAAACCATAGGCGCTCGCTGTTTGAACAGCCGTGCCGTACCAATCAGCCGATCGGACATCGGTAAACGAGGAGGCGCTATTTTCAAGCTTAAGACCTAGGCCTCTCACAATAATCGCTGCAAACTCTGCACGCGTAATATCTTGGTTTGGACTGAAAAGCTCATTGCCTGTTCCGTTGATGACGAGGCGAGAGCCCATATCATTGACCGACTCCTTGGCCCAGTGATTGGCCACATCCGTGAATTCAAGCGGATGCCAGATAATCGAATAGGCACTATTGGTCAAGCTGTTGATTTTGGCAAAATATTGGCCCTTGTCCTCCAAAACCTTCGTAGGAACGTGGCGAACTGTGCCGTCTGGCTCGACTACGATGCCGGTTGTAATTTTATCCGGATCAATGCCTGCCGGCAAGGCGACGGTCCGTTCTACATATGCACTAAACTTCGTAATCGGGATAATCTGATTGTTGTAAGCCGCGCTCACTGCAAAGTCAAGTGAAGGAGCAGCCAATGTGAATCCGCCTTTGTCTGCTGATCCCTGGACAATTTTCATCATATTATCCGTTAAAGTCCCAATTTCAAGCCGAAGCTTAATATCATTCAGCGATACGGTTTGGCCCAGCTGTTTGGAGATCGCATCAATGTTGATCTGCTGTGCAGGAACCGTATAGGTTGCACGATCGGTTTTGAGCTCAAGCACCGCTTGCTTTTGCTCCATGTTTTTAATCATTTGCCCTGTCAACTCGCCAATTACGACGTTCGAGCTATTGCCTAGAAGCGGAATTGTAATAATCGCGCCTTGTCCTTCTGTGGCCAGCTTCTGCTCCAGCAAGGCTTGATCGACTGTAATCGTAGTCGTGGATTTGCCATTTACAACGGTTGTAGATGCAATACCGATTCTCTCCAGACGCCCATTAATCCAAATGTCTACTCCCGTACCAGATGTTCCTGAGGATGAGGAGGATGAAGAACCTGGCTGCGTTGTTTCACCGCCGCTTGAAGGTGCTGATGGCGTAACGGTGTTGGAGGGTACGGATACTGCACTTGAGCCCGCACCATTAATCGCTTTTACCGTAAACGAATAGCTCGTCCCGTTCGTGAGGCCTGTAACGGTGATTGGACTAGCCAGCCCCGTTGCTACTGTGTGCCCCTCTGCATCTACAACCTCATAACCAGTAATGACACTTCCGCCGTTATCGGTTGGTGCTGTGAAAGATAGAGTCACTTGACCATTTCCCGCAGTCGCGGAAACGGCTGTCGGAGCTTCCGCAACCGTTATTGGCGTCACCGTACGCTCATTGGAAGCATCGCTCAGGTCGCTCGCAAAAACAGCTTTTACTACAAAATAGTAGGTTGTGCCATTCGTTAAGCCAGCTGCTTCATAGCTGTATACCGACTGGCCGACGCTGGTCAACTCTCCGCCATAAGCTCCGGACTGAAGCGCAAGGTACACTTTGTACCCATCTGCTCCATCTACCGGATTCCATTGCAGATTTGCCTTGGCATTACCAGCATTAATAGCTTGCAAGACAGGAGCCTCGTAATTGGCAGGCGTCGTATCGCTAATGGTGACCGCTAACGTCTGCGCTGCTCCCGCATTAAAGTTAAATGAGAGATTCGTTGTGCCTACTGCTTGCTGTGCCAAATACGATTTGTTGATCGTCACTACATTACCCGAAATCGTATAGTCTATCATCGGCATTAGAGCTGACATGCCATTTGTGATACCGCTCAATGTGTTGCCGTTTAGTGTTAGAGTGACAGACACATCTGCTTGCGATGATGTTTCTTTATCGAAGCTCGCTGTCGTCTGGCTCAGGCTGCTATCCTGTGGTGCTGGAACGGTTGAGTCACTGACTGTAACCGCTAGTGTCTGTGCTGCTCCCGCACTAAAGTTAAATGAGAGATTCGTTGTGCCTACCGCTTGCTGTGCCAAATACGATTTGTTGATCGTCACTACATTACCCGAAATCGTATAGTCTATCATCGGCATTAGAGCTGACATGCCATTTGTGATACCGCTCAATGTGTTGCCGTTTAGTGTTAGAGTGACAGACACATCTGCTTGCGATGATGTCTCTTTATCGAAGCTCGCTGTCGTCTGGCTCAACTGGCTGTTCTGCGGCGTTGTGTCGCTCACCGTTACCGCCAGTGTCTGCTCTGCTCCTGCGCTGAAATTAAACGCGAGGGTTGTTGTTCCTACTGCTTGTTGCGCCAAATACGACTTTTTAATCGTTACCGTATTGCCGCTAACGGTATAATCTGTTCCCGCTGTCAACGTTGCTCCGCCATTCGTGATGGTGCCCAGCGTGTTGCCGTTCAGCGTCAGCGTAACAGCTACATCTGCTTGCGCTGATGTTTCTTTATCGAAGCTCGCCGTTGTCTGGCTCAATTGGCTGTTCTGCGGCGTTGTATCGCTCACCGTTACCGCCAATGTCTGTGCTGCTCCTGCACTAAAGTTGAACATGAGGTTCGTTGTACCTACAGACTGCTGTGACAAATAGGATTTGCTAATCGTCACGACGTTTCCAGAAACCGTGTAATCCGTTCCAGCCGTCAGTGTAGCTCCACCGTTCGTGATGCTGCTTAGCGTGTTGCCATTCAGCGTCAACGTAACAGCTACATCCGACTGCGCCGAGGTTTCTTTATCAAAACTCGCTGTTGTCTGGCTCAATTGGCTGTTCTGCGGTGTTGTATCACTCACCGTTACCGCCAATGTCTGCGGCGCACCTGCGCTAAAGTTAAACGCAAGGCTCGTTGTTCCTACAGACTGTTGTGCCAAATATGACTTTTTAATCGTTACCGTGTTGCCGCTCACGGTATAATCTGTTCCCGCTATCAGCGTCGCTCCGCCATTCGTGATGCTGCCCAGCGAGTTGCCGTTCAGTGTCAATGTAACAGCTACATCCGCTTGCGCTGACGTTTCTTTATCAAAGCTCGCCGTTGTCTGGCTCAATTGGCTGTTCTGCGGTGTTGTATCGCTCACCGTTACCGCCAATGTCTGCGGCGCACCTGCGCTAAAGTTAAACGCAAGGCTCGTTGTTCCTACAGACTGTTGCGCCAAATACGACTTTTTAATCGTTACCGTATTGCCGCTAACGGTATAATCTGTTCCCGCTGTCAACGTTGCTCCGCCATTCGTGATGGTGCCCAGCGTGTTGCCGTTCAGCGTCAGCGTAACAGCTACATCTGCTTGCGCTGATGTTTCTTTATCAAAGCTCGCCGTTGTCTGGCTCAATTGGCTGTTCTGCGGTGTTGTATCGCTCACCGTTACCGCCAGCGTCTGCGCAGCACCTGCGCTAAAGTTGAACGTAAGGTTCGTCGTGCCTACTGACTGCTGTGCCAAATAAGATTTTTTAATCGTAACGGTGTTACCCGCAACCGTATAATCCGTTCCCGCGGCCAGCGTTGCTCCGCCATTCGTGATGCTGCTGAATGTGTTGCCATTCAGCGTCAACATTACAGCCACATCCGCTTGCGACGAGGCTTCTTTATCAAAGCTCGCTGTTGCCTGGCTCAATTGGCTGTTCTGCGGCGTTGTGTCGCTCACCGTTACCGCCAATGTCTGCGCTGCTCCTGCGCTGAAGTTAAACGCTAGGTTCGTCGTGCCTACTGGCTGCTGTGCCAAATACGACTTTTTAATCGTTACCGTGTTGCCGCTCACGGTATAATCCGTCCCCACCGTCAGCGTCGCTCCGCCATTCGTGATGCTGCCCAGCGTGTTGCCGTTCAGTGTCAATGTAACAGCTACATCCGCTTGCGCTGACGTTTCTTTATCAAAGCTCGCTGTCGTCTGGCTCAATTGGCTGTTCTGCGGTGTTGTATCGCTTACCGTTACTGCCAGTGTCTGCGCTGCTCCTGCACTGAAATTAAACGCGAGGTTCGTCGTGCCTACTGGCTGCTGTGCCAAATACGACTTTTTAATCGTTACCGTATTGCCACTAACAGTATAATCCGTCCCCACCGTTAGCGTCGCTCCGCCATTCGTGATGCTGCTGAATGTGTTTCCATTCAGCGTCAACGTTACAGCCACATCCGCTTGCGACGAGGCTTCTTTATCAAAGCTCGCTGTCGTCTGGCTCAATTGGCTGTTCTGCGGTGTTGTATCGCTCACCGTTACCGCCAATGTCTGTGCAGTTCCTGCACTAAAGTTGAACGTTAGGTTTGTCGTGCCTACTGACTGTTGTGCCAAATAAGATTTTTTAATCGTTACCGTATTGCCACTAACGGTATAATCCGTCCCCACCGTCAGCGTCGCTCCGCCATTCGTGATGTTGCCCAGCGTGTTGCCGTTCAGCGTCAGCGTAACAGCTACATCCGCTTGCGCTGATGTTTCTTTATCAAAGCTTGCCGTACTAGGGGTAATTGCCGATGAAGAAACTACCGCTTCCGAGGTCATAACCAGTTTGTTAGGACCGGATATAACAATTTCGTTATTGACGGTCATTAGTGCAGACGCTCTCTTAGTAGCATTTAAAGTAGAAGAGGCTTGCCAAGTTGCGCCATCATCATTTGAATAAAAAATGTCCTCTGACTCATAACTGCTATCTGTAAAAAGTCCATAAAGCGTATTGCCTTTCTTTCCTAAAACTGTCGAACTACCAAATGATAAATATCCGCCTGTTAAACCAGGCAGAGACCATGTCATAAGATCCGCACTTGTACGGGTAAACATTTCATAAGTAGATGAATCGTACCCAAGCAAAATATATTTGCTTCCATCATAAATCACATTGGTTACATAATCGGTTAAATTAGGATAACTGCTACCGTGATTCGTCCAATTTATCCCATTATTTGAAGTCAAAATTGCTAGCTCAGTCACATTTCCAAAATTATCAGTAGCATTCCCTAACGCTACAAATTGATTATTAATATAAGCAACCGAGGCTAAATAGGTCAACGTATTGGTAGGCAAGGTCTGCTCAGTCCAAGTTACACCGTCCACCGATGTCTCAATCACAGCCTTATTGGTATAACCTGCAGCCACAAATATTCCACTGCCATAAGCAACATCATTAAAAAGTTCATTGCCAAGCAAGCTACCTTGCAGGCTCCAATTTGTACCGTTGCTGGAGGTAGCCAATTTTGTTGCGCCGTGATAAGGTCCGGCAACTGCCACGTACTTGCCATTTCCGCGCGCCACTGATGTAAAAGCATCTGCCTGTCCCGAAATACTTTGCTTCGTCCACGCAGACAGGTCATTCGAAGTCCAAATGGTTCCTTCTTTTCCCAGCTGCCCAACGGCTATATATTTGGTACCGTCATAAATAATTTCATTAAAAATCCCGCCCCATTTATAGCTCCAATTAGAGCCCGTATCTGAGACGCTCATTCCTTCATTGCCAAACAAAAAATATTTACCATTCAAGAAGGACGCATTTTGATCAACAAACTCTCTTTCAAAAGGCTGCAGCGTCCAAATTACCGCATCTGTAGACGTATAAACAGCGCCATAGCTGCTTCCCTCGCTGCCGAACAAATAATAATGCGTTCCATCATAAAAGCCTTTTCTCATTTGACCGCTTGCATTTGACCCATCTTGTTTAGACGGGGCACCCATTAAGGTAAAAGTGGAGAGATTGGTAGAGGTCCAGATGTAGCCGCTAATATCAGCCATAAAATAACGGTCATTCATCCATTCCAGAAAATTGGCTCCATTAGCCTTAGTCGCAGACGGAGTTTCTGGCCGAATGGAAGTCCACGTCGTGCCATTAGTCGTCGAATAAACTTTGCCTTCCTCACTCGACATACCGAGGCGCGACCCATTATTCCCCACTGTTACTTGAGTGATAGATTTGTCTGAAGGTAATCCAGTAGGTACAACCGTTGACCAAGTAGTACCATTGGTAGAGGTAACATACTTTCCTTTCGAGAGTGCATAAAAGGCCCCCACCCCATTAAAGGTAAAATATTCGACATTAGAAATCTGGGTAGAAATCCCCGAGGTTCGCTGTGTCCAATTCACGCCATCCGTGGAGCTTAAAATAACCCCTTCAGAACCAGCGGCAACAAAGACGCCATTGCCATAAGCAACGCCATAAAAACTAAAACTTGCTGGAGCAGATACTCCGCTATAATTAGAATCCACCCTTGTTTTTACGTTTTCCCAATGATCGGCGTCTGTAGATTTAATAATTGCCCCATAAGATCCAACAGCAATGTACAGTCCGTTGCCATAGGCGCCAGCTGACATGGAATTCGCAGGTAACGTTTCGCTGCTCTTCGTTGTAAAGGTGTCCGGCGTAGGAGCCGCATAAATGGGAGGTGTACAAACTTGAATCATGATGAGAAAAGCGAGCATAAAAATTCCTATTCGTGGCCATATCGATGCATGAAACCTTTTTGTCATAGCTGAGTGCCTCCAGAATTTTATTAGGTTGCTGTTTATGTCTTTCAAGCTCTTGCTAAAACTCAATCCTTATCTATGCAGGCCATGGCATCCCGCCGGATTCACACTCCTCTATGCTTCATTTATAATCTCTCTGATGACGCCACCCAGCAGCTTCTAAGCTATAAAAGAGTCAGGAAATTTCTAGCTGCAATTAAATTCGACAAATTATAACATATTCCTCCAATAAAAAGACGAATTTCGGCCTAAATTTTTATCGAAATGTGTCGAATCTTCAATCGACTGTAAACCGCGGCCAGCAAGGCTTCATTCAAGAAAACAGCCTATCATTTTCCCCACCTCTTTTTCCCTAAGGCTTCGACACAATTATTTTTAAAACGCTTTCTAAAATCATTATGGAAAGCATCAATCCCACCGATATATATTACTTGCCGTTTGCTATTATTTTGAGTATGTTTTAGTTAGGATACGTCCATGAACGACCTTTATTTTTGTTTTATAAATAGGATATGTAGGTATAAATATATTTAACTAAGATAAGTCCGTGACCGCACTGTGACCAAAACGGTGGAAAAGGGCTGCGTCAGAGCAGCCCTTTCTCTTTTGCAAATTTAGCTCCAAGCATTAGCTTCCGCATCGCTTCCCCCTGATACTTATCAACGGTCGAATTCTTATATATAGAAGAAACACGATTTGCGATACCTTCCGGAGTAGGCTCACCTGTGTATCCTAGGTCATACATTATCGGTTCCATCCACATAATTTTAGCTTTGGCAGCCGTCCCCCAAGTAGGATCGTTGAACTTAGAAGATAGGTCTGCAATTCGGCTGGCGAATGCATAGGCCGTCGCCCGGTCAGCCGTTCCCGACTTGAGATACTCCAAACGTTCGGCGTAGTCGGCTAGTGTCATGGTCTCTGCGATGGATAACTCGGCGTACAGGCGCGCCCACGGGAAGTTTCGACCAGGGCATGCAGGCTTACCGATGCTGTCGATTTGATAATGGCCCAGCACCTGATGAGAGTTAAGCGGTATTTTGACACCGTACATCGCCAATACAGCCTCCTGTATGTGCTTGTGCAGCCAGCAACTGGCATAAAACTGCTCGTCAGTCAGATTTCCATCCACGCCGTTACCAGCATATCCTTCGTGCTCTATGGATACGCCATACGTATTCGGATTACCTAACAATTGCTTAACAATTTGCGCTGTAGGAGCCTGTATGCGGCCCTGCGTCCATGCTGCGCGGTCTAGCGATACATATTGCACGATGCTGCCGTCGCGCCCCACTCCGAAATGTGAGCTCGCCTGATTGGCTGCATTGTTGAAAGTATTGTACATGGATCGCATGGTACCAACTGATATATGATTAACGATTATGACCGGCTTAGAGTTCTTGCGGCTGCCGTGATTCACTACCGGCTTCTGTTCAATATTCATAGGCTCCTCCTAATGGTACTGTTCTTCCGCGCTGGTATCGTCTTCTGCTTTCGCAGCAGGCTTTTTGTGGTTAATAAACAATCCCGCAAACATAACTCCGTACAGCACGATATTGGCAGCCATATCAATCCATTCGTCGGGGATTGTGTAACCAAATGCCTCTTTGATAAAAAGCGCGATTGCCGACAGTAGCGGGATTAAAATGTTTTTATTGAGCTTCATGTTTCTCGACCTCCAATAAGTGATGTACCGTTTTACAAGCAGGGCAGGATAAATAACCATCGACAGCAGCGAGGACAAGCGCTTTTTTTTCGGCGCTGAATCCGCTGAATTTATCTGAGACGTACTTGCAGACCACTCTAAACCCATCCTTTCCATCATTAGTTTCTGATTTTGCATAATTTCACGTTGGTTTTGCACGTATTCCCTTACAGGTGAATCATCGTCGATAAGCCATGGTATATAACGGCGCAACCGTTTCTTGACGGCACGCATTTTTAATAGCGCGAACAGCGACATTACGACAGCGGTAGGGCTTAGACCGTAACGAAAAAACGCCTCGCTTGCATGGATGATCCAGTCGTACATATTTTTCACCGCCATTACTATAAAGCAGCTTGTCATAGGCTTCTCTAGGCAAAAAAGAAAGAAGGATACGCATGGTATCCTCCTCTAGGGCGGTGTTAAAGTATTCAGATTCGTCGTATACAATCATGCGCATCACTCCAATAAAAAAAGCCGCAGGGATGCTTTCCCATACGACTTCTCTAGTATTATATTCTCCCATCTATCTATTGTAAAGATGTGGTATAATATTCGGGTACAGCACGATTTGTGGTGGTCATGGTATCCCTCCAGAAAGGGGGTATGCCTATGAACTTTTCGTTAGTAGAAGTAATCATGCTTGGAACTTTCTTCCTTGCTTTGCTTACCTACCTCAAACGAAAATAACCCGCCACAGGTTGAGGCCTGACGGGTTATTTCTCTTCCATTCAACAATCGGAGGAACTAACCACCCGAAACTGTTGTACAAGGAGAGCGTTGGCCGCGCTCTCTTTTTCATTGTACGCTTTTCTTGCCTGTATTATAACACAGTTTCACGACATCGTGAATTGATATTGAAATTCTACCTCGATATTCTAATTCCCAATTCCTTTTTTATTGCGTTACTATGCTTTTCTTTTGTCTTTTTATAAATAGTTCGCACTTTATCAGCTTTATCGGTATCCGAGAGATTGGACGGTATTGCAATAATTTGGCTGATAATATCATTTCCTAATTCCTCTTGATACTGCGTGTATCTGTCTGGAGGAATCTCTAGAGATACTGAATTACCCGATTTATCTTTACCCTCAACCTTTTTATCTGGTGCAGCAGGAGCGAGTTTCATATCACCGGTTGCATCAATTAATTGAGCGATAATAGTAGCCGCTTCATTATAAGGTGCCTTATTTGAATTGTAAGGGTTCATGTATTGACCAGTTATCCCCTCAGCATTCAATCTGTTCTGCCCCAAAGTCGTTTTATTAGGTTGCAATGACTGCGAAAGGCCCGGAGTACGAGATTTAAAGTATGCGCTAGTATCCTCTAAAATTCCGTTGTTATAGCTTGTTTTGCGCACTATAGGATCTTGTCTTCTTGCCTCTTGCGCCAAAGCGCTTGGACTGAAACTTTTCAGAAATGATGTCGTCACCCTCTCAAGGATACCAACGGCCTTCTCGCCTGTAGTTCCACCATATTGCGGTTGGAATGTATCCTGTAGCCCCTTAAGAGTAGACATGCCTAGTAACGAACCAGAAGCATCAGAAAGAGTTCCTTGAATTTTGTTCGAAACAGGTTGGCCTTCTCTATCATTAATAGCTGCACCTATAGCTAACGGGAAAGCCAGAGGCTGTAATTTATTATAATCAAATTGGCTATCCCCTTCACGATACTTTGCGGCATTTTCAGCTGCTGCTTGCCCCTTTCCAGCAACCATTGCACGCAAATATCTGCTTAATGCCGATGTATTAAAGCGATATTTACCTCCGCCAGCCTGCTCTCTTATTGCATCCACTTGTTTGTTTCCACTATCGTTAGCGCCCGTGATAATTCCAACTTTGCTAAGATAATAACCTAACGGGGTCATTCCTCCTGTGCCTAGCAGGCCTAATGAGAGCGTTCTGATCACCTCTCTTCTAGATGCATCAGACGATTTACTGGCTAACTGATACAGGCCCTTTATGATCCCGCCAGGAGAAAGGGTGACTGCGGTCGAAGCGATATTAACCGGAGTTCTCACAAATGGAAAAACTGCACCAATAAGAGGTTTCAAATACCTAGCTTTACCTGGTGGGTTAGCAAGGAAATTAGCCACATTACCGCCTAGTGTATCTGACCTTTGAAATGTCGTGTTTTTTCCGATTCGATCAGCCTGCAGGACAGCTTCTGGTGGTGGATCATTCAAGAATTTTTCGATATGCTTATCAATGTTTGCCTTGCCTTTTATGCCGTTGTTTTTGGCATCGAGGAAAGCTATCTTGCGCATTTCAGACTGTTGAACCGCGCTATAAGCCGCATAGTCTCCGCCTTTTGCTACAGCTCCTAGCGAACGTTCTGCAATGCTCAACGGATTATACAGGCTCTTATACGTCAATCCTCTGATTTCATTAGGCCCGACAATACCGGACGGGCTTACCCCTTCAAATCCAGCTTTACCACCAATACTCAATCCCTTGATCCAACGGGCCATAAATGCTAGTGGATTAGTTCCATACATTGTCGTTGTTCTTGGCTGCTTAAGTGCCTTACTAAGCGTGACGTCAAGCATTGTTCCGAATACATCAGCAATGGCATTTGTGCTTGCCATCAATGGACCTGAAATAGCATTGACCGATTGAGTACCTGTGTTTAGAAGCATTGCAATATAACGAAACGCTTGAACCTTATCCCATAAGTTAGATTTCTCATAACTGTTTAGTATTTTCTGCATCGCCATATCGGCTTTTAATGCATCCTCGCCTGATAACTCATTCACTTGTCTGGACAATTCGCGCAGCTTCTGAATATCTTTTTCATTTACAGGGTTCTCACTAATGTATTTTTCCATGACTTTTTCGGATGTTGGAACCTTTCTCCCTGACACCCTATTCACGATGTTGTTAGCCTCATTAATCTTACCTTCACTAATGCGTTTGGAAGACTGGTTAAGCATCTTCTGAGCGCTATCAAATATATCAGCTGCATAGGGACGTATCTCTTCACCAAACATTTTAACCATATCTTCCGCATAGGTGGCAGCTTTAATAGTGCCCTTGGCAATTTGAGCGGCTACAACAATGGCATGGTCTGCAATTTCGCCTATTGGCATGGAATTTAGGCGATTCTTTTTCGCTGCAATCCTTGCAAGAGCTGCTTGTTCGGCTTCATCAAAGAAGGAAACGATCTTATCCCGCTTACGAGAATCTTTCATTTCGCTTGGAATTTTATCCTTAATCGTTTTATCTTTCTTTGCATATTTACTGGCCCGATCCAGCAAATTACCCAATGTTTTTAGTTCTTCCGTTGAAACCTGCTCACCGCGTTCAAGTTTATTGAGTATATCGTCAAGTCGATTAGCCCTTATTCCTGTTCCTGTACCATCTTGTACAACTGCTGCTAATTCCTGAAACTTAACCTTATCTGCTTCTGTGATCTGCTTTCCATTCTTTTCAGCCACTCGAGCAAGGTTGAGCAGTTGCCCCTCTGGGCTCAAACGCGCTAATAAGGAAGCTGCCTGAACAGTCTGCCCACTTTTAGTCAGGTCTTTAGCCAATTTGTCTGCGATATTAATAGACCTTGTATGTTCGCCAAGTGCATCAAGTTCCTGCATGAGCCTGTATCCAGTAGCAATATGTTCAGCGCCAGCCGATTCATTGGCTAGAAAATCAGCTTCTGCTTTTGTCAGATTTTTCACGTTCTCATTGGCTGCCGCAACAGTATCAGCATTTCTTGCAACATCATAGGTTTGGTCAGTATTTCTTATTTTTTGCTGGAGTTTAGACGAAAAATTACCGTCATTTAATTGGGTGCGGAAATTGGCACGCAGCCCTTTTGTCGGCCCTAATGCACCCCTTGATTTAATGACCTGACCTTCTACCGGTCTAGAATCCCCTGTTTGGCGCAACCCCTGAGATTCCTCTGTAACGTCAATACGTGGACGTTGCACATCTTGCGACGATCTGGCAGCGCGGACTCCGTCATCCGGTGCACCGCCCGCCCGAATAAACCGCTGCGTTAACGGTGCTGGCGACCCTAGAACACCCTGCTTGCTCGTAAGCCTGTCTCCAGTTGATTTAACAGGCAATGGCGCTCCTGCCACCTCGCGTGCAGCTTGAGTGCTTTTGGCGCGTTGAACAAGGTCGGAACTCAGCTTGCTTGGCTTGGTTTGATAGGCACGTTGGATCAATTCGTCTAAGCTAACGCCTTCGCGCCCAGCCATTTGCGACCATAGGGATTCCAGTTCCTCCGCCTCTTTGCCGGGCGTGAAGCGACCTTCCTGCTGCATCTGCTTCGCCGTCTGCATCAAATGTTCAAATTGTTGGCGGAATGGGTTTACCGATTGCGCAATACGTCCAGAAGTCGGCCCCGACATTGCAGGCGCAGGTAGCGCGCCGACCGGTCCTGTGTATCCCGTCATAACATCAGGTGTAACCGCATTATTTGCATTTCCTAGACCACGCTCGCGTGGGGCAGGTAGTGCCAACACTTCTCCTACAGCTTCCTCAGGCACACCATTACGTTTGAATATAGCGCTGATAGCTTTCCTCAATAAAGGACCAGTTGCCCCCAGACCTGCTCCAAGTATCGTACCAGTTAGCGTATCTGAGATCATTTGCTTTCCGCTCGCACTAGGATTCGTGGCAGCGGTATATCCCGCAGATAGCGGAACAGACGTAGCTGCTTCTCTAAGCGCACCTGCCGCTATACGGCTACCGATACCAGCACTCTCGCTGAACAGAGACGGCGCTAGACGACTACCGATAGCACCCACACCCTGATAGCCAGCTTGTATGGCAGATAGACCTGCTCCCGGCGTGTAGAGATTACGCGCAATCTTCTCCGTCATGGACAGGTTCGCATCCGCACGTAGCTGCTCGAGGTTGGTGTAGGAAATATAATCGTCCTTGGACATACCTGCGGTTGTCCGCTTCCCATCCGCTTTATTCTTGGCTGCTAGCGCATCTAGTCGTTCAGCTTCTTTGAGTAATCGCTCATTCGATCGTTTCTGTAAATACTCCGCGCTGTAATCGACCGGAACATCCTTCCACGGTATGCCAATAGGGTTAACGGGTGTATCCTTGAGGACAGGCGACTTGATTTCAGGTAAAGGTAGAACTTGCGGATTACGCATAATCGATTGATTGGTTTGGGTCGGCGGATTTGCCGAGCCGGCAAACCTGTCCTGTATATTTTCCATCTGTTGTATTGGATTGAAATAGGTTGGCGCTAACTCGCTAGCTTTCGGCATTGGTGCCGGCTGCAAGGCAGCAAGCGCCCCGCGAACCTGTAAAGGTTGTTGAGACGCTTGAGTTTGCTGCACAGGCATAATATCTTGCTGCGATACCACCAAATTCGACTTTAATTTAGGTGTTGGTGGCACGTATCCAGCATTTAGGCTTGCATTGATAGGCGTATACGTAGGTTTAGGAGCTTTGAGTTTTAATTTTTCCTTTTCTTTTTCCTTCGCCAACTATATCACCTCAGTACCATTTATTTTTATCCCAGAATTGCAGTGCAGCCTCTGGTGTTCCGTACTTGGATTTCACATATCTGAGACCTGCGACAGCTTGCTGATAAGGATCGCTCCAATCCGTAATTCCTTGGTTGTACGCTTTATCTGCCCGTGTACCATCAAGGAATTGGAACAAACCTTTAGCTGTAGATTTTGGATTCGCAGCTTTCGGATTAAAGCTTGATTCGCGAGCTACCAATTCTAGCAGTGGTTTTAACCATGATTGGTCATACCCACCATCAGCAAGCGCCTTTTGAATCGCGCTGCTCGCCTGCGTATATGCTGCTGGGTTTGCTGCTGCATCTCTATCGGCTTTGTAATAATTATTGTAGGAGCCAGCGGAACCGGAAGCATTAGCCCCGCTGGCTACTGAAAAACCTCCGGATACTGTGCTTGAAGGGCATTAATCTCCTTAATGCTGTAACCAGCCTTCGTGAGCGCTGTAATGACGTCGTTTCCGCGAAGCCCTGTTGTATTGATCATAGTAACAAATGCTTCTTCACGCTTGGCTGGATCGCTGTATACGCCGTACTTAGTCTTTCCTGTATCAGTGTCAGTGCCGACCACCTTTTGCAGCGCCGCAGATAGCATATCGCCAGCCGTAGCAGCTGATACCGTTTGGGTCGCTGTCGAATTTGCTTTACCAGCAGCATTAGCGGCATCAGACCATTGCGAATATGTGAATTTATCCTGTTCCAGCGCCGTGCTCGCGTCACGATAAGCCTGATCTGATGTAGGAGTACCGACAGGTACACCTAAAATCTCAGCTACCGAAGGCGTTGCCGTGCCTACTGTCTGCCATTCTGTTATAGCAGCATTTCGCGTATTTATATCGCGGTTTTGCTGTTCCGACATTAGGCCGCTGGCATTCTGCTGACCGGTCATTGTTTGATTGCCAGCATTAGCATTAGCGATCAGGTTGCCCCAGTTCTGAGCTGGACCAGCGCCCCATGTACCCGACCGATCAACTGTATCCGTGTAAGCGTTCCAGTTAGCCTGCTTATTCTGCAAGTCCGTTTGCTGACCTTGCAGCGTCCGTGTGCCGGCTTGACCGATATTGGACGTTGCTGTATTAGCCGACACATTAGCGCCAAATAGTTCAGGATTGATGCCCTGCGACTGTAGAAACGCCCGAATCTGATCCGCCTGAGAGCTTAAGCCGCTGCGAGCCTCCGCTGTGATGCCTTTCGTCTCCGCTTGCTGCTTAAGGCTGAGCAATTGATCAATGGCGTTACGCGCTTCGCCTGACATGTAATTTCCTGTGACGGCTGATTCAGTAATCGGATTTTGGAAATACTCCTGATTTTGCAGGCTATACAGGTTCCCGTTATTCGCGATTTGATCCTGATTCCGCTGATAAGCCTGCTGCATGAGCGTTGGAACGACCTCAGTCGATATACGGCCCATTTCCTTGGTTCCAATTTGGTTGGCGACCGTTTCGGAATACGACGACTTTCCTTGACCTGTAGCGCGAAGCTGCGCGTTTGTATCGCTCTGCTGCTGGCTGATGTTCTGTTTAGCCAGTGCGAGCGCCGCTTGATAAGCTGGATCGGTGTTAATGTCGTACGAAAATGGCGTATTAATCGCCGTTTGTAGGGTATTGAGCGTTGACTTCGTCGGGCTGTACTGCGTTGCCATAGTCGTTGCTGCTGCGGTAGCCGCTGGCGTTGGTGTCGCGCCTGACTTAGCAGCGTTAGCTCCTGCTGTCATAGCATTGAATACGCCAGTTCCCATGGTCGGCTTAACTGCTGGCGTTGTCGCCTGTGCTGCTGGCGGTGTGTATGTGCTGCTTTTAAGCTGTCCTGCTGCCCATTTCTGCTGCCCAGCGTTCGCCGCGCCGCCTGCTGCTGCTTTACCAGCTGCCATGTTGGTTAGGTAGTCGTATTGGTTTTTGCCTATTTGGGTGGTTTGAGTAGCCATAAGCGCCTCCTTTGTGCATAAAAAAGAGCCTACCTATTTGGTAGACTCTAGTTCTGCTAATTGTTCTTTCAATTCGATAAGCTTAGTTTCATCTGCCGCCAAGTCTTTTTCCACTTGGGAAATGCCGATCATAATATCATCAATTCTTTTTTGGGTCACTGCATCTCCTTCACCTTTATCGATAATACCTTGATAATATTTAATTCTTTGTTCTTGCTCAGCAATCAGTTTTTTCTTAGCCGCAATAGCTTTTTCCGTGTTAGCTATTGCCTTTTTCACATTTTCTATTTTTTGTTCCGTGGTTAATACATTAGGTGTTTTTGTGCCGCTTTGCATATTAACTACACCATCCTTGAAGGTGACGCTAAGGCCGGCAGCGTTTGTCACATCTCGAACAGGAGCGTAACTCTTACCGTCTATTATCACTCCGCTGCCTACGCTTTTACCGTCCATTGTAATTTTAACTTCTGACCCAACCGTCTTACCTACTAGTCCGCTTGCCCAAGCTGTACCGACCATTGATAAGGATAATCCCAAAATAAATCCAATTACTAGCTTTTTCATGCCCTTCACCTCTGTTGGTTTTTGAATCCATTGTACCAACAAAAGTATATTAGTGGAATGATTATCCTCCTAAAGCTGTAATTCTGTTTGATAGATTGTCTAACTCTTCTTGCAACGTTGTATCAGTGGCTACATTTAAGAGTTTAGACCAACTATATACAATAGCACCGGGAGTACCTAATCCCCCCAAAACAACGTAACTAGTTTCGGAAACGATGTGTATAACTCCCTCGGATCTGATATAAAACAAACCTTCATCTATGCTTATTTGAGCATTTTGAGAAGGGCTTTTGAATTCTAGACCTGGAGCTGATGTGCCTGGCATATCTGGATTAAAAGCTGTATATTCGGTAGCGCTTTTATATGCAGCGAAAAGATTTCCTGTCGATGACAATTCACATCGCGGAAACGTACCATTTGCAGTAGCAATGTACGAACCAATAATCGTTACTGCTTCAATTAATCCAGCTGTGATATGACCTAAATCGGCGCTAATTGCCGATAACTCATCGACGCTGATATTCTCAGCTTCAATACTTTTAGCACGAATGTTTTTGGCGTCGATATTGCCGTTGACAACGAAATCTACTTGCTTCGCCAGTTCAGCGTAGTGATTCGCTAGTCTAGCGACGTACTCTCTTAAAATGTTGATGTCATCTGTTCTTGGCGGTGCTTGTAGCCTGATCGGAAAACCCGTGACTTGAGCCATCGAAAACCCTCCTTAATATAGCGGCAGTGCGCGCTGATTGCGTGTATATTCGTGAATCTTCACAACGCCCGTCCATTCGGTCTTGATGCGTACATAGTTGGCTAGTGCTATCTTATCGACTGGCACCATAGCGCGCTGCACGCCTGGCGTACCATCGCCCACAATCGTTTTAACGAGCGTCCAGTCACTGTCACCTGATAATGCTTGGGACAGGTAAACGTTGATTGTAGCGCCTACCGCAGCCTCATAGGTCAGGAATAGCTTAAGCCACCGCTGCCGCTGCGCGATGGATGCGTTTGAGAACGCTTTGCTTATGGTATAAGCACTGATTGCTGTGCCGTTATCGGTGGTGCCTCCCAGCTTGAGCACTCGGCCTGATGTGTCTCCGATGTACAAATCGCCCAGCATAAAAACGAAGCAAGTAGCGTTGATGCCGCGCCACACCGTCCACGACCTCACCTCAGCTCGCGTATCGTACACGAGTATAGCCGTGCCCACCTTGAAGTAAATTTTATCTGCATCGGCGCCTACAACACTATTAGTATCCACGGTGATTGGATAGTTTGCGATAATCTCGCTGAAATCTCTATCTGGTATAGTGCCGCCTGTATATTGGTAGATGCCTGATTTGTGGAGCAGCATCATTACGCCATCCTGTGTCGCTACTGCCCTGTTACTGGCTACGCCCGTGTCATCCGTTACCAGCCTGTCGTTAAAGTCGGATGGAAGATTTCCGTATAATTCTACAAGCGAATTCGGAAAACCGATCGTTAGCTTGGATAGGCTGCCTGACAGCATATTGATGTTCTCGCCGCGAGTGGATTCGATATCTTTAACATAGCTGTCCTCGGCTGTACCTGCGAACGTCGTCCATTCGTCTCCTTGATCCAGCGCGCAGGCGTGAAGCTCTTTGCCTACCGCGCACCATAACCGATTGCTGTAGGTTGTAACAAAGTTTGCACCGCTGGGTGCGCCAGATACGGCGATACCCGTTACGCCGTTGAAGCGCCACATGCCTGACTGACCGTTGGTACCGACCAAATTCACCTCATCCCAATTACCTTGGAAATTAGCGAACGACCATGGCGCATCGTTTGCAGCAAATGTAACAACAGCAGCCGACCATGTATTGGACAACGTAAGGACGCGCCATGTGCCATCGTTAAAAGCTGCTACGATACGATTACCACGCCATACGCCTATGCCTGTGCAGCGCGTGCCTACAGGAGTCGCTACAACGGTGTATCCGGGCCTTGTTGATATGGTGGGGTAATCATCGTTGGTCACGTTGGATACGTCCGTAAAATAGTTGTCAGGGATTGCTAGCGAGTCATAGGTATTAACGCCCTTAAAATCCCGAATCGTCTCAGTGGACAGGCCAGCAAGCGGCTGGTACTGAGGTATTGGAGACTTAATCACCCTCATCCCTGCACCGCCTTCTGGTAGTTCTCGGCAGCCGTGTTCCATGCTCCACGATACTGCGCCTCGTAGGTCGCTGCCTTGGCCATATCATCCTGCGTCTGTGCCATCCAAGCAGCCAGCGCAGGGATATACGTCCAGTGGTATTCTTCCGGAGCATCAGGTACCGCCGTAAGCGCTCCGGAAGTGAACGTTGTTGTTGCAATACGGTGATAACGCACAATCCCCTGCAAACCGTTGGTGTACGGCGCAGGGGACAATGTGAGCGTGCTATTATTATCGTCGAAGCTGAATGTATTTTGCAGCGGTGAAATGACATCCGTCTGCAGGTCGAGGTACCTCAGAACGCCAGCCTCTACCAGGTCGATATTCTTGGCCCGAACGTCGGTCGATAGAACATAATCAGCCTGCCCTGATGTACCAGTGAACCTAGCTATTTTGGGGATTTTAACTGTATTGAAGTAATCGGCGTTTATCGAATTGAGTTGAACCACTTTATCCGCCACAGCTAACACGTTTGGTATAAGAATGTCCGCCTCGTTTATGATTTGTTGTAAGGTCAGCATAATCTAACCACCCCTATACTCGCCATGTGAATCAAATCCACACCTTAAGCAATAAAAACCGAATGCGTCACCCATCTCATCACTCAACACTGGCTTATAAATTGTTTTTTTATGACCGAATATCCGGCAATACAGTTTATATATCATCCTCATCATACCGTAACCACCCCCACATCATGCGCCCTATAAGCTCCGCTGTTTATCCAATGGGCAAAGGCTGACGCAGCGCCTGATTGTACGAGGTTAGCTGTTGTATTGGTAGATAGATTGGCTCCAGTAACGATATTACGATTGCTTGTGCCGCTCTCGTACCATCCAAATGAGGCATTGTCGCTTAACTCGACATTTGCGAATAGGTTGTCTGTCGAATTAAAAATAGATACGCCAATACCTGTATTAGTGGACGATTTGAGGTTAGATACCGTCATGCGCTGGCATCCATTAAAAACAATACCGTTTGCGCCGGCCGCAGCTCCTGTAAGCCCCTTAGCGCCAACAACGAATAGGTTTGTTATCTGGGCCACCGTTATGTCTTTTAACACAATAGGATTTCCTAGATTTTGATATGACTCTAAACCATTTACAACTAAGTTCATGACATTTTCGACGTAAATACCATCGCCCATTGTGTTGTCAACTAAGACGCGGGTAAACCATACACTCGCTTTACCGCCTGATGTAGTTCCCTTCATGTACAGTCCGATTTGCGCCGGGTTATATGCTGGCGTTACGCGTGCAGGCACAGGGCCGACCACATCGAATTTTTCGAGCTCCACCCCAACAAAATCTTCGAAAACCGCTCCGATAAAGTTGACTGCCGCCGTATTTAGCGTATGGTCGATTACAAAATCGCGGAAAGTTACAAACCCCCTCGATTTATGCATATAAACCTGAACACCCTTTGTATAGGTGCATACGCAATCGGTGACTTGCAAGTCGACAACGTAATTAGCTGCGCCTGCATCATCTCGTATGGCGCCGTAGCAATTCATAAACTGTATCTTTGATATGCGTCCGTACCAAATCACCCGCGCTGCCGTAACTAATCTAATTGCCATGGAACTAACTGGAGCGCCCGTCATGTCGATTTTAAGATTACTTATCGTATACCCGACAGCCTGCACCAAAAACAGGTATGTCGACGTGCAGCGTATCGTCACTTGGTTGATACCCTCGATATGCGAGCCGTCGAAAAGGAAAATGGCTCCCACAGTAACTTTGTATCCCAAATCAGTGTACGGTAGCACGACTTTGCATTTTGTGTTTAAAGCAGCTTGGATGGATTTTGTTGCATCGGTAACGCCATCCGCAACCGCTCCCCACCATTGGGGATAGACTACATCGTTTTTTATCGATCCGTTAATAGTTCCAGCACCAGCAAATATGCGGCTCATGCTTGCATCGATTGTGCCGTTAATGGTGATTGTCACACCCGTATCGGCAGTCCATACAGCACCATCCGAAAACCACACTGTCACATTTGACGGCACTGTGATATTTGAGGTTAAGCGATAGCTACCTGTGGGCGAGTAAACAATTCCGCCACCAGCAGAAACGGCGGCTTGAATCGCAGTAGTGATTGCCGTCGTATCATCAGCTAATCCACTGCCGACCGCATTATAATCCTTTACGTTGTACACGATGCTGCCTTTTTCCATGTATTGATCTAGGCCGTATTCATCTTTCAGGCGAAATCCACCAACTGCAGTTCGAGTATCTATAATGGTACTGACCAGCCCCGAAACATCTGTTGTGACTTCTGCAATAGTTAAGTAATCCATGTTTACTAAACCAATAGGATGCACAGTATCCCAAGTCCAATCACCATCTTTCGAAAAATCAAGATAGTATGTCGTGCTAGGAATAACCGTTTGAAATATCGCACCATCACGGGCCATGATATCGTCGTTTAGAGAGACTACAATGTCTGTCACATCTAGCATGTCATTTCTAGTGATGTTTGGTGTTGCTATGCCGCCGCTGACTACGTAATACAACAAAAAGTAACCGACATCCTCAAACCTTTTGATCTTTTCGTAGTTCTTATATGTCGATTCAGATTGACCTGCAATTCTATTGCTGGTATTTGTGTTTTTTCCTGCCCACGGATAAGGATCTAAAACCATGGAACTACCACCCTTCCTTTATCACGAAGTGCGCATAACTGCTATTTGCGACCTTGTAATCTCGTTCCCATTGTTTGTACTTGATGTCGTATTGCTCGCTCTCAGCGCCCGTTGTAGCTTCTCTCATTACGCCGTATACCAGCACCATGTCGTAATTCGGATCAAATCCTGTCGGTCCATTCAAATCGCCCGTGCCCAGCGGCGCTCGCACTGGCGTGTGGAAGATTTTCAGTCCCTGCGTGACGTCTGCGCAAGGACTTGGTACTAAACTGATCGTACCGCTCAGAAAATAGTAATACGGTCCATAATCGGACTCATTGAATTGCCTTACTGGGATACGGGTCCAGCAATCGTTTGGAGGAGTGGAATGTAGCCCTTTGACCTCTACCTCCACGACATTACCAGGAGGACACGGCAGCGGGTATTGCGACTGTCCATCCAGCAAGTCCATGGTCGATACAACCGCCTCTGCCTGCTGCTGCGAACCTCCGTAATTACGGATGAGATTATCACGCACGGCAGTGATTTTACGCAAAATGGACTGCACGGACAGCGTATTGTTCGGCAGCTTTTCGATTATTTCGTCTACAACTTCCTGCACCAGCATATTTCCACCGCCTTATAACACGCGAATATCAAACTCTGTTTCTCGTTCTTCTACAAGCTCCCAATTACCATCATATTCCGGACGAAATGGGTCATCATCCGTTCCTGTACCGATCTTTGGCACTGTAATAATCATATGACTACACCTCCACCTTAAAATTATCTAGCCGGCAGCTGCTACCAGCCGATTCCATACCCACGCGAGTGGGTAGCAGAAAAGTTATATCGTTGACGTTGGCCTTAAGCTCACCGTTGTAGTAAGCCATAATGTTCATGCCGTTGAGCACAACACGCAGCACATCTCCATCAGCAGGCGTGACAGTGAATGATGATAGTGATGTAGTCACTCCCAGCAGCCTGCGCTGCAGGAAAACGGTCGTTGAGCTGAGCACGAACCGGTAGTAGTTAGCCGAGTCAAGAAACCTGAACACCAGACCGGACCTATTGACGCGCACAGACAGCGTAACCTCTGCTCTGTAATCGACGATACCCGAATCAATAGTTGCATAGTTTTCGGTTCCTGATGGTGTATATGCTCGTTGCCCCTGTATGCCCCATGTGCCAGTGTGCACCGTCCACGTTTGCCCTGTATCGGCATTACCTAGAGATGAAGCGCTATCTGCTCTGTCGAAACTATCGCTGATTAGCGGGTTGACTGGCGTTACCCCACCTGAATCATTCGCAAAAATAACTGGTATTAATTCGAGCATATAATCACCCCTTGCCAATCAAAACAATTTCACGGTTCGCCCCCACATTGGATGCGCATTTAAGTTTAATAAAACGCAAGGATGATACCGCCTGCAGGAATGCTCCCGTTAGAGAAACGACCCTGTCCGCTCCTCCAACTGGCACAGTTAATAGATTGCCGGCTGAATCATAGACGTCCACAAACGTTCCACTTTCAATATCGGACGCTTGGATTGTTATAGCTCCGCCATCATATCCTGCCGGGATCCTAAAGGATATTAGCGAAGCATTCTTGATGTCTGCATATGAACTTGTAGTATTGGCTCCGCTAGGAACTGCGAGTCTTACGACGCGATAATTCAGGTCCCTGATCATTCAATTTCCCCCTTTCAAGTAACTGCTCAAGTAAATCATTTGTGCGTCTCTGCTCTAATACAAGCGCGTTCAGGGCGTCTAATTCAGTTCTGTACATAAATACCTCCATATAAAAAAAGAGGGGCTAGGATGCCCCTCTACTTCTCTTCCATCAGTCCGTTTTCTTGCAGGATATCGACGAATAAGTTCCAACGCTCCGAACCAGCTCGCTGACTATCTTCCATGTCTTTCGTAATGCGATGCTTTGGCGTGTATGGAGCCTTGCGTTTCGGCTTGGCTCCACCCGTTTCGAACCCTACTCTTTGTTTTTCCATAGGATCACATCACTTCCTAATCACATGAATAGTCCATTCACCCGAAGCCAGATCAATGGTGCCAGCAGTTGGGTTAAAGAACGATATTCTAACGGTGTTCGCAGCTGATACGTACCCGAAATATGTGATACCCTGCGTATCTTGCGGAGGAGGAAATAGAGCCACTCTATCACCTAGAGCAGCTCCTGTTGCCGTGATTCCAGCAGTCAGTGCGCCTGTTACAGTAGCCATCGAAGCAGGGTCTATGGTAACAGAAACGGAAATTAGATTTGTCATATAATCAACGGGAGCTGATCCGAGTTTCTTAATACCAATGGCCTCGGAATGAGTTCCTTTTTTAACTGGTGGCATCCAAAGCCCTCCTTATACTGGGTATTGACCGTAACCCCAAGTCCAGTCGATAGCGCCAAACGAGCAACGTTTCACAACCTTGTACTTCGTAACCTCTGTGTCAAAGTCGGTAATGCTGCCGTTTTCCGCTTTACGACGGTTAAACCATTTTTGAGCGTTCATCATGCGCGTTTTATCAGCTGCTACCCATGCTTTGCGGTTGGTGAAGAATGGGTTTACAACAACTGTAATGTCCCCTTCATAAATGTTGATGTTGTGATCAGCAGATCCTGGCTCATATCCTTGGCCCTTGCCCGGAATACCCGCAATCTGGAAAGCTGCGCGTGCATTGTATGGAGCAACAAACAGCATGTTAGGCACAACAGCCAGAAGATTTCCCCGATCATCCTTCCACTCTTGCATGGCGACCGCCGTTGCATCCCAAGCATCAATGGATAACTCAGTAGTGCCTTTGTTCGACTGAACATCCACTGCGTTTGTAGGGCTATACGGGTGATCTGTAGCGAACAAAGCTTTTCCGTCAGGCAATTGAGCATTGTACGTGCGACCGCGATAATCTAGAGCAGTCGTCGTCTTGTCACCATTGATAAACCATTGCGCCCCCTGCATTTGTTCCGTTTTCCATACGGCATCAGCCAGCCCGCGGATGCGGTCACGGATTGCTGTAAGCTTCAAATCATCAACAAGGTCCCGGTCAATCTCGCGACCAAGAGAGTATTTTTTATGCGTGAAATACTTCTGCCACAATTCATCAATATCAGCATAGAAAACCTGATTGTTCGACATGCCCCACTCTTCCATGAGGCCCTCGCCGCCGATCATTTCGATGCTTTCAGTGTCTTTGCTGGAGCTTTGGACATCAAACATCAAAGGAATGAAGTCCTTTTTATTCTCCATTTCACGAATGTAAAGCTCTCGAAAAACAGGCTCGAGCACATTGCGATTCCATTGCAGTTTCGTTTGCATCTATATTTCCCCCTTATCCGAACACGCGTTTTTTGACTTTAACGCGGCACGTTGCTTTATTTGTGTTGATTTCGAGCACAGAAAATGGTCCGCCAGTGATATCGGAAGCTAGTACAGACAGGCCATTTACAGCAATGTCCGCAGTTTCAACGCCAACAATAAAGCCAACATCTGGCGTTCCAGTATAAGGAGCATCGAACCAGTCCCCTTCGCGGGCAATAACCACTTCAAGCGCTTGATTGGTGCCGGCCGCCAACGTTTGATTAGCAAAACCAGCAAGGTTTGCTCCATTTGTAGCTGCTGTCCATCTACCTGCAGCAAGTTTTACCGCTTGCCCCTGTGCAAAAGCCTCTGAATTCGTCGCCAGAATGTGACTTACTCGGCGTTCAGGCGCTCCATAATCGTTAAATGCAAACTTAAATCCCTGTGGCATTTGTCATGACCTCACTTTTTAACGTATTTTTTAGCTGCTTTCGGATCTAATCCAAACAAAGAAAAAGCCGTGCTGAGTTCCGTAGGCACTTCTGCCTCGGGTTCCCCGCTCGACTGTATTTCGACCTGGGCGCGCAACCCTAGCCGTTGATCTTTAATTGCTTTCTGTTCAGCTTGCTTTCTCGTTTGCGCTGTAATGGTATTGCGATGAGCTAGTTCATAGGCATCTTTCGGGTCATATCCACGCTCGATACGATCGGACATGTCAGGAGTTAGCCAATCAGGAGCAACACCGTCTTCGGGAACGACTAAATCAGGGTATGCAGTAAACAGTTCCCCCCACT
The DNA here is from genome assembly GCF_002741035.1 of Paenibacillus sp. BIHB 4019. NCBI lineage: Bacteria > Bacillati > Bacillota > Bacilli > Caryophanales > Paenibacillaceae > Paenibacillus > Paenibacillus sp. BIHB 4019. The sequence goes on along the minus strand of NZ_CP016808.1, from coordinate 3,101,797 downwards.
TAGCAATCTCCGCTTGCTGTGCTACTTGCAGTGACCGTTCTTCATCTGCCCTCTGACGCTCTGCAATGGCCTTATTAGCCTCTTGCAGTAATGGGTGAGCATCGAGGAAGGCATCGAGTTTTTCAGGGTCAATACCCGCATATTCGGCTTCCTCACGTAGCTGATCGTGCAAATCCTTGAATTGATCTTGTTGCCGTTGCTTGGCCTGTTGCTCAAGCTGGTCAAGGTTAGCGAGATAGTCCTCAGTCTTGTCAAACCCGTTGAGTTTGGCTGCTCGTTCGAGACTCTTTTCAAGCTCAGTCTTCTTGCTGCGCTCCTTGTCCAAGGCTAGAGCCTTTTGCACATATTCAGGAAGCTTATCGTCGCTTATGTCAACTTCGATTTCTTCCTTGTTGTGCTTAACCTTAATGGTTTTAGCTGCTGGCGCTTCCTCTATGGCAGGAGGTTCGCTCATTTCAGCTTGTTCGTTTTCTGGCGCTGCTGCTTCGGATGGCGTATCCAATCCAAAAGCAGAGAATGCGTCCGATATAGCGGTTTGGTGATCGTCTTGCTGTTCGGTTACGGTTTGGCTGCCGGATTCCTCACTCATGGGTATTGCCTCCTTATCGAATGCCCTATGGCTGGGGCTAGGGGTAAGTAAATTAAAAGGGCATTAGCGTCTCAGCCAATGCCCTACGTTCTATTGTTTTGCGCTTGTGCTATTTGCATCACGTTCCCAAATTGAGTTTGCTGCTGTGCTTGAGCCATTTTATCTGAATTAAGAGCATAATCGCCTTCCGCTCGCATGCGCTCTGTTTGCGCTTTGTATTGGTCCGTCTCGATCTTAGCGGCGTCTGTCTGCTGCTTCACAGCGTCAACCTGACCAAGTTGTTTCTGCATCTGTTGAAGTTGCTGGCTCAGCTGCTCGATCTGTTGCTGCTGCTGATCCATCTGCTGCTTAATTTGTGCCTCTGTATTCATGCGCTCGTCGATGATAGAGAATGGCTCCATGCGCCCATTCTCGACCGTATACTGCACGGCCTTGGCATCAATCATTGGCAATCCCGTCATTGGATTGATCATATTAAAAAGGTTGAACGCCGTTTGGATGTAATACTCACGATCCGTAGGCTTTTCAACTCCGATTTTGACGTTTATGTCAAACTTAGGTACGTATTCCTCTTGCACCTGTATAGTCGATTCCTCACCAGTTTCAGCGTTCTGTATCGATGCTTCTGCCGGCATGGTGCTGATCATGCTGTCACGACTAAACTTCACGGATTTACCCGTCACACGCGCTATACGCTCAGTCGTGTAAAACTGGGCCATGTTGTAGATATACTGCTCGAAAACCTCGCTCAGTGCATCCTCGATAAGCTCAGTAGCTACGATGAGTCGGTTGTTAGCTGCCGATATCAACGCCTTTGCTTGTTCGCCTGATTTAACATTGGCATTTGCCTGACCATTTGCCGAATCAAATTGACCGGGTATCTTTTGCAGCATTTCTTTGTAATACTCTAGCAGGTTAAATATTGTGTTAGGAACATTGACTCCTTGCATTTCCTTGATCCGGTTGAGGTCTTCAACCTCGATCATGTAGCCACTTTCAGCACGCTGCTGTCGAAACTTTTCTGGCCGCTGTATCGCTCCAGTCTCATACATAACTCCCGAAGTTCCTTGTTTAGCCATTGTTTCAACGGAAAGCTCAGCAAACTTATTGAGCATGATCTGAGGTTTGATCATATCCCGCATATAACCCTTGCCCCATGGGTTATCCTCATCAGGGAAAAGCGTGCGAGCTACGATTGGAAAGCAACCATGGTCATAAACGTAGGACTTGTGCTCCAAGAACACGCCGCCAGAAGTGATGTACAGGCAGTGTATGCCGTTCATTTTCCCTTCTGATTTGGCTATTGCCTCAGCAGGGTCTTTGCCCTCCATAAGCCTATCCTGCGCCATTTCAGTGAACATATCCTTATCTTCCTTGGTCATGAGCTTCGGTTTGCCACGGTACCAGTATTCGATTAAACCAGCCGTCTGAATGTCACTCGTGCCATCTCCAGCGGTACGGTCTGCATTGAAGTTACGCGTCGAGTATTCGTCCTGGTCGTAAATGTACACGTCATCCTGGTCTTGGTCAGGTTGTACCTTGCGACCCTGTTTAGGCCAACGCTGCTTGAAATACTCCATTGTCTTGCGGAAATGGAACATGTGAGCTGCGCCTTTTTGCATATCGATGAAATCCCTTATGCGCGGATCAGGGAAGAATGTTCCCAAATCAACAGGGATGATGTCGTTTTGACCGATGTACCGATACATGCCAGATCCGCCTTCAATCGTTGGATCGTAAGGCGTCTTATAGATTAGCGGCCCGTGTATGACCATGCGCCGCACAGCTCGTATATGTTTCTGTTGGAACCTGATGCACTTCAATTCATGCGGCATGAATGTAGTGAGCTCCTGCGCCTTCTGCTCGTCGTTCTGTTCCTGCGGCTCAAACTCTGGATAAGGCATCCACGAACAAAGCTTTGCTGTAATGCTCTCCACTTGGCTCCAAGCTATGTTGTCCACGCTGTTCGGTCTCCGCTTAGTCACTTCTTCCGGACGCAGCCCGAACCAGTGATCACCGCGGTAGAATCGCTGCTCCTGACGCCAGATAGGCTCATGACGCTGCCGCTCGCTCTTGAAATACTGGTAGTCATTAACCGCCATGCCAACAAGCTTTTGCTGCTCTGGCGTATTGATAGGCTCTTTCTCAGCCGTATCCGATGCTCCGAATATACCCGCGAACTTTTCTTTCGCCTTATCAATTATCGCTGCCACTCACTCACCCCCTAAATAAAAATAAGGCGCATCACTGCACCTCATCTGTCTCAATACTTGGATCATCGTAATAACTTAACGGTTTGCGCTGCGGCTGATTATCTCGATCTGCATGCCGCTCAAATCGCTTGTACTCCGAATAATCCTTGGACATTAACTTGTCTGTCAGCGCGTTTATGGTGCGCTGCTGGGCGATTATGATCTTGTATGAGATAAAGCTGATGACAGACATGCAGAACATAGCGCTAGACGTTAGGAATATGATGTTACTCATGGTTCATCACCGATCTTTGCTTTATCGATTCAAGATGACGAAATTGCTTCTCAGTAATACAGAGTTCAGGATTACCGAACTGCAATCTTGTCCTCATTGAATAACCTTCAATTTCTCCATCGCTATCTAAGATGGATACAAGATTAGTCATCAACCTTACGTATACTACTTGACCATCTCTTTCCGAAATTAATTTCTTTATTTTTTTGAAGTGGGCCTCAATTAGCTCAGCACTTCCTACCCCTTCACCCGGAAACATCTCGATAAATTCAGCATCCTCTGTTTTACTTCTAACGCTAACATCATCGCAACCCAAAGACTCACCACTTACTGTTGTTCTAGGGTATTTTCCTAACCATTCATGCAGTTCGCTTAATTTCATAACTTCCACCTCACCAAAATGAATTTGATTGTTCTCGTTCTTCTTCGTCGTTGTCGTTGTCGAATCTGTCTGACCTCGACACCTTCCGTTCTTCCATGGTGCTTGGCGGCAGCGTGTGGACTATCTCTCCAGCCATTGAAGCTGTATCAACCTGATCATCGTGCTTGCCTCGCGGGAAGCTTAATAGCTCATCCTCGTAATCTGTGAGCCATTGCGCATCTTCGCGGTGATAAACCATACCTACCTCGTATCTAGCAGCTATGACAAGCGATCTAGTGACCTTATCCTTGTCCACCTTAACGGCGCGGACGGTCATTCCTTCACGCTTGCATTCCTGTATGAGGTTGGTGCCGAATGTCTTATCCTCAATTGCTTGGAAGCGCGGACGGAAACGATTAATCATTTGACGCATTAACGGTTTCTGATCCGGTCCTGTTATGTGCGTTCGATATACGTCGTACAAAAGTAAATCCCTCGATGGCGTCACATACCATGTGCTCACCACAAAGGGATCATTAATCGTCTTTTCGCTGTTCGCCGTATCCACCGTCTGAAACGACCATAGGTCATGCTTGCGATACCTCTTTTCACCAACTACGATGTACGGCATATTCCCGATCAATTCCTCGCGGAAGTATCGGAAATACTCGCGCTTGAATATTGTTCCGCCTGCAGCTGACGGCCGTTGCTGATACAGGGCATTGAAAACGTACGAACCAACATCTGATTTGATTTGCTCCAGGCGGTGCGCATCGAAACCGAATTCAGGCCACAACGGTTCGCCTTCTATTCTGCCAAGAAAATCGTCATCTTCTGCAATTGCTGGGAAGTTGATGACCGTCCACTGTTCCCCCTTGTGAGTGCCTTCCTTGATCTCGTCTGACTCTTTTTTCAAGAGCCGACCGACTAAATCATCCTCATGCCAACGCGTCATAACGACTATGATACGCCCATCAGGCGTCAAGCGAGTGTACAAGGTCGATTGGTACCAATCCCAAACCTTCTCACGCATAACCTCTGAATTGGCTTCCTCCGCATTCTTGACCGGATCATCTATGATCGCTATCTTCGCACCCTTACCCGTAATAGCACCGCCGACACCTGCAGCTGTAACTCCGCCTCGGTAACCATCGATACCCCACGACTCAGCCGATTGATTAGCAGGATCAACCCCCACATCAAATACGACTTTATTCGTGGTTAGCGTATCCCTAGCAATACGAGAAAAGCCCCGACTCAGATCAACCGAGTACGAGGCTAGAATGATTTCGTCCGTTGGGTTGCGTCCTATATGCCATGCAGGGAACTTTTTGCTTACTCGCTCGCTCTTACCATGTCGCGGTGGCATAGTGACAATCACTCGCTTAAGCTCGCCTAACGAGACTTTGACAAGCGTCTCATCCAGCACGTCAAGGTGTTTTCCTTCGCGGTCCCGACCTTCGCTGTCATAGTCGACAAAGTAGCTAAAGTCGACATAGGCCCTAGCAGCTCGCACCTCATCCAGTGTCGGCAGATTTTCCAATAATCTGTTCAAGCTGCGCCAACTCCTTTGCACTGAGCTTTTTCAGATCATGTTTATGGGTGTGAGCTATGGCGCCAGAATGCTCGATCTTCTCCTTGAACATTCCCAAGTGCTTACCTATCGTTTCCAGAGCCTTGTTCGCCCCCGATGAGTCAAAGCGCCATTCGATAATATTTCCTTCTCTATCGACCATCGGCTCAGGAGTCAAACAACGTTCTGCTACATATTTCAGGTTATCCAGCACCCATTTAACCGAAATTCCTGATTCCTTAGCAATTTCCTCTTGTTTTGTAGCAATATAAGCCGAAATGTTAGCATTTGTTAGTAACTTTGAAGCATTTACCCTTGCAGCACTCTCCGTGCAATTATATCCAGCACGCAGATAAGCTGCTGCTCCATTCATGTCTTTTAGGTACTCATCAGCAAATCTTCTGTGCTTATCTGACAATGCCATGCTATCACCTCATCCTCTAAAAGTTATTGTGTTCAGCAACTCCTCAACATCTAAGCCCTCATCCGCATCTGTGTTGACCATCGATTGCGCTTTCCATGCCAATACGTTATGAGTCGGCAGAGTATAAGCTATTCGCAATCCGCCCACCTCCAAACACAATCCTTATGACCTTGAGACCAAATATGTTTATCCCCTACTTGCTTATAACTGACCCATAACTCATTACGTGCTGTCACCTCGCCACATACCGTGCATTTACGTCGTATGATGTCGCAGTCCTCGCAATACCTTCGCCCGTAATGTGGCGGTTTCAGCCGCGTGCCGCAATCATCGCATTTGTACGTGGCGTTTGTGCATGTGTCGCAGTATCCTTGGTGGTCTATCCTGCCTCCGCAGTTATAGCAACTATGTCGTCTCATGCGATACCTCCACAAAGCAAAAAGAGCCCTTTCGGACTCTCCAAGGATTGATCGATCCAAATTTATGATATCCAACGGATTGGGTTCGTTGGGATATACCAGTCATTATTGTGCTAATTAAACAGCTGCGTAAATGCCCCGTGATCATCAAGATTCATTCATCACAGCTGTCTATATAAGGATTTTAACATGTTGTAAGTGTCAATAAAGGTTAAACTTTAGTGTCAGAAAAGTGTCATTCCGTCCTTTTCGGGGTAACGATGATGCTGAGAACCAGGCGCGTGTATATCTTCTATCTGCGGCGGACGGATGAAGCGGAAACAGATGCTCAGCTTTTCCAGTGCCCTTTTATGATTGCGCTTGACCGTCTCCACGCTATACCTTTTCCGTTCGGATATATCTTTGAGCGATACTCCTTCAATCCATTTCAGCAACACAACGCTTCTTTCTTCGTCCGTTAGCGTGTCTAGCGCTCCGTCAATGTCCTTGATTACATCGGAGTATTTCAGATAGTCTATCCTGTCATTGTAGCTTGTATGGCCCATATCAGCAGGCTTGCCGACCATCTCGAAGAATCTTTCTGGCGCTCCTGATCCCCCAGACATTCCGCTATAATTAGCTATGCCAGCTGATGCACTCGGCTGATGTCTTTCAAACTGACGTACTGCGTATTTATAGCTCGGATAATTTTTAAGGAGCTCTGTCACGTTCTCGCGACCCATTGTGTTCACCTCTTTAGAGCGCCCCGTATAGGAACGCTCTGATATGTGGTTAATTACTATCTTCCGACTCTGCGTCCGCATCTCTCACCGTCTTGCCGCAACCATCGCAAAATTCATGGTCGCAGCATGGACATTGAGTGAATTGTTTAAAACAATCGTTGCAGTCCCATATCATGCAACTTCCGACCGCCCAAATACATGCAGTTCCAGCATTGCTAAACGGCGCTTCACTTCTGTTTCAAAATCCGTTCCATCGCCCGTTGGTACAGCGGCGTGTTCATCCACTTCCAGTCCGTCACTGGGTAACGCTGGCGGTTTAGGGTAATCTACCAATGGGCTATCTGGAACAGCTTCTTCCACAGCGACGGCTGCAGCTTCTGCTTCAAGTCGTTTCGTCTCTTCCTCGGCCCGAAATCGTTCTACTTCCTCCGCGGTTACCTCCCGGTACTTACCGGCTTCGAGGTATCCGAACGTGATTTCTTCGCCAGTCTCCAAAAGAGTCGCTACGTAATGCGTTTGACGAATCTCATCTACCCATCGTTTGTTGTAAATACCAGGCTTAGCGTTATGCCGTTTTTTAGCCCTTTCTTCCAGATCGCCTGTGAGATTCGTGGAAACTGGCTTATTCACAGACTCTATTTGCATACGCAATGCATTATTGTCCGCATTAAGTCGTTTCAATTCTTCCTGCGCCGCTTCCAACTCCGCAGCAGCTGCATCACGCTTCGATTCGATATCTTTGCAGCGTAATTCAAGGTCAAAATTATTGCTGCGTACAGCTTCCATTTCCGAAACGTCAGATTTAAGCGCGGCCACTTCCGAATGCAAGCTAGATACAACAGCCTCATGAGCACTCGACATATCGCCTACATATCCTTGCAGCCACCCAGACAATATCCGGTAATCATCTTCACTGGCGCATAATTCCCGGAGCGTGAACGGATATCCCCCAACAGAAATGTTGTCAAACTGCGTGCCTCTCTGGCGCTCAATTTCGCCCTGCTTTTCCTTGATTTGATCACGAACTGTATTAAGCTGCGAACTCACCTCGTTAAATCTGCTCACGTTAACGTTTGGCTCACTGTTAATCTGTTCCCATTCTGCCGATAATGTCGCTTCTTTTGTTTGCAATTCGGTCAATTCATTCTGCAAATTTTCCATTTGACAACACGCTCCGTAGTCATATTTATCTAGCTATATTATACCTTAAAAAACGTTATAAATCCATTGTTATCAAGGGTTTACGGCGTTTTTACATCTTATTAATTAAGTCACTTTTGACCATGTTACTGACATACCGACAGATAGTGAATTTTCTTTTCATTGCCTTGTCACCGCCCGCTCCTTAACCAACCTTTCAACTTCCTTTTGAACCGTGACCTTCGCCATTTCCAGCATGCCGATTACCTCGTAATGATCCCATTCAGTAGTTCCTAATTCGATATTCAGACCTTTTTCGTTTCGCTCTATCGTTATTTTCATAACTGCAACTCCACCTCCAAACCTCTCAAATTGATTTCTAACGAACTTTAATTACTAGACACATATTTGTCCAACCAACACATTTAAACGCCGTTACGGTCATCGTGGAGGCTTAAACAGCGCATGTGACTGTCCTAGCTCTCTATCTATCTCTTTGATGCGCTTTTCTATTCTCTCATATCCGGTCGAGCGCACCCCCAGCCAATCCAGTTTGCGTTGTAAGACGTCGCGCTCGGTTTGCAGCGTCATGCGCCCAACTCCTCGATCTCAATCTCAATGCGCGGCCTATCGCTATACCATTTGCTGCTGGACTCCTCGACAACGTGATTGTCATCCGTCCACGCGATCTTGTTAAGCGCGTCGAAACACCCCTTTACCACGTTGTCGATATCAGGCTTCACTACCGGACGCTTGCTGCCGTCCCTAGCTGCCTGTTTCTGCGCCTTTGTAAAACTTTGCGGTATCGGGTAGTAAAATCGCATCCGAACGCTTACGGGGCCATTTATGGCGGTCTTGATGTGGTTTTTAACCGTGTACCCTATCAACCTTTTGTAATTGAGGTACCGCTGAGCTGCTGCGCTCGTAAATTTGCTCCGCTGAGTCATCCGCACCGCGCCCATCGGGGCTATATCTACGGTTATTTTCATGCGATGTCGTCTCCCCCGCCAATGAAGTAAGTCCTGAGCGATGCTTTTTCGCGCTCCTGCTCCTCTTTAGACTTTAGCGCCTGCGTCTTCCGCTTGAACTCCACCGTTGCCGATCTGCTTGTGCGAGCTCTTCCGTGTTTCATGTCGTTACCCCCTTATGGTCGTTATTAATAGTGCTGCCCTGCATATTGCAGTTGGCGCTGCATTACCGCTGCCGGTGGAACTGATGCTGGGAGTATCAATTGAGCACTCCCATTCGCCGCTGTATCTAACATCTACCTCGCAATCTCGCTGCACAAAATGTTGGACTACCAGCCAAGCTGCAGAAATATCGGATGAGTATTTTGACAACGGTTCCCACACCCCGTCTTTTAGGTGGATACTGAACCTAGCATCTACTTCTAATCCGAAAATCATTTCCGCGATTAAAACATCCGTTTCAATTCCTGATTCTAGCCCCATCACTTGTTCCCAATTCATTCCACATCTCCCCCCTTAGGTTTATACCCTTCAAGCCTTGATTTTTAGCAAATCTCTTATCGCTGATATGGATTTCACGACTCTTTCGTCAGAACATTCCAGATTTTTCAGAGATTCGCTTAGTTCGTTGCGCCTTTTCTCGGCTTTCGCTCGCTGGTCCTTCGTCAAATCACATCGACTTAGGTAATGCTGCGCTGCATCCAATCTGCTTATTAGCTCCGGCTTATCCATATCACAACAACCTCTTAACTAATTCTGGTGATTCAAGCGCGTCCATCAGCCCAACAGGCAAAATGTTTTGCTCATGATTCCTTTTCAACTGAGTTTCCCAAGCCATCCTAAACTGAGCTCGCAAGGTGTCAATGTTCTCATTCAGACAAAGTTCTCGCCAAGTGAATTGTTTCGCCATTCTTGACACTTCATCTGGCAGCGACTCCATGCCTTCTTTTTCCCGATAATATCCAAACTTTCGAATGGCTGTGCTGATTTTCTCCCACGCTTCAATCCAATCGAGAGCGCGAGGAGATGAAACCTTTGCCGCAGCTTCCCTGATGTCTGCAACAGTCGGAGGAAACACTGATTTGCTCAAATGGTATTTCACGGCTTGCTGTGCCACATTTAATGGCAAATCATCAAGCATCATTTCCCAAAGGGTTACGGTGTCGTCTTCTTTCCCTTCCTCGGGCCATTTGCGATAGTTAGCGGAAAGTATCCGTACCAGTCGGATTATATCCTCGCGCTCCATCTTTCTTCGCCTCCTCCTCGGCTAGCATTTGGTCTAGCCTACTTTTAGTTTTCTGATAACCGGATAATTGCTGTTGGAAAACTGGCTTCGGTTTGCTCTGCTGACTTTCTTTGTGCCAGTTGAGAATTGTTAGGTAAGCACTTCTATTTTGTTGGACTCGTTTTGTTTGTCCGCTTATCCATGAGGCGAATCTTAGAAAATAATTATCCCGTTCATCCTCGCCCAATAATTCAGTGAGTTTTGCGTATTCGGTTTCCGTCAGGAAAACGTAATCGACATATTCTTTTTTATCTTTCTTTTCCTTCTTTACATTCTTCTCTTTATTACTACCTTCTTCTTTCGTGGTTGACTCGTGGTTGACTGCTGGTTGACTGCTGGTTGATGATTGGTTGCTCTGCTGGTTGACATGTTGTTCAAAACCTTGATATACCTGTGTTTCCTGCTGGTTGCTCTGCTGGTTGAATTTTGCGTAATTTTTGATTCTATATAGAGTGCACTTTCGATGCTCCGAAACGACCTCTATCATTTCGTCTGTTTTCAGCTTCTTAATTAACGTCCTTAATCGCTGTTCGCTGACCTTCAAACGTTGGCTCCATTTGATGCGTCCATAGATAAATTCGCTGTAATTGACGGTCACCATTTCGCCATCCACTAGCTCAATATGAGGCTCTTTTGCGAACCTCGCTCGGTGCAACATCTCAAACCACACCTTGAAATATTCCGCATCTTGGTATATCCAGTGGTCTACGATGCCCCGATCTAAACCGATGTACGCCACACTTACACCACCTTGTGCCTCCTAGTATTTTCTTCTTGGCCCCCGAATCAGCGAGGGCTGTATATTATTTAATTTGATTCTTCTAACTCTCTTTCAAAGTAAAAAGTACCTGGATGCTCAATAATCGTATAGGTATAACTCCTCAAACTAGGTGTGTACGACCATTCGTCAACCGTGACAATTTCACTCGTAAACAATAACCTAACTTTCTGACCGTCTTGATATTTGTTTTTATACTCCATCATTTACGCCTCCTGAACAAAGTCTCCAGCGCCATCGGAAAATATCTAAAGTAATCCGTCCAATGCATGATCATAATTTGCCGCTTACCTTGTTCATTAATTTTCATATCTGCTCCTTTTGATGAAGTATTTCCTCCAAAAACTTCGTTAATGGATGCTCTCCATTGACTTTCGTTTGGAATTTCTGAAAACACTTCAGATAAAGCGCGCCTCCACTGATCTTCATGAGGGATTTTGGATAATTCTGCATCTATGTGTCTTTTTAACTCTTCTGTTTGAGCTTCGACATGTTTTCTTACACTTTCAGGAGTCATGTTTCTGTATCCCCCTTACCCCCGTATAGGGCTAACAGATCGCGAGCTCGCTGGCCTGCGTCCTGTACAACCGATCCCCATGGAAAAATGTAATTCCTCTCGGTGGCGTAAAACCTCATCCCTTCCAGCAGCGCGGTGTTGGATTTACTAAGTCTGCGAGCCTCGCTTTCAACCGATTGTTTCCACGCTTCTTCTTTCGCTCTATCTATGCGACCATTCTCAACTAAGGCAGTCACGGCTTCTTTTAATGTTTCCCGCACTTCCTGCAGCTCGCGTATCTCCTCAGCCGCTGTAACAAGCTGCGTGGCGTTCTCGGCCCTGACGACAGCTATTTCACGCTCATGTGCCTCTTGCAGCGCGGCGTTGACTGAATGCTCCTCAGCTATCATCCCAGCAAGCTTGAGGTTATACGCTTGGACATCTTCGCGCCAATTCCGTTCCCCGTCGCGTTCCTGTTGCAGCCTCTCTACCTCTGCCAGCAGCTGCGCTATCCATGTTGGAGCGTTGACTACGAGGTGGGCGTCTTGGTGCCGC